>NZ_LR134263.1:621813-932720 GCF_900636325.1 Staphylococcus delphini
CTTGACGACGTATTACGAACCGTCAACGGAAGGACCTGCGCGTAAATATTATGAACTCACACGTGAAGGGGCTCAGCGGTTACAACAATTGAAATCAGAATGGCATGAATTTGTCAGTATCGTGAAAATTTTTATCGAGGAGAGTGAATGCGAATGACGAAAGCAGAATATTTGAACACCCTTTATCAATACTTAAAGGGCATGCCTGAATCAGAAAAACGAGACATTGTGGCTGAATATGAAAATCATTTTATTGAAGGGTTACGTGATGGCAAATCTGAACAAGAAATCATCGGGATGTTAGGTGCGCCGAAAGAGATGGCACGGGCTATCAATGCACAAAGTGCGGTGAACCAAGCTAAAGAGAGTCAAAAAACATCGAATATCACAAAAGCGCTTGTTACTGTGATAGGGTTGAGTTTGTTGAATTTTATTTTGATTACGGGACCATTAATGATTGTACTGGGCATCCTTTTGAGTATTGTATTAATGAGTGTTGCCTTTCTCATGACACCATTTGCTTTAGTGTTTAAATATTACGTTTTATCAGAAGTCATCCTCATTGATGACGTGTTTGCGACAGTGGGTTGGTTCGGATTGGGGCTCATCTTGATTGTATTATTATTTTTTATCCTCAAATGGAGTTATATCGGATTTGTAAAATATTTAAAATGGAACGTTAAATTGGTGAAAAGAGGTGTAAGTGCATGAAACGTGCATTGTTCATTGTGTTTTTAATCGGATGTGTGATGTTTATCGTTGGACTTGCCGGCACGGTTTATTACACATTTTTTCATGACCAGCAAGATCATGAGATGACACAAAAAACTTATAAGACGAATGGCATAAAAAAGTTAGCGCTAGATACTAAAGGTAGAGATGTAACATTTGTCAAAGGCGATACATTGAAAATTAAAGGTGACATCTCAAATGAAGATCACCTTAAAGTTGAGAAAAATGGGTCTCAAATGAACGTATCTATTTCCAGTGAGAAACGTCAAAATATCTCAATTCATCTTAATCCGTTTCGTCCTTTAGATAAAAAGCAACTTATCATTACTCTACCTACTTCACAAATGGATCAAGTGACGTTGAATGGGACAGATACAACTATGACTGTAGATGACCTTGAACTCGCACATTTAACTTTGAACCTAACGAGAGCAGATTTGTATGTAGATGACAGTCATATTCAACAACTCGCTACAGCTATGAAGGACAGTGCTTTGTATACGGAACATACTGATTTTAAAAAGGTGACTGCAAAAGTAGGTGCTAGCGATGTCAGCTTAGAAGATGTGCCACAAGATATCCCGATGTCTTGGGAAATTAATGACAGTACTGTGGAGGTTACTTACGTAGGTCAACTTTCGAATACAGCATTTCATATCGATGGGGATGAAGGGGATGTCAACTTAGACGGTGTTGAAGGACTGAACAATAATAAAGTCGGTCGTGGTGAGCATCAAGTCGATATTAAAGTTGAAAATGACGGTGATGCGACATTTTCAGCATATGAATAGCTGGCCATTTAATGGAAAAGGTGAAGCGGTATGATTACATTTATAAAAGTAAAAAACAGATGACTAAGCATAAAAAACGTATCTTTTCATAAAAAATAATACGCGAGACTTGTCAAAGTGAGATAAAAGTGTATAATCCTTATCATGATAATAAGATATTGAGGGGAAAGACATGTCTAAAGAATTAAGAAGTCAAAAACAATATGGTGCACTTGCTTTATTACCATTAGTCATCTTTTTAGTATTGTACATTGGTGTGGGGCTCGTCTTTACAATGCTCGGCACAAAAGATGCATTTCAACTATTACCGCGACATGTGGCGATTTTTATTGCGATTGTCATTGCATGGACGTGCTACGATCGTAAAACGCCCATCACGCAAAAAGTTAAAATATTTACAGAAAATGCAGGTTCTTCGGGGATTGCAGAACTTGGATTGATTTTACTATTAGCAGGTGGTTTTGCGAGCGCGGCATCAGCAATGGGTGGTCAAGAAGCGATGGTTAACTTGGGCTTATCTATTATTCCACCAAGTTTGCTGATTCCTGGTATTTTTGTGATGAGTGCTTTTGTCGCAACATCAATAGGGACATCAACAGGCACACAAGCTGCTTTTATTCCGATTGGGGTTGCTGTTGCTCAAGCGGCAGACTTAAATGTAGCGGCTGCTGCGGCTGCGGTCATTGCAGGCGCTTACTTCGGCGATAACTTATCTATTATTTCTGATACGACGATTGCAGCAACAACAGGTGTAGGTGCGAAGATGAAAGATAAGTTTAAAGCGAATTTTCTTATCGCACTGCCTGCAGCGATCATCACTTTTATTATTTATGCCATTGTTGGTGGGACAGGGCATATTAAAGGTGATTTAAGTTTTAATTTTATTGATGTGATTCCATATTTATTCGTCCTCATTGCGGCTATTGCGGGGATGAATGTCATGCTCGTGTTAATTTCGGGGACGGCTTTGACAGGTATGATTGGTGTCGCACGAGGAAATATTGGCGTCTTTGAATGGACTTCTAAAATTGGGGAAGGAATGGAAGGCACGTTCTCCATTTTCCTTATCGCTTTCTTAATTTCAGGTTTAGTCGCTTTAATTCGATACTATGGCGGTATTGACTGGATTGTAGAAACAATGAAAAAACGTGCAAATGGACCGAAAAGCGCTGAATATGCGATGAGCTTTCTATCGGGGCTGTTGTCAGCAGCTTTAGTGCACAATGTCGTCGCAATTATTATTTCAGCGCCTATCGCTAAAGAACTCGGCCAAATGTATAAAATTGCACCAAAACGAATGGCCAGCTTGTTAGACATTTTTGCTGCTAGTGCATTAATGGTGTTGCCTCATGACAGCGGGATGTTAATGGCTGAACAGTTCGGCCATGTTTCTTATTTTGAAGTATTGAAGTTTTCATATTATCCACTCATTTTAATTTTATGTGCGGTCATTTCAATTCATATCGGCATGTTTAGAAAACAGAAAAATAATGCTGTTGATGAACAAGCATAACGGTGCCGCGTCGTTGTAATGATACGCATAGCAAGGGCTAGGACATTGAGATTTCCCAGTCCCTATCCTATTTATGGACTTATATCCATTATTGATGATAAAACAGTATAAAAATGAAGGCGAAATGGGATGCAAAAAATTGATGCTATTAGTTTTCTTAATTTCATAAACTTGCCCTCAGTTTCCTGTATTTGATTTTAGATTGCCCAGAAGGCTGACACTCCTGAGGGATAAGTTAAAGGCTAAATAACGTCATTTAACTTTAAAAGTGGCTACCGTTTATCGCAGTAGCTGTCTGACTTCTCAATGTTAGCACTTTTGAGAAGTCTAGTCAGCCTTGCGGGGGCAGTACGACGAAATCTTTGTTACACATGAGATTTCTGTACTGCTCCCAAAATCCAATTTGGCTTCCATATCATGTATGATTTAATCAAGCCGAATTTAGTTGAAGGGCCAGCCTCTAGGAAAGGGAAGCCATGAAGGCAATCAAAGCCAAAATTATTGAGGGCAAGTTAAACAAAATACCGTATCATGAGCATCAAAAATTTTTGTGTCCCATTTCCTTTAAACTCTACCGCCACGTTTCCTCAACAGGCCACATCTCACTTTTTCGTCGATGTGATACATACGGATTCCCTTTAACACTATAACGTAAATGGGCAGCTGTCCAATCGCCTTTATTCGGAATCCCGATACGCGGTCCAACTTCGATCTCTCGCGGAAACTTTCGATTTTTCGTATCAATTTTTAAACGCCCCATATTCAACTGACTGCCATCAATAGAACGAGGGATTTGCATTGCAGCGGTTAACTTTCCTGGCCCATTCGTTAACGCATAGCCTTGTCGACCACGATTACGTTGCATCATTTCAATGCCTGCTTCAGGTTGAATGGCACGGATGAGTACACCTTCTGGCACGCCTTGTTCTTGTGTCACAAAATTGATGAGCAAGTGACGGTGCATGACATGTGCATAAATGGTCCCGCCCTGTCGATAAAGAGATTCGACTTTCGGTGTGCGACGTCCTTGATAGCCATGTGCAGCTTGATCTTTAAAACCTAAATAGGCTTCTGTTTCGACAATATAGCCACTATAGGTGATTTCTGGTGTTTCATAAATCAATTGAACCCCGAGTAAGTTTTGGGCGGTTTGAATCGTCGGTGGGTGAATAAAATCCATAGTCGCCTCCATTTAGTTTTAGGATATGATGCTATTTTACCGGAAATCGCTATGACATTCCAAACGTGTCATACGATTTAACTTGACGGGAAAACGATAAAAAAATGATTAATATACTATAGCAATAAAAATGGATTATGGTAGACTAGAAGAGAACTACAACTTATTTAAGGAGGTCATTGAATTTGGAGACACCTAAAGTAGGATTTGTTGAAGCATTTAAATTATATTGGACAAACTATGTGAATTTCAAAGGGAGAAGTCGTCGGAGTGAGTATTGGTGGGTTATGTTATGGCATCTCATCATTATGATACCAGCGTTATTTTTAGGCGTGGTTTTAATGTTTATTCCGATTTTAGGTTGGATCGTTGCAGTCATTTTGTTTATTGCTATTGGTTTATATTCGTTAGCAACCATTATTCCGAATCTCGCATTAACAGTGAGACGGTTTCATGATGTCGGCTTTTCGATGTTGATTCCGATTTTATCGTTTATTTTAGGCATTATTTATAACATCGCTAGTGCATTTACGCAAAAAGAGACGTTATTCGAGGATGAAGCAACATCGACAAATGTCAGCGTTGTGAATGAATTTGCTTTCTTGCCTAGCTGGGTTGCATTCACATTGATGGCTATTAGCATCATTTTAAGTTTAGTAACGCTTATTGTTTGTTTATTAGACAGTAAGGAACAAGATAATCAATATGGTCCTTCACCAAAATATGGTCGCCAATATGTAGGTGGTGATCGAAATCATGCCGGCATGGCGTACCAACATGATTATCGCAATGACACAATGACGCAACAAGATGGACTGCGTGATATTGAAGAAACAGAAAAGAAAGACGATCCATATCGTTATTAATGAACTGAAGATAAAGACTTTTGCAGTGATGATGCTGTAAAAGTCTTCTATTATATGGAGTCAGCAAAGAAATGCTCAACATTGTGATGTACAAGCGATCAAAATGGCAAATATTGCGATGATAGCCATGTCTGTAGCTATGGCGTCGTATGTTTGCTTGAAATTACAAGACATACATTAAGGCATGGTGTTTGACGCCCGATGCTTTATCTTTTGAACCAATCATCCCACTCATTTTGTAATGTATTTACGTCATTTTGACAAATATACTTGTCAAATCGATGGGGATAAGCTATATTCAATGTAAGCGAAATAAAGAAGGAGTGTGCAGTTATGACATTGAAAATTGAGCAAGTCACGAAGAAGTTCGGTCAATTTACCGCAGTGAATCAGATTTCTTTTGAACTTGAAAAAGGGAAAATGTTAGGATTTTTAGGACGCAATGGAGCGGGCAAAACAACAACTTTCCGTATGATTTTAGGATTGTCTGAGCCTACTGAAGGACGTATTACATATAACGGTCGGGTGATTGATCACACGATGTACAATCATATCGGCTATTTACCAGAAGAACGCGGCTTACATCCAAAATTAACAGTTACTGAAGAGTTGACGTATTTAGCGACATTAAAAGGCATGGATAAAGCCGCGATTCGTAAAGCGATTGATTATTGGTTGGAACGCTTTAAAATTACTGAAAATCGTCATAAAAAAATTGAAGCACTTTCAAAAGGGAATCAACAAAAAGTGCAATTGTTGGCGAGTATGTTGCACGAACCTGAATTGTTGATTTTAGATGAACCATTTAGTGGACTCGATCCAGTGAACGTCGAGTTGTTGAAGCAAGCGGTGAAAGATTTGAATGCGCAAGGGACAACAATTATTTTTAGTTCGCATCGTATGGAGCATATTGAAGAACTGTGTGATGCGGTGTGCATTTTAAATCGTGGTGAGATGGTCGTTCAAGGTGACATTCCATCTGTCAAGGAAAGTGTCGGTTATAAACGTGTCGTTGTGGATGCACCGTATGATTTATCAGAAGTTGCGTCATTACCAGGTGTATTACATCATAAAGTTGTTAAAACTGAAAACTTCTTCACAGTGTCGGATGAAACGGTGGCTGAAGCTATCTTTGAAGTCGTACAACAAAAAGGTTACACGAAGAGATTTCAATTGATGGAACCGACGATGAACGAAATCTTTATCGAGAAAGTGGGTGATTTAGATGCGTAAGTTTGCTGCTACGTTTAAATTGACGTATTTTAAAAAGTTAAAAGCAAGGTCGTTTATAGTTTCAACGATTATTATGATGTTGCTCATCACAGGCGCCGCGAATTTCGATAAAATTATAAAGCTATTCGATGGTGGCAGTGAAAATGTCGCGATTGTGACACAAGACCATACATTGTACCAACAAGTTAAAGGGCAATTGTCGGTGATTAATAAAGAGGTCCATTATGAAAAATTGTCAGAAGATGAGGCTAAAAAGCAGATCAAACAAGAAGAAATTGATCAAGCGTATGTCATTCATGAAGATAAGCAACATGCTTTAACAGGGACGATTTTAAGTACATCGTCACCTTCTGATAATGATAAAGGAACATTACAAGCTGTATTGACGCAACTTCAAACGCAAAAAATCGCACAAAATCTCGGCTTACAAGGAAATGATTTGCAACGATTACAAAGTCAAAGTCAAATCGACAATACAATCATTCAAAAGTCAGGACAAGAAAATAGTAGTGCGTCTGAGGATGAACAAGGTTTTGCGAAAATTATTACGATGTTAGGCACATTTTTAATGTTCTTTATCGTCTTTAACTATGCACAGCAAATCGCTACAGAAGTGGCTACGGAAAAAACGTCACGTGTGTCAGAAATGATTATTACAAGTGTGAAGCCGACGACACATATTATGGCAAAAATTGCAGGCGTACTAGCACTTGCATTCACACAAATCGTCATTTTATGCCTAACTTTTGTCGCGAATTACTTTATTTTTGATTTGCAATCGATGTTCGGTTCAGTGAATTTATCGCTCACACCACACTTAACAAGATTGATTGTTTTCGGTGTCATTTTCTTAATTTTGGGCATTTTGAGTTTTGTTATTTTAGCAGCGATACTCGGTAATTTAACTGCCCGTATTGAAGATTTAGCACAATCGTTAATGCCGATGACGTTCTTAATCATGGCAGCGTTCTATGCAGGCTATTTTGGCTCATTCAATCCGGACAATATTTTTATTAACATTATGAGTTATGTACCGTTCTTTTCGCCATTCGTGACGTTCTCAAGATTAGCGTTAACGACGACACCTACCTTTGAAGCGGTTATCGCAGTCATTATCCACATTGTGCTTATCGGTGTATTACTTTTCCTTGCAGCGAAATCATATAAAAATGCAGTATTATCGTTTGAAAAAGGTTGGAAAAATGTATTAAAGCGCGCGTTTCAACGTGAAGATTAAAAATTGAAGTGATGACAGACTATCGATGTAACTTGTGTCGGTAGTCTTTTTTAATGGATAGAGATAGGGTTTGCGTGACACAATAAGAAATTATTACCCCTTGTTTGTCGGAAACTGATACAATAGAGTAAAAGTAATATGAGGTGAAGAAGTGAACTTTTTATATCCCACAGCAATTTTTATCATAGCGGGGTTGTGTGAAATTGGCGGTGGTTATCTCATATGGCTATGGCTACGTGCGGATCGTCCATTTTGGCTTGGATGGATAGGGGGTATCGTTTTGATTTTATACGGTATCGTTGCGACCTTCCAATCATTTCCTACTTTTGGACGTGTGTATGCAGCTTATGGCGGCGTTTTTATTGTCATGAGTCTATTATGGGCGTATTGGATTGATAAAGAGCCACCAGATAAATTTGATATCATCGGCGGCGTGGTTTGTATCATAGGGGTTTTAATCATGGTGCTGCCGGCAAGAGGGTAAACCTTGGGAGAGCGTAAAGGAGTAAAGAATCGCAATGAATATTAACATTGAACAACAATCTAACGGAATTGAACTCATTAAAATTGAGAATAAGGAAAGTAAAATTGTTTTCATGAATTATGGTGCGCGCATTGTCAGTTGGAAAATTGGAGATAATAATATTGTACTTGGAAATGAAGTGGAAGCGGATGAATTTTATCCACACAATCCATTTTATTTCGGTGCAACAGTCGGACGTTTTGGGGGACGTATTGCGAAAGGTCAATTTGAATTAAATGGACAAACATATCAATTAGAACAAAATGATGGTGACAATCATTTACATGGTGGACTACAAGGATTATCTGACCGCTTATTTGATTATGAAATCATTGAAAACGAAACCGAAGAAAACGTGCAAGTTCATTTTACGACTACAGTGAAGCAAGATGAAGATCATTACCCGGGAAATATAGACATTAAAGTCGTCTTTACGTATGATGCTTCGAAAACGTGGACAGTGGAATATTTTGCGGAGTCTGATGCGGATACATTGTTCAACCCGATGAATCACGTTTACTTTAATTTGAATCGTGACAACAAAGTCGTGGACAATCACGTCATTGCAAGCGAAAAACTACAGATGTTTCCTTTGGACGCGTCGGGCATGCCAGTATTAGAGCCGATTGACTTAGTAGCAACAATGGGCAGTCATGAAATTGAACTTGCGACATTATTCGATACGGACGATACCCGTATTCAACAACAAGTCACAACGCGTGGAGGCCTCGATCATCCATTTGAAGTCAAAGATGGCAAGATGACGATTTCAAACCGTGATTTAGTCTTACATGTTGAGACGGCTACACCGCAAATTGTGATGTACACGTTGAATGATTCTGAAGATTGGAAAAGTCGTATGAATATTTTCAAACCACATTCAGGGATTACAGTAGAAACGCAAAGCATACCGAATGATATTAATCTTTTCGGGGCATCAGCACATTCAGTGTTAAAAGCGCATACACCTTTTTACTCTAAAACAAGTTATCAAGTGGAATTAAAGCCAAAAGATGCATAAATGATTGTTAATCAGCATGAAAAGCTAGGGATGCTACGTTGCCCTAGCTTTTCATGCTGATTATTTTGAGCATTGTGCGAGCATTTTTTCTAATACGCTTTTACGTTTTTCTGTGAGATAAGGGTTGTTGAGCGCATAAGCAATACGTACTTTGTTTTTTCTGTCATTGTAATAAATGTCATTCAACGCTTGCACAGATAAACGCGTAGATTCAGGTGCATGTTTGACTAACGCTAAATTACTGTTTGGGGAAACGAAGCCTTCTTTAATCACACGGAAATAACAGCCAGTTTTCCCTGATTTTGACATGTCTTTAACGAGTTGAGGATAACCATATTTGCTTTGAAGTTTCCAACAAGGCTCGCGAATTTCTGACACTTCGATAATCGCTTCACCTAAACGATATTGATCTCCGAAAAAGAGCTCCGTTTCATCAATGGCGTACACAGTAATGTTCTCGCGAAATAGCGCTGAATCAGGTAAGGGGTGAATCACGTCTTGCCACATGGCGTAGTTCGATTTACTGTATAAACAAACCGCTTTGTCAGGACCGCCATGATCTTTGTACTCTTGCTCGTCTTCTACAAAACCTGTCCGAGAAAGCCACATTTTTGCTTGGATGGGCTTTTTATTCAAAGCACTTTTCATAGGACGTCTGTCTTCGTATTGCAATGATTCGATTTTGCCAGTCGATATCGCATAAATTGCATAATTCATTGAAATCACCCTCCATCCTTGTCTTACTTTAATTTTAGCCTAATTTGTTGTGTTCGTCATGGTTTTTCGGCGTAAATGTTGTACAATAATGTTAATATAATAAGTCACAATGAAGGAGTGGGCTCATGAGTAATAAACAACTTAAACTAATGACGCTAGATGAAGCTGTCAGTCGTATTGAAGACGGCATGACGGTTGGGATTGGCACAGGCAGTACAGTAGAGTTACTTGTGCCTAAAATTGCGGAATTGATTCATGAAAAGGGGTATCAATTGATTGGTGTGTGCACATCAGAACGCACGGAAAATCAAGCGAAATCATTGAACATTCCGATTGCACATATTAACGACGTACAACATATTGATATCGCGATAGATGGTGCTGACGAAATCGATCCAAAACTGAACTTAATTAAAGGTGGCGGCGGTGCATTGTTCCGTGAAAAAGTCGTGGACACTTTCGCTGACCGATTTATCGTCATTGCCGACCAATCGAAACTGGTCGATTATTTAGGTCAAACTTTTAAATTGCCAGTTGAAGTAGACCGCTTTAATTGGAAACAAGTGGCACAGTTAATCGAAAAAGAATTCGATATTGAAGTGACACGTCGAATGGTGGAAGATACACCGTTTATTACAGATAACGGCAACTATATTTTAGATTGTGCTTTGAATCGAGAAATTGATCCGTATCTGGTGCATGAGTTTTTAATTCATCTCGTTGGTGTATTGGAGACAGGTTACTTTTTAGATACAGTAGAAGAAGCTATCGTAGGTACGGAACAAGGTGTGAAACTGATTAAACTGTCAGATATTAAATAAATCATAAGAAAGTCTGGGATAACGTCATGCTATCCCAGTCTTTACTATAGGTATTTTCAATGTTGTGTACATCGCATTGAATAACGATGGCTTCATCATTTCATTAACAGTGGATGAAATGACCTAAAAAGTGTGCGGCCAACTTTGCTGTACGTTGGTCGATATCATATTTTGGATTGGTTTCTGCAATACTAATTGAAGTGACTTTGTCAGATTGTAAAATACGGCGTCCCAGTTCTAAAACAGTGTAAGGTGTGAGCCCAAGAACCGCATTCGCACTGACACCTGGGGCATAAGCACTATCAATGACATCCATACAAATTGTGAATAAAATGACGTCATGTTCATTGATAAAATGATCAAGTTTATCTTTGACTGGCGGACAAATTTGACCCATTAATTCTTCTGCAAGGACATATTGCGTATTCGTTTTGTTAGCGTAATCGAACAATGCTTGTGTATTGCTTGTACGCTGAATGCCTAACACGAAATAGTCTAAATGCGCATCTTCTGTTAACATTTGATGAAAACTTGTCCCAGATGTAGAATAGCC
This sequence comes from Staphylococcus delphini, assembly GCF_900636325.1. Taxonomy (NCBI): domain Bacteria; kingdom Bacillati; phylum Bacillota; class Bacilli; order Caryophanales; family Staphylococcaceae; genus Staphylococcus; species Staphylococcus delphini. The sequence continues at coordinate 633,001 of NZ_LR134263.1, forward strand.
TTCTTGTCGGTTGTCAAAATGCGCGTCAATGTTAATCAAACCGATTGATTGCTCTTGGTAAGCTTCGCGAACACCGAGATATTGTGCGTACGCAATATCATGTCCGCCTCCGAGTAGAAATGTGCGGTGATGATGACGTAATAATTGTGCGACATAGTGACCGAACGCTTGTTGAGAGGTGATTAAATCTTCGGCCGAGTGTGTCCAGTTACCATATTCGATAATGTTTAAATCTGTTGAAGCGGGCAAACCGGCAAATGCACTTTTAATCGCATCCGGACCTTCTTTTGCGCCCACACGACCTTTATTTAATCGCACGCCTTCATCGATTGCATATCCCAATAACGCAATGTCTCCATCTTGAGGCGCTTCATTTTCAAGGTCGACAAATTGAACAGTTTGAAAATGACGAAATGCTTGGCGGTCTGTCTCACTGTCTAGACGGCCTGTCCACAACTTTTGATTTGGTTTTTGATACATAAATCGGACCCCTTTCATATTCACTAACATTTAGTGATAACCCATGTGTCACTTCCATGCTACTATTTTTAAAACAGAAATTCCAAGGAAAAAGTAAGCGCTTTAACGTCATTATATCGACTTTCTTAAAGAAGTTTCAATGCAATCCTATGTTTTATTTTATAGTTTTTTTCTTCAAAACTTTCAACAAATCATCTCGCTTATATTACAATTCAATGATATTTAACAGCTACTAATTTATTTCCATTCCATAAATGGTTATAATGTACTTTAGATTCTATGACTTGATATTCGTCCAACAGACATTAGCAATACGAACTTTAACTGGACCACCTCATGCATACGAACATTAATAGTGATTGTTTAATATGGAGGATTAATTATGAATCGAACGCGTATCTCTGGCTTTCAGTGGGCATTGACGATTTTTGTGTTTTTTATCTTATCCTATGCAACGCCTATCATATTACAGGATTTTCAAAAAGCGTCGGGATTCAAATCATTTGTATTTTCTTTAAATTCATTGGGCCCATTTATCGCAGCAGTATTATGTATATTAATATTTAAAAATAAAAAAGAACAAGTCGCTGGTTTAAAACTTACAATCAATTTAAAAGTGATTGAGCGATTGTTGATTGCATTTACGTTACCACTCGTTATATTTATGATTGGCATGTATAGTTTCAACACATATGCCGACAGTTTTATTTTATTACAGTCTAAAGATTTATCTGAAACGATTTGGACGATTTTAATAGGTCATCTTCTCATGGCTTTTTTTATTGAATTTGGCTTTCGTTCTTATCTTTTGAACATGGTTGAAACTAAATTACCGCACTTTTTCTCAAATATTGTCGTGAGTGTGTTGTATTTAGTTTGGGATGTCAATACAGCTTTTGGTATGCCTTACACGATGTACAGCGCTATTTATGTTTTTGCATTTTCGATGATTGCTGGTGAACTCGTGCGTGGTACAGGCGGACGTTCGATATACGTGGCAACATTGTTTCATGCAAGTATGACGTTCGCAAAGGTGTTTTTTTTCAGTGAAGAAATTGGGGATGTTTTCTCCATAAAAGTATTGGCTTATTCAACAGCAAGTGTCGCAACGGTAGTGGTTGTATTAGGACTCATCATGCGCATATTCTCTCCTCGCAAAAAAGGGGAAGACGATGATACACCCATCTTAATGGATACGACGACAGAAGATGAAAAAGAAGAAACTGAGCAAAAAGTTGAAACAACACCAACAAAAGAAGAAAAATAGATTTTTGAAGAACACCTCTTGATAGGGGTGTTTTTTGTTTTGGGAGCTGTACAGAAATCTCCTGTGCAACAAAGATTTCGTCATACTGCCCCCGCAAGACTGACGCTACTCCTCATATGTTTGTCTCGTATGCCACCGTACGCTTCTCCATTGAATGATTTCAATTCAATTTCCGCTACCACTCTTTTTTATACTTTCCTTTCAACGTTCCAATATTCACAACATGCATCGACTAAATCAAAGACGTGTTGATTGTATTCGCGTTTTTTTGAGTAATTCAAATAAATCGTTCTTTTAATGTTAGGACGAATTTTAATCGCACTTAGTTGAAATGTTGAGTATGACTGATAATACATTTGTGGAATGACTGCATAGCCCATGCCTTGATGTACAAAGTTGGTCGCTGTTTCAAAACGGTCCACCTCCATGATGATATGGGGACGTTCATCTAATCGTGTAAAATAGTCATCGATATGCTTGCGAACTTGATAGCCACGGTTAGGGACGATGAGTGGCAAGTTTTTAATCGACACTGATTTTTGATTTCCAAAGGCATTCTGTGGTGCGAGAACGACATAATCTTCATGATATAACGGGAGTGAGATAATGCCGTCGTGACGAATTTGGTCGTTCGATAAGCCTAAGTGAATATCAAAGTTAATCAGTTTTTGTGCCAATTGGTTAGGATCTAGTATTTCCGTGATTTGATAATGTTGCTCCGGATGCGAATTTTGATGGGTTTGTACGACGGTCGACACCCAACGTGCAGTGGATTCAATGATGGCCATTTTTATTTTAGGCGTTTGACTCATTTTCAAATCATACATTTTTTCAATGGATTGATGATAATGTTTCACAAGTTCCACTGCTTCGTTATAAAATTGAATGCCTTTTTCTGTAATTGAAATTTCTTTCGTTGTCCTTTTTAACAATGGGTACCCCAAGTCCCGTTCCATTTTTTTAATTGTTGCAGTGAGTGAAGGTTGACTAATGTGTAAGGCTTGCGCAGCTTTTGTGAAGCTATTTTGATTTACAATTTCGATAAAGTATTCCAACTGTATAACTTTCATAACGTCCTCCTTATTATAGTTTGAAGTTATAAGTGATTAGTTTATTTATATTAGTTAATAATAGCTTAGCATATTACAATAGAGTTAGTCAGTGACAGCGCATGATTAAATGACAGAATAATGAGAATTAAAGTAAAACTAAGGGGAGAGGTCGTTATTTTGTGTAGGATTCACAATGTAAAGGGGGAGAAATGTTGAGATGAAACATCAAACTGTTAAGGGTAACCAGATGTGGCGTTTTTGGGTTTTGAGTTTGATAGGTGTGATTTGTTTCTTTGTGCCTTTTCAAATTAACGGGGTACAAACGATTATTGTCGACCATGTTCATTTAGCAATACGCGCAGGCCTCAATAGTGTGATGCCTTATATTGCTTTAGTCATGATTTTAATTGGCGCAATCTTACCCATCTATCGTAAAGATTATCGGAAAACGAAGACGGATTTTGTCATTGTTTTGGCTAAAGTGTTAGGGGCTGTGATTGGCGTTATGTACGTGTTTCATATTGGACCGAAAATTTTGTTTGAAGCACAATATGGCCCGTTTTTGTTCGATAAATTGATGTTGCCACTGAGTATTTTAATTCCAGTCGGTGCCATCGCTTTATCATTGTTAGTAGGATATGGCTTGCTAGAGTTTATCGGTGTGTTAATGCAACCGATTATGCGCAAAGTGTTTAATACGCCAGGTGAATCCGCGATTGATGCGGTCGCGTCGTTTGTAGGGAGTTATTCGCTCGGTCTGTTAATTACAAATCGTGTGTACAAACAAGGTGTTTACAACTACCGAGAAGCATTAATCATTGCGACAGGGTTTTCGACAGTATCAGCAACATTTATGGTCATCGTGGCCCGTACACTTGATTTAATGGCACATTGGAATTTGTATTTCTGGAGCTGTTTAGTCATCACATTCGTTGTGACAGCCATTTCGACCTATTTGCCACCGATATCAAAAGCGTCGAAAGCGTACTATAACAATCAACAACCACCAGCAAAACCTAAAGAAGAAGGCACACGTATTCAACAAGCATGGCTCGCAGTGAAAAGACAATCACATCAAGCGACACCATTGTTTAAAAATATGTGGACACATTTTGCTGAAGGGCTAGAAATGACAGTTGCGATATTACCGTCCATTTTATCGATTGGTTTTATCGGTTTGTTGTTAGCGAACTTTACACCAGTTATTGACATACTGAGTTACATTTTTTATCCATTTATTTATATTTTCCCGATTGCAGAAAAAGCGTTGTTAGCAAAGGCGTCTGCAATATCGGTCATTGAAATGTTTTTACCATCGTTACTTGTCGTTAAAGCAACGATTGAAGTTAAATTTGTAGTGGCAATTACAAGTGTATCAGCGATTATATTCTTTTCAGCGCTTGTACCCTGTATTTTAGCGACAGAAATTAAAGTTCCGATTTGGCAATTGTTATTGATTTGGTTTGTACGTGTGACATTAACATTATTAATTACCATTCCGTTAAGTCTAATTATTTTTTAAATGAAAGGGAGAAGTCTTATGGTGAGAAATATTCAAGCAAAAAAAGGTTTAGAAATTGAATGTAAAGGTTGGGAACAAGAAGCAGTTTTACGAATGTTATACAACAACTTAGATCCAGAAGTTGCTGAGCATCCGGAACGTCTTGTCGTTTATGGCGGTATCGGTAAAGCAGCACGTAACTGGGAAGCATTTGATGCGATTGTCGATACATTACGTCGCCTAGAAAATGATGAGACGATGTTAGTGCAATCAGGTAAACCTGTGGCTGTATTTAAAACGCATGAAGAAGCGCCACGTGTACTTTTATCAAACTCTGTGCTCGTACCAAAATGGGCAACTTGGGATCATTTCCATGAATTAGATAAAAAAGGCTTAATGATGTACGGCCAAATGACAGCGGGAAGTTGGATTTACATTGGTTCGCAAGGGATTGTCCAAGGTACGTACGAAACTTTTGCGGAATTAGCAAATCAACATTTCAATGGCTCATTAAAAGGCACGATTACATTAACGGCTGGATTAGGCGGTATGGGTGGTGCACAACCGCTTGCTGTAACGATGAATGGCGGTGTCGTGATTGGTGTAGATGTGGATCCAACACGTATTCAAAAACGTATTGATACACGTTATTGTGATACGATTACGTATTCATTAGACGAGGCGTTAGAACTAGCAGAACAGGCGAAAAAAGAAGGACGTGCCCTTGCAATTGGTCTAGTGGGTAACGCTGCTGAAGTGCACCATGAAATTTTAAAACGTGGCTTCAAAATTGATATTGTGACGGACCAAACATCTGCACACGATCCACTTAATGGTTATGTGCCTGAAGGGTATAGTTTAGAAGAAGCGGCTGCATTAAGAGAAAGTGACCCTGTTAAATATGTCACATTATCCAAACAATCTATGAAAAAACACGTTGAAGCGATGTTACAATTCCAAAAAAATGGTGCCGTGGCATTCGACTATGGTAACAATATCCGTCAAGTTGCATTTGATGAAGGCTTAGAAAACGCATTTGACTTCCCTGGTTTCGTACCAGCATACATTCGACCATTATTCTGTGAAGGTAAAGGACCATTCCGTTTTGCAGCATTATCAGGGGATCCGAAAGATATTGAACGTGCGGACCAATTAATGCGTGAACTATTCCCAGAAGATGAAAAATTAATGCGTTGGTTAGATATGGCAAGTGAAAAAATTGCATTCCAAGGGCTTCCGTCAAGAATTGCATGGCTCGGTTATGGCGAACGTGCAAAAATGGGCTTAGCATTAAATGAGCTTGTACGTAACGGTGAAATTTCTGCACCAATCGTTATCGGTCGTGACCATTTAGATTCAGGTTCAGTGGCATCACCAAACCGTGAAACTGAAGCAATGTTAGACGGATCAGATGCTGTAGGGGACTGGGCAATTTTAAATGCATTAATTAACACAGCAGCTGGCGGTTCATGGATTTCAGTTCACCATGGTGGCGGTGTAGGTATGGGTTATTCATTACACGCAGGCATGGTGGTTGTTGCTGATGGTTCAGAACGTGCGGACAGAAGATTAGGGCGTGTATTAACGACAGATCCGGGTATGGGTGTAGTGCGACATGCAGATGCGGGCTATGAAAAAGCGATTGAAACTGCCAAAACTCGTGGCTTTGATATCCCTATGATCACTAAGGAGGTAGAAACAGAATGACTTATGATTTACTGATTCAAAATATTAAAGAATTGATTTTACCAGTAACGACAGATCGCCCTTTAAAAGGTAAAGCGTTGGATGAATTAAATGTAGTCAAGCACGGTACAGTCGTTGTACATGAAGGGAAAATTGTCTATGCAGGGCCTTATACTGAAGACTATGAAGCACGCGAAACAATCGATGCTTCTGACCGCGTTGTTTCACCAGCACTTGTAGACGCACACACACATTTAGTTCATGGCGGCTCACGTGAACACGAAATGGCGTTAAAACGTCAAGGCAAATCATATTTAGAAATACTTGAATCAGGTGGCGGCATTTTATCAACAGTAGAAGCGACACGCCAAGCAACTGAAGATGAACTATTTAAAAAAGCTGAATATGATTTATTAACGATGATCCATCACGGTGTATTAGCTGTAGAAAGCAAAAGTGGTTACGGCCTAAACAAAGAAAATGAATTAAAACAATTACGTGTATCTAAACGTTTAGAAGAAAAATATGGTTTGAAAATGCGTCATACATTTTTAGGACCACACGCAATTCCAAAAGAAGCATCATCACAAGCAGACTTCTTACAAGAGATGATTGATTTATTACCAGAAGCGAAAGAATACGCAGACTTTGCAGATATTTTCTGTGAGACAGGTGTATTTACGTTAGAAGAATCGAAACGTTATATGGAAGCAGCGAAAGAACTTGGCTTAAGAGTGAAAATCCATGCAGACGAAATCGATCCGCTCGGTGGTTTAGGCTTAGCGATTGAGGAAGATGCCATCTCTGCAGATCACCTCGTTGCATCAAGTGATCAAGACAAAGCGAACTTAAAAGATTCTGACACAGTAGCGGTATTATTACCAGGCACAACGTTCTACTTGGACAAAGAAAGTTACGCAGATGCTCGAGGCATGTTAGACAATAACGGTGCCATTGCGATTGCGACAGACTACAATCCAGGTAGCTGTGTGACAAACAATTTACAAATGGTCATGGCGATTGCATCATTAAAATTAAAATTATCACCAGCCGAAATTTGGAACGCAGTCACAGTCAACGCGGCAAAAGCCATTGATGTGGACGCGGGTACGATTAACGAAGGGGACGATGCCAATATCGTCATTTGGCGCGCACCAAACCATGAATACATTCCGTATCATTACGGGGTAAACCATGTGGAAAAAGTCATTCAAAACGGACGTGTCATCGTTGACCGTCAACCAGGTTTGTTAACAAAAGCATAAATAAGTGCAGAGAAGCGGCATGGGACCTTGAAATTGAGGGTGCATGCCGCTCATCTTTTTTCATCCCGACACGTCTAATATGAGTGTAGTGAAATAAGATGAGAAGGGTCGAAGTCATCCAGCATAGCATCCCAAAAAGCATAATGACTTTGTTGGGCCACTGATACCAATAAAAGGGAAAAGAACTAAGATTGCAAAACAATGAAAGCCTCCCGAGGTATACCACCACCCCAAAAGCGAGATGGATTGTATTAAGCTATGGACATCAATGAACGAGGACAAAATTAAGATTGCAAGAACTGGGCAAGACGCCTGAGGGATAAAATAAATATCTAAATATGATTTCTACTCTTTAATAGTGCTTCCTGTTTATCGCAGTAGCTGTCTGACTTCTCAATGCGCTCGCTTTTGAGAAGTCTAGTCAGCCTTGCGGGGGCAGTACGACGAAATCTTTGTTACACATGAAATTTCTGTACCGCTTCCAAAATCCAATTCGACCTTCAATTTCTATTATCTTCAATCAAGCCGAATTGAGTTGAAGGATCAGCGCCTCAGAAAGCGTAGCCCAGTTCAAGCAATCATCAGAATATCCACCTCATCATCGTTTATGTAATAATATGTTCCAAAAACAAAACCATCACGCAAAACCTAAAAAATTCAACAAATCCCGATTGCTTTGATATAATATAATGAAATACAAGGGGAGTCGGGGGGATGGAGATGCATCACACAATCCAAAATTACCTCACAAGCTGGAGAGGACACACTTTCCAAAACATCACAGCAGGCTTACTTGTCGCTTTAGCTATGATGCCAGGCGCGATCGCATTTTCATTAATCGCTGGCGTTAGCCCAACAGTCGGCATATTCAGTACCGCACTCATGCTCATCGGAATCAGTTTTTTAGGTTCTCGCACATTAATGGTTTCTGCACCGAGTAGTGGCGTCTCCATTGTCGCTGTGTTCATCACCTCAATGTATGACCAGCAGATGCTCATTGCAGCGATGCTCGTCATGGGCTTATTTCAAATCATATTCGCATTTTGTTGTGTGGATAAAGCAATACATAAAATTCCAGTGCCGGTCGTCGTTGGATTTATGAATGCGTTAGCTTATTTATTATTGACCTCGCAATTGAAACATATTTTTGGTCACAATCTATCGACATACCTCTTTGCAGTGCTCAGTTTAATCATGATATTTTTAATTCCACATATCACGGAACGCATCCCTGCTACACTCATTATGATTGTCGTCTTATCAATCGCGGCCAAAATGTTTCATGTCGACTTAACGGATGTACAAGATTTAGCGCATATTCATTTCGAAATGCCAGCGCTCGGGTTACCTCAAGTTGTTCTAACAGGATGGATGGTCGTAGAATTGATCATTTTTGGCCTAATGTTAGCGATTGTCGCAACGATTCAAACGAGTTTAACAGCACGAATGGTCGATCAACTGACAAAAACCGCTAGCAGTCTCAATCGTGAATCGTTTGGTCAAGGGCTTACGAATTTCATCATAAGTTTATTTGGTGGGCTTGCGGGAAGTGCGTTAGTGGGGCAGTCAAAATATAATCTCAAATTAGGTGCAACATCACGACTTTCAACTTTGGCAGCAGGTATCGTGATGTTGTTATTTTTAATGTTATTAAGTCCACTCGTCGGCAGCATTCCGATGGTCGTGTTAGCTATCGTATTGACACGTATTGCGATGAACGCTTTTGACCGTCAAACGTTGCGGTATATTGTCGAGCGACGTTGGACAGAATTCATGATTATGCTCATTACTTTTTTATTGATTGTCATCGCACGTAATTTAGCGCTTGGGGTACTCGTTGGCACAGCGGTGGATTATAGTTATCAACGGATTCAAAAATATCGAAAAGGAAGGGATCAACATGGGAGCTGATTTAAAACAATTGATTGAATGGAGAAGATGGTTTCATCAAAATCCAGAACTTTCCAATGAAGAATTTCAAACAACAGCACGGTTACGAGAAATTTTAAAGAGTTACGATATTCGAATACTCGATTTACCGTTAAAGGTCGGGCTTATTGCAGAAGTAGGTCAAGGGGAAGCAATGATTGCGATTCGTTCAGACATTGACGCGTTACCCATTAATGAAAAAACAAACTTAGCGTATCAATCACAAAATGATAACGTGATGCACGCGTGTGGTCACGATATTCATATGGCGTCTATTCTAGGTACAGCAGTGAAATTGAAAGAGATGGAAGCCGAATTGCCGGGACGTGTCCGTATCATTTTCCAATCTGCTGAAGAAACAGGTGATGGGGCACCCGCTGTCGTTCAAACCGGCGCATTAGATGGCGCGTTGGCGATTCTTGGCTTCCACAATGCACCAACGATCAAAGTCGGTGAATGGCGTGCAAAAGCTGGCCATTTAACGTCAAATGTAGATCGTTTCAACATTCGTATTCAAGGACGTGGCGCGCATGCAGCAATGCCTCAAGATTCGGTAGACCCGCAAATCGTCTTAGGTCAACTAATTTTAAGCTTACAAACGATCGTGAGTCGCAACATTGCGCCTTATGATGAAGCGGTCGTCACAATAGGTCAAATTCATAGCGGTCATACGTGGAATGTTATCCCTCAAGAAGCGATGGTAGAAGGGACAGTTCGTAGTTTTAAAGCAGACATTCGCGACCAAGTTGAAGACAGAATGACCCAAATTTGTGAAGGATTAGAGAAGCAGTTTAATGTGAAAATTGATTTGAATTATCATCGTTTAACTGCCTCTGTCGTCAATGATGAAACGTTACAAAATATGGCACTGGAAGTAGCACAATCAGTCGGTTATGAAACAGAAGTGTTACCGCGTGCACTGACGATAGGTGAAGACTTCTCAGGTTATCAAACCGTGGCACCTGTTCATTTTGCGATGATTGGTTCAGACAGTGAATACCCACTGCACCATGAACAATTCCAGCCGAACGAACAAACTTTAGTTAAAGTACCTGACTATTTTATTGCGTTCATTCAGCGTTTATGGGACGAACATTTAAGACGTTGACGGTCACACGGTTTTCATGTATTGTTTAACAGTAAAATTCAATTTTTCAAATGTCATTAAAAATGATTTTTTGCTTTTATAAAAGATATAAAAATAAAGTGAAGGAGAAGCACATCGCTCGTATGCAACAGGTGATTGGCTTTTCGTTAAGGAGATTTTTTATGTTAGAACAAGAACATGAGCATAGCAGTCCATGGGCGCTCATTCCGTTAGTCGTATTTATCAGTATCTTTTTAGGTGCAGGTATCATCACGAAAGACTTTACTTTTATGCCGTTAAATGTTGCGGCGATGATTGGTGTCGTTGTGGCATTAATGATGAACCGACGAGAGACATTTGCGTCAAAGGTAGAAGTTTTTGCACGTCAAGCAGGTCACGCTAATATTGTGTTGATGATGTTTATCTTTTTACTAGCCGGTGCTTTTGCAAAAACAACTGAAGCGATGGGCGGTGTGACTTCCATTGTTAATTTAGGGTTATCATTTATCCCGCAAAATTTTTTGATTGTCGGACTTTTCATCATTTGTATGTTTATTTCCATTTCGATGGGGACGTCGGTGGGCACTGTAGCGGCGATTGCACCTGTGGGATTTGGTATTAGTGAAGCAACAGAAATTCCGGCTGCACTTGCGATGGCGACAGTGGTTGGTGGTGCGATGTTTGGTGATAACTTGTCTATGATTTCAGATACAACGATTGCCGCAGTCCGCACGCAAAAGACGCAAATGAGCGATAAATTTAAAGTGAACTTCCGTATCGTTGTGCCGGGTGCTATTGTGACGATTATCATTTTATGGTGGCTTTCTCACGGTTATGATGTGACAGAAACGAAAACGTACGACTTTGAATGGATTAAAGTGATTCCGTACTTACTCGTATTAATTTTGGCGGTTATCGGTATTAACGTCGTGTTAGTGTTGTTAGGCGGCATTTTGTTATCGTCTCTAATTGGTTTGATTGATGGTTCATTTAACTTAGGAGGTCTATTAAAAGCAGCGTCAGAAGGTGTTCTTGGCATGCAAGACATTGCGATGATTGCACTACTCATCGGTGGTATGATAGGACTCGTTGAACATCACGGGGGTATTACCTGGCTGTTAAATTTCGTTAAACGTCGCGTTAAAACAAGACGTGGTGCAGAATTAGGTATCGCGAGTCTTGTGAGTGTTGCTGATATTTCGACAGCGAATAATACGATTTCAATTATTATGGCAGGTCCACTTGCGAAAGATATTGCAGAAGAATATGACATTGATCCGAGAAAATCGGCAAGCTTGTTAGATATATTTGGCAGTGCATTTCAAGGTTTTGTCCCTTATAGTCCACAGCTCATTGCAGCAGCGGGTGTAGCGAGCATTTCACCTGTGGCGCTGTTGCCTTATTCTATTTATCCTGTGATGCTTGCGATTTGTGGGTTTATCGCCATCTTGTTTAATCTACCGCGCTTACGTTCTCATCGCTCATAGATTTCAGAGAGTGAATCACAATCATAAAAATACACCCTTTATTTTAGTTCTTGATGGATTTAAGTTACAATAGAAGTCAACCGAAATGAACGAAAAGTAAGGAGAATGGAAGTGAAGCATATGCAAAACGAATGGGTAGAAATAGAGCTTGTCCGTCTGATGAAAACGACACCTTCGAATGCGTATCATGCGTGGTTAGACCCGGATCAATTAATACATTGGTTTATGACTTCACGCCGAACGAACCTAGTTATCGAAAATGATCCTGTTGAAGGGGGTCATTACCAAATTGTCGATTTACGTAAAGGGAGACGTATTGAAGTTATTGGCACGTACAAAACATTAAAAGAAGACGAGCAAATTGTGAAAACGATTCAGATGCCGGAATTGAGTGAACATGTGGATGAGATTGAAGTCTATTTTGAAGAACGCTCACCGGGGATGACTGAGATGACGTTTCATTATAGAGGTATGGTCCCTAAAGAACGCCGATTGACCAATCTTGAATATAAACAACAAAAGAAAGCTTATCACGACCATACAGCACACGGTTTTGAATTGATGTTTGATGTGTTACAACGTGAATTAGAAGCAGAAGTTGAATGGGATGAATAAGAATAGATGAAGAATAAACGGTACAGGCAAATGCGCTGTGCCGTTTTTTACTGCATTATATGAAACAGTGGGATGACATCGACGCCATCGCCATGCCACTGAAAGAGAGATGTTGCATAGCCTATGAAATACGTATTTTATGGAAACTTCGTGCAGCGGTGTTCGCATGATATATATCAATATTGCGCGTTGCTAAAGTGCCAACTAGCGCACTCATCACTTCTGCAGTTGTCGTCACCTTCAAAATGTCTTTAGCAAAACTGTAAATGACACGTTCACTGTGGAAACCATTTAAAATATCAATCACTTTATCTTTAATAAACGGGTCGTCTAAGCCATCAATCATCATTTCAAAGCGATGTTCCTCGTGGGGTCGTTGATGTAATGGTTTGATAGCATCAAGTAATTGGAAAGGCACGATTTGGTAAATACGGTAATGATGGAAGCTCATAAAACTAATCAAATAGGGCAAAGCTTGTTTCGGTAAATGAATTTTGAGTAAGTAATTTTGCTGATGTTTCAACCATTCCATTTGAATTGTGGCATGGAGGTTCATCCCATTTAATAACTTTAATAATTTTCGTCTGGCAAAGCGGCTTGTCATGTGATCTATATTTAAAATAAATGTCTCTATTTTATCGATTATCATTCTAATTCCCCATTTTAAATATTGTTGCATTCATTGTATCACGAGTCATTTGTATTTTCAGTAAGACTATAGATGTAAAGTGAACATGATGATTTTTTACTTAAACTAAATATTTCTACAAAAAGTATTGTATGCTATATTTACTTGTGATAATATTCTGATTATTAATTGCATTGGGGGAGTGAATGCCATGTTACAACGATTAGGTCAATTTGCATCTAAAACATTTTTATTATGGATGTTATTGGCGAGTATTTCAGGATTTTTAATTCCGGATATTTTCAAAGGATTCGGAACGTTTGTACCGTATTTATTAGGTATTGTTATGTTAGGGATGGGGTTAACAGTTACAGTTGATGACTTTAAATTAATATTGAAGGAACCGAAAGCTGTCTTAATTGGGGTCATTTTACAATATACGATTATGCCGCTTTCTGCATATGCGGTCGTGAAGCTATTTCAATTACCAGCTGATATTGCCATTGGTGTACTGTTAGTAGGATGTTGTCCAGGAGGTACGTCGAGCAATGTCATTAGCTATTTGGCAAAAGGGAATGTGCCATTATCTGTCACGATTACAACAATTTCAACCGTACTTGCGTCGTTCATGACACCATTTTTAATGTTTGTATTAGCACAAGAATGGATGGACGTTTCGTTTATCGCCATGTTTATTTCAGTCGTTAAAGTCGTACTCGTACCTTTAGTGTTAGGTATTTTGATTCAAAGATTTCTTAAACCTGTGGCACATGTGGGTGAAGACATCTTGCCACTTATTTCAGTTATTGCGATTTCAGTGATTTTAGGTGCGGTTGTAGCAGGCAGTCGTGAACTCATTATTCAAACAGGATTGCTCATCTTTTTAGTCGTAGTGATACATAATGCGATTGGTTATTTATTAGGTTTTTGGTTTTCGCATTTGTTCAAATTAAATTATACAGACCAAAAAACAGTTTCGATTGAAGTCGGCATGCAAAACTCTGGCTTAGCTGCATCATTAGCGACAGTTCATTTTAATCCTTTAGCTGCAGTACCCGGCGCAATATTTAGTGTAGTTCATTTAGTGACAGGACCGATATTAGCGAAATACTGGGCAGCAAAATCAAAATAGTTTTTTAGAAAGAATAGGCGTATCGTGTCGTTAAAGGCGATAAGATAGGGTCTATTCTTTTTTCTTTTTATGATTCGCTATTGTAGGATTGCTAGCGGTTTTACTTTTTTATTAGGTTGTGCGAAAATAATGTTTAAATATATATAATAATGAAGCCTTAAAAAGGGTGTGATGTAAAAATGATGATTAAAGTGCTACAAAATTACTTTATCACGGTCTCCATATTGTTTATGATGCTCGTGCTGTCAGTCGGCTTTTTGATGAATTTTCCGAATGGCTTGACGCTATTACTTTCGTTGACTGCGATATTGACTATGATCAACTTTAGCATTGAAACTTGGCTCTTGCGCACAACATTATCAGAACGAAAAGTACGTTTTATTCAAACGCTCGTCTTTCCATTATCTATCATCATTATTGGTGTTGTCTGTTTCATACTTCTGCCAACTGTATCCTAATCATATCTATTGCAATCTCTAGGTATAAAAAATATACTTTAATTGAATCATATTTGAATAACACTTGGAGGGATGTATCGTGAACATTACAGGACATCATCATATCTCAATGTACACTAAAGATTTGGATCAAAACAAAGCATTTTATACGGAAACATTAGGGTTACACTTAACGAAAGAAACGGTGAACCAAGATGATCATGGGATGGTACACATCTTTTACGGTGACCAACAAAATTCACCAGGCACATTGCTGACATTTTTTGAAATTCCAAATGCGGGTGCAATGCGTAAAGGAACAAACATGATTGCGAGAATTGGGCTACTCGTACCAAATGAAGCGGCACTTGATTTCTTTGAAGCACGCTTACAAGGAAAAGCGACAAATATTTCAAGAGGCACTTACATGGAACAACCTGCACTGTATTTTGACGATCCAGATACATTGTCATATGTCATGATGGTGAATGGTGATGCAGTAATTCCAAATGGATGGCAAAATCCAGTCGATAATGACATTCCTGCAGAGTATCAAATTTTAGGGTTGGGACCGATTGAAATTCACGTTGCAGATGCACAGAAAACGTTAGATTATTTACGCGACACATTAGATTTTAAAGATAAAGCACAATTGGGTGAGCAGTCCGTCGTTGCGATTGATGCTCAAGGTTATTATTCAGACCTCGTAGTCATCGAAAAAAACGGATCTAACGTTCGACCAGGGCGCGGTTATGTTCATCATCACGCACTTGCAACAGAAAATGATGACACATTAAACCAACTCGTTTCACTACACGATGATTTAGCGGTCAAACATTCAGGTGTCATTGATCGTATTTGGTTTAAATCGCTGTACTATCGTCAAAACAAAATTATGTATGAATTTGCAACGTTAGCACCAGGATTTTAAACCACATTGATTTTAACAATGAATGAAAGAACCGGAACCCAGGATTTAGGAGGAAGCAAGCATGTATCGCGCAGTCATTTTTGATTTTGATGGTACGATTATCGATACCGAACAACATTTATATGAAACAGTGAATCGTTATTTGAATGAGGCAGGTCATGACAATATGAGCGCAGACTTTTATCGTTCGAATATTGGCGGACGTGCGCTAGGGATTCACCAACATTTACTCACCCATTTAGGAGAAACGTTAACAGATCAA
The DNA here is from genome assembly GCF_900636325.1 of Staphylococcus delphini. Taxonomy (NCBI): domain Bacteria; kingdom Bacillati; phylum Bacillota; class Bacilli; order Caryophanales; family Staphylococcaceae; genus Staphylococcus; species Staphylococcus delphini. The sequence goes on from NZ_LR134263.1 coordinate 648,760, forward strand.
GTCTATCAAGAACATTATGAGACGGCCGGACAACTGCCTTTAAGACCTGGTGTGTTAGCACTGATGCAACAACTGCATCAACGTCATATTCCGATAGGGATTGCTTCAAGTAGTACAAGACACCACATTGAGTCATTAGTCCAGAAGTTAGGTATCGAAAAGTATATTTCAGTGATTAAAGGTCGAGAAGATGTAGAAACAGTAAAACCTGCTCCTGATTTATATTTAGCTGCGGTACAAGCATTGAATTATAGTCCGGCGCATTGTTTAGCGATTGAGGATTCAGTGAATGGTGCGACAGGCGCGATACGTGCAGGACTTGACGTTATCGTGAACCCAAATCAATTCACGGCTCAGAGCGATTTTTCAGAATTGGACTTGCTTGCTAAAGATGTCGATTTGAGCCAAGTCGTCGCGCAATATTTTGATGGAGTACACCAATGAGTTTAGAAATGATTTTATTTTTCATCGTGGCGCCTTTGATTATTTTAGTGGGTAATTTAGTATTAGCGCCACGTTTTCAAAAGCATATTCCGATGCGCGTGCATGTGTTATCCGCTGTAACAGGACTCATCGTTTACGCAGTGCTTGCTTCAATCATTTATTATTTTTTCTTACAAGGTAAAATTTAATGTCAAACGTAGGTACCATGCTCATTTGAGTGGATGGTATCTGCGTTTTTCTTTTGGAATATGGACTGTGTTATTTGTTGCAAATGAGATGTGACAATGTGGAAAGCGTGATAACAAGGGAGGCATTTATCTGTCTGGAATAACAAAGAGAAAGTTCATGACACCACAAGTTCAGTTCAACAATGATTCTGTTGTGATGTCATGAGGAGGGTCTAGGTTAATAATAAGATGGCAGCAATAATTAACACTAATAGCATGGCGTCTACACCGACCATTAATTTATAACGTGTGTTCTCAGTGCCTTCTTTTGAGGTTTTATATAACATATAGGCATTAGGAAGAAAACTAATTAAAAGAATTACGATGACAATGATACCAATCGTCTGTGTTGACATATTTCATCACTCCTTAAAAAAACGTTGTCGTATTGCACCGACGATTAAGCCAATTGCAACCCCGATTGCAAGACCTACTAAAGCATGCGCTAGCCATTGCCCTACGAGTATACCTAAGATGATGCCAATAAGTAGGGGAGGGCCATAAATGCGTTTTCGTGTGTCGTGACTTAAAAGCGTGAAGACGACGAAGTATAATATCGCAAAGACAATGGCAACGAGTATTGAACGTAGCAATAACTCGGTTGTCGTATAGGTGGATTGTGTTTGATTTAGGAAGAAAAAGAGTAGACCTAAAATAATTGAGATGAGGACACCTCTAACGATACGTGTGCGATCCATAATATGCTCCTTAGTCTTTGAATTGTCCCTATTATAACATAGACCGCAATCAATGATGACGTGTACTCATCTATCACAAATGATGCATTAGTTCTTCTTGTTTTCCTTTTTAATCGCTTTGAATTGACCGTGATCATTCAGATAAGCATAAAATAGGCCGATGATTAGGCCACCGCCGATATAGTTGCCAAGTAAAGCGCCGATAATGTTTTTAGTCATATGTAGCATATTGAAAGCGTCTGTTTGATAAATGGCACTGGCAATAAACAAACAAGCATTATAAACAACGTGTTCATAGCCCATAAACGCGAAAATCGTTACACCGAACATCATGACAAATATTTTGGCCAACACATCATCAATCTGCATGGCAATGACTAATGCAATGTTAATAAAGAAATTGGCGAAAATGGCACGGACTAAAATGTTTTGAAAACTATAATCATGAATTTTGACCTGAACGGTATGATCGAGCATTTGTAGCATATCCGGTGTCATGACGTTGGAAAACCGAAGTAAACTAAACAAAATGACAGCACCCATCATATTTCCAACAAAACATAACGTGAATATTTTAAGTACCCGTGTTGGACGAATCAAGTGATAATACAATCCCACCGTAAAATACATGAAATTACTCGTCAGAAGCTCAGAGTTGGTGAACAAAATTAACACGAGGGCAAAACTAAAAGTAAATGCACCCGCCATATTCACGAGACCAGGCGCTACGTCAGGCGCAAATGTTGTTTTAACTGCTAATACAAAAACGGTAATGATGCTAATAATAAATCCAGCCATCATCGCTCTTAATAAATAACGTCTTAGATAAAAGCTCTGAAGTACATCTTTCTTTTGAATTGTCTCAATAATATTTGAAACCCACTGGCGACCATAAAAAATTGTATCCCATTTAATATTAGTATCCTTCATAAATTAGATTCCTTTCTTAAATAATAAACCTAGTATAAGCAATTCGGATGATAATGTGAATATAATCACAATACATTAATGTGACAATATTTCGACGGTCGACGATGCAAGCGCTATCATATCGAAGCGTGATTTTTAATAGGATAACGATACTGTTGTATAGGATGACCGATATATCAAGGGTTAAAGCTGTAACGGATATATATACGCATCAAGGCTGTTTGGCGTTGAAAATAAGAATTTAAATGAATGGGTTAACATTTTTAATTTTTTCTTCAAATTCTGATAGTTTATAGTATAATAGCGACATGCACGGTTCAACATCAATTTTATATGAGTAGGGGTTACAAAAGGAGATGGAACGTTGTCATGGAAGATAATCAATTACACAGAGGATTAAGTTCTCGACAGATTCAAATGATCGCACTCGGTGGTACTATCGGTGTCGGTTTATTCATGGGGGCATCTAGTACGATTGCGTGGACAGGTCCCTCTGTCATTTTTGCATATTTAGTTGCAGGTTTGTTTTTATTTTTAATCATGCGCGCAATGGGAGAAATGGTCTATCTTGATCCATCAACTGGTTCATTTGCAAACTATGCGACAGACTATATCCACCCTGTTGCTGGTTACGTGACTGCATGGGCCAACATTTTTCAATGGATTGTTGTAGGGATGTCAGAAGTCATCGCAGTTGGCGCATATATGAAGTTTTGGTTTCCAGAGTTACCAACATGGATTCCAGGTCTGATTGTCATTGTTCTGTTAACTGCAGCCAATGCGGTGTCTGTAAAAGCGTTTGGCGAATTTGAATTTTGGTTTGCGATGATTAAAATCGTGACAATTATTTTGATGATTATTGCTGGTTTCGGTTTGATTTTCTTCGGTATAGGGAACGGAGGCAATCCAATCGGTCTTAGCAATCTTACAGCACATGGTGGTTTCATGCCGAATGGTTGGTTAGGCTTTTTCTTTGCTTTATCTATTGTTATCGGTTCATATCAAGGGGTTGAGTTGATCGGTATTACAGCAGGTGAAACAAAGGATCCTCAAAAAAATATTAAAAAAGCTGTAAACGGCGTCATTTGGCGTATTTTAATCTTTTATATCGGTGCCATCTTTGTCATTGTAACGGTTTATCCTTGGAATGAATTGCACGACATTGGTAGCCCATTTGTTGCAACATTCGCAAAAATCGGAATTACGATTGCAGCAGGTTTAATTAACTTCGTTGTGATTACAGCAGCGATGTCAGGCTGTAACTCGGGTATTTTCAGTTCAAGTCGTATGATTTTTACTTTAGCACAACATCGTCAATTACCAGCGATATTTACAAAAGTTATGAGAAACGGTGTGCCATTTTACACAGTTTTAGCTGTATCCATTGGTATTTTAATTGGTGTCATTTTAAATGTTGTATTACCACAGTTTATCGATGGCTCTGAAAATATTTTCGTTTATGTGTATAGTGCATCTATTTTACCTGGGATGATTCCATGGTTTATGATTTTATTTAGCCATATTCAATTTAGAAAGAAATTTCCAGAAAAATTAGAAAACCATCCTTTCAAAATGCCACTTGCACCAGTGACAAACTATCTGTCTATCGCATTTTTATTAACGGTGTTAGTCGCAATGTTAATTAATCATGAAACACGTGTATCTGTGATTATTGGTTTCTTATTCTTAGGTTTTATGGCTGTATTTTTCTTCTTACGCGGCTATCATAAACGTGACAAAGAAGAATTTAAATTATAAAAGTAACAGGCATCGTGTTGTATTTTGGGAAAGAGATGCATAACGATATCATAATGATCGAGCTTATATTCGCATAGTTGAGATGAATCCGTGCTTCAATATGCGTGTCTATTTTTAATTGTAAAGCGTGTTTAAAGTGGGATGGCGCATGTCATTCCGCTTTTTAAATTTGCTAAAAATCGCGCAAACAGTGTTTTAACGTGTGACCGTACACATTTGGAAATAAGCACGTGTTTGTATAATCTGTTGGATATAACTTTGATTCAATTTACTTTGACTGCCGAATTCAATAGGGACTAATGGATTGTGATACAAGTTGTAAAGGCAAAAATAATAAAGGTCGTAAGGATAGGGACGGTTTGCATCCGTATGAACGGGTTGAGGTGATTGTTGATAATGCGATTGAACTTTCGCTTTCAAAGTCGTCAGTATGTCTTGTGCGTGTTCGGGATCACGAGTGTAGGTTAAATCATAAGTCGTAGTTAAGTCTAACAGTTCATTCAAAACCTTAAGTGCCTGCATCAAATTGGGCGTTTCATAACCGTTCATCACTAGCGTCCTTTCATGAAATAATATATAGTATAACAAGAATCATTCACGCGTGTAAGGGTTGTATGAAACTGTAAAAAAAGTCACGGGTCTGTGATATGTATACAACCGTTCGTACATTTTTAAAGGAAAGAGAGTATTCAAATGTCAAAATATAAATGGAAAGATATTGCTTGGCGAGACTTATTATTAGTTCCTATTGTGCTCGTTGCAACGTTCGTCTTTAGCATACTTGCAGCTATCATTAGTTTTGTGTTTTTTAATGTGAGTGAAGCGGCGTTGTTGTCTGACTCAAATGCGCTTGTCGCACAAGTCATCGCTACAGTCGTTGCTTACTTGATTGTCATCCTCAGTTTTTACTTGTTACATTATCAAACGATGGGGCAACGTTTTATGAAGGGGCTTCAAGGGATACGCCAATACATATTTTGGATCGTAGGCGCGTACCTCGTTGCACAAGCCGCTTCAACACTTTATGGTTATTTACAACAGTTTTTGCCCGCACACTTTCAATATGATACGACGCAAAACGAGATGCTGATTGACCAACTTTTCGCTATTCCGTGGTTTACACCAATCAATTTCATGATGATTGTCATATTAGCCCCGGTCGTTGAAGAAATTTTCTTCCGTCATATTTTAATTGGAGAATTAGGTAAGAAGTTAAACTTTAAAGTCATGGCCGTCATATCAGCCTTGCTATTTGCGGGGGTACACGTACTTCAAGCGACATCCCCATTTGAAATAATCGATTACTTAATTTTAGCCGTGCCACTTGTGTTCTTATATATGAAAAGTGGCCGTAACTTAGGTGTGTCGATCGCCTTTCACATGTTAAATAATTTTATTTCGTTCGTGGTCACAATCATGCAATAGTGACAACGCGCATAGAAAAAAACCAATGTTACGCTTTTAGGCATAACATTGGTTTTATTGATGTTTTGAATCTTTTAAATAGGTTTCGTAGTTCTCAAGTGTAATATCGTTCGTTTGTATTGATTTTTGGAAAGAATATGATATGTCTTCAATCGTAGAGATATCAACATATTGTGTATAATCGCCGCCAATATGATAAACAATCGCTTGCCAACCGTCGTGACGTGCAATCAGGCCAATAAAAATGACATTTTCGAAGCGTTGTTCGCCCTTTGCATCGCTTTTATAGTCAATACCCATCACTTTGCGCTCTTGGCAATAAATTAAAATGTCACTGAATTGAACGGGCAAGCGTGGATGCTGACGTGTTTCGTATAAAACGTATTGATCCAGTTGGCGTAATGTACGTCGAATATGTGTATACGGTTGTTTTAATATTTTTTGAATGAGATGATTCGTTGCAGCTTCATAAGGCAATGTTGACTGTGCTTGACTTTCTTTTAATATCAAATAGAGCGCTTGTAATTCTGTTTGTGTCAAGTTCAATTGATAGTAATGTTGATTCGCTTGAAGTTGGTAGCCACCATACATCCCGGCATGTGCGACGATTTGAACGCCTTTTCCTTCTAATTCTTGCATGTCGCGTAAAATAGTTCGTTTAGAAACGTTGAGAGCTTGCGCTAATTCAAGAGCAGTCATCGGTTTGTCTTGTTGAATCAAGGCCAACAGCTTCTTTTGCCGTGCTTCTTTATTCATACGAACCCCTCCCAAACATGTTTAACAATATTATAGCATATCGATTAAATAATTATAGTGAAAGACTTTTTCCATCTCAATTGCACGATAAAGTGAAAAATGTAAATAAAAAGTGTACAAAAAGTTTTAGAAAACGCTTACATTTATAGCGGAAATATGTTATAGTGTAGTTAGCTACTAGGGGGATGGTACAAGAAATGTTCAAATAAAGGGGTATCTATCAACATTGATAGTAATGTTTGAATGATGAATTGTACTAATTCTAGTTTAACATCTTCAATATTTATTACTTACTTTCCTTTCTATGCCGGTTGGTTCACGCCAGCCGGTTTTTTTCGTGCATCAATTAGATATTGTACGCCATGATGATTTTAATGCATATCTTTTAAAGAACGCCCAAAAACTTTTGTTCTTCTGTATAATGGAACTAACATAGATAAAGAGGTGATACATATGTTATCTGAATCAGAGCGTCATAAAATAGATCAACATGTCCAACAATGGATTCAGCAGATGACACAAGAAATCCCTAATCTGATTCATCAAATTCAAACCGACACGAAATCCAGTCGTTATGATCTTGTGACGAATGTTGATCGAACGATTGAAACAAGATTTGAACAATTTTTAAAAACGTATTATCCACACCACCACTTATATGGAGAAGAAGCGCATCATGACACGCATCATTTAAAAGAGGGCCATACGTGGTTGATTGATCCGATAGATGGGACCGCAAATTTAGTCAAACAACAAGATGACTTTTGCATGATTATTGGCTATTTTGTTGAAGGGGAGCCACAACTTTCCTATATCTATGATTATCCAAGACAAAAACTGTATCGTGCTGTGAAAGGAAGCGGGGCATTTTTGAATGACAAGCTGTTGCCATTCGTCACATCCCAGCCTTTGAAAGATCAGATTATTTCATTTAACAATCGTGTATTGAATGATGAAACGATGCATGACTTATTAGATGCATCATTTGGTTATCGTTTAATTGGTGCTTGTGGACTTGATTCAGCACGCGTGATTACAGGGCAGTTCGGTGCACATATTCATACGAATGCGAAACCTTGGGACATCGCGGCTCAATTTTTATTTGCACAAGAACTTGGTTTAAAGATGACGGATTTCCATCAACAGCCTATCGATTTTGTTCGTGGTGGTCCATTTATTATCAGTAATCCAGGGTGTTACGAAACAATTTTAGACATATTGTTATCTAATGGAGGCTATCAAAAGTAGAGTTGCGTCTAAAGACCGATTTCGTTCGACAAACTTTACTGTAAAATAACACTTAATATGTGACGGGATCATATTTTCATGTATCTCCATAAAGCTTGATCAATACATTCGGAAAGAAGTGACTTTGTTGGAGTATAAAAGAACGCAAAAACGTAAAAACCTAGTATTAAGATTTTTATTATGGTTCGTAGGTATTTTATTCATTTTAGCCATTATCGCTATTGCTTATCTCGCATTTAAAATTTTTGCAGTCGGGGGCGCCATTCATAATCCTTTAGATAGAAATCATTCAGAATTGAGATCAGGTAAGGTGGATTTGAGTAAGGGCGAACCTTTTTCTATTGCTTTATTTGGAATAGATTCAGATTCCCAACGTGAAAGTGCAGGTGGCGGTGAACGAAGCGATACAATTATGATTTTATCAGTAAATCCAGAAAAGAAAACGACAGAAATGATCAGTATTCCTCGTGATACACAAGCAGAAATCGTTGGACGTGATACGACAGAAAAAATTAACCATGCTTATGCCTATGGTGGTCCAGATATGGCAGTGAAGTCTATTGAAAAATTAATGGGTGTGCCAATTGATCATTATGCAACAGTTAATATGGATGGTTTGAAAGAAACAATCGATACGGTCGGCGGCATTGATGTGACAAGTAATGCGACATTTAATGCAGGGGGACATCAATTCACAAAAGGTCAACGTACGCATCTTGATGGTGATACCGCCATGTCATTTATTCGAAGCCGTAAAGAAGAAGGTGCAGGTGGAGACTTTGGTAGACAAGAAAGACAACAACTTGTGCTTCAAGGTTTAGCTGATAAGTTAACAGGTATTTCATCACTCACGAATTTTAATGCCTTAATGGACCAATTGAGTGACAACGTAAAGACAGATCTAACGATTGGTGAACTGAACCAAATTCGTAGCAACTACAGTGATGCCAATGACAACGTTAATCGACATCAATTAGACGGTTCTGGTGGGATTCAAAGTGATGGCCTTTATTACTTCATTCCAGATGAAACACAAAAACAATCACTAGTACAGCGGTATAAGCAAAATTTAAACTTATAAATGTATTGTTGATTTGAAAGCAGCCCCTTCAACCGTAACCAAGACAATTGAATCACCGAGTTGAGTTCGATAAATGATTAATATGCCTTGCAATGTATAACGTTATCCGCGTTCACATTGTAGGGCATTTTTTTAATTCTCGAGGTAGATAACTTTCTGATGCTTATTTGAAACAATTTTCAGATAACGATAAAATAAAGTGACTATTTACATAAGGGAGGAATTTGATGGAATGGCTTAAACTGATAGGTATCCTCATCATCGTTTTAGGTTTTTATTTTAAATGGGACACGATCGGGACAGTACTCATTGCAGCAATTGTGACAGGTCTCGTGTCTCATATGGATATGATGACGATTCTAGAAACACTGGGTAAAGCATTTGTTGATAATCGTATGGTGTCATTATTTATTTTAACGTTGCCCATGGTCGGGATGATTGAACGCTTTGGTTTGAAAACACAAGCGACACGGCTCATCAATCGTATCCAAGGTATCACTTCGGGGCGGATTATGTCTGTTTACTTATTCATTCGTGAAGTTGCGGGTCTCGCTTCAATTCGAATTGGTGGACATCCCCAATTTGTACGTCCGCTCATGAATCCAATGGTCCAAGCAGCGGCAAAAGCGAAATTTAAACAAAAAATAGAACCTGTAGACGAAGAAAAACTGAAAGCCCATATTGCTGCAATGGAAAATTATGGCAACTTCTTCGGGCAAAATTTATTTGTTGGCGCATCAGGGGTACTGTTGATTGTCGCCACGTTTCAATCATTACGTATGGAAGTCAAAGCTGTCGAGATTGCGTTATATTCTGCACCTATTGCGATTGTCGTGCTGATTATTGGTGTGATTCAAAATGTCTTATTTGATCGAAAAATGAACCGTAAGTATGATGAGAAAGGGGTGACACAAGATGAGTCCTCAAACGATTAGTCATATTCTAGAAATCTTCTATGTGCTTATCGGTTTACAGTTTATTTATACAGCTTATCGTGTGTATCGTGAACCGCGCAATATGAAAAGAGTCGGTACAGCCCTGTTTTGGTGTATTTTAGGTTTATTATTTATGGTAGGACCTTATATTCCGAATTGGATCAATGGTCTGCTTGTATTATTGATGGGCCTTTTAACGATAACGAAAAATGTAAAAATCGGAAAAGTGGTTGAGGTCGAACATCAAGAGGAAGAGAAAGGTGCGACACGTTTTGGCAATTTATTATTTATCCCAGCTGTCGTGTTAGCAATTGTTGCTGTCATTGTGTCGACTTGGACGCCATTAGGTGGTGCGATAGGGATAAGTATTTCTTCAATTGTTGGACTGATTGTTGCGTACTTGATTATCCGTCCGAAAGCGAAAGTCGGCTTGTACGATAGTGATCGTTTAGTGCAACAAATTGGGACAGTCGGCATCCTGCCACAATTTTTAGCGGCACTTGGTATTTTGTTTACAGTGAGTGGGGTAGGGACGACGATTTCAAAAGGGATATCGAGCTTTTTACCTCAAGATAATGCCTTACTCGGTGTCATCGCGTACATTTTAGGCATGGTGCTCTTTACGATGTTAATGGGAAATGCATTTGCAGCGTTTACAGTCATTACCGCGAGTATTGGTTTACCTTTTGTGATTCAAAATGGGGGTGACCCAACGATTGTCGGTGCATTGGCGATGACGGGCGGTTTTTGTGGCACATTGCTTACCCCTATGGCTGCAAACTTTAACACGTTGCCTGTTGCATTATTAGAAATGAAAGACGAATTAGCTGTAATTAAAGCACAAGCTCCGATGGCCGTCATGCTCATCGTGGCACATATCATTTTAATGTATGTACTTGCTTTTTAAATAAATAAAGGAGGTTTTAAGTCAATGAAAGTTTTAGTGACTGCATTTGATCCATTCGATGGTGAAAAGGTGAATCCGGCATTGCAAGCGGTACAACAATTGCCTGACACGATTGAAGGACACGTTATTGATAAGTTAGAAATTCCGACAGTGTTTTACAAAAGTATTAAAGTCGTTCGAGAAAAGCTTGCGCAAACAGAGTATGATATTGTGCTCGCTATAGGACAAGCAGGTGGACGTTATGAAATCACACCCGAACGCGTCGCCATTAACGTTGATGATGCACGTATTCCGGATAATGATGGGCAACAACCAATTGATCAGCGCATTCAACAAGATGGACCGCCAGCATATTTTACGCCATTACCCGTAAAACGTATGGTAGAGGCGATGCAAGCTGAAGGTGTGCCTGCAAGTCTATCGAATAGTGCCGGTACATTTGTATGCAATCATATGATGTACCAACTTGCTTATGAAGCAGAACGGCATTATCCAAAGTTGAAAACAGGATTTATACACGTGCCATTTGCGCCTACACAAGTGATTGATAAGCCAGGAAAACCATCGATGTCGATAGAAATGATGGTGAAAGGATTAACAGCTGCGATTCGCGTATGTCTCAACTATGATACAGATGTTGCGACAGTTCACGGCACGACGCATTAAAGTTCGAAAAATATGATGCGTGTCTGTACCTTAAAAGTGTTTAGAAATTTTTTTAGTATTTTTAAAATTAGTTTGCGATATATAAATTTTGGAAATCTGTTAACTTTTGGTTACTAAAGGTATAAAATGGAAATAACTAAGTATGTGGGGGCATCTTAGGCATATAAAATGAACAATTATTCCAGGGGGGATATTTATGCAAGAACATCTTATTGTAACTTTAGATGGTAAAGATTATCTTGTAGAACCGGGCAAAAATTTGCTTGAATTCATAAAAGAGCAACAAACGTTTGTACCCTCGATTTGTTATAACGAATCATTAGGACCTATTCAAACATGTGATACCTGTGCCGTTGAAATTGACGGTAAAATCGAACGTGCATGTGGGACGACGGTACAACGCTCAATGGTTGTGAACACGACAACACAACCGGTACAAGATAGCCAAAAGGAAGCATTAGATCGCATTTTAGAAAAACACCAACTTTATTGTACAGTCTGTGATTACAATAACGGTAACTGTGAAATTCATAATACGATGGACCAATGGGGATTGGAACATCAAACGTATGAATATAAACCGAAACCGTATGAAGTGGATTTTGGTCCGTTTTATCGTTATGATCCGAACCAATGCATTTTATGTGGACGTTGTGTCGAAGTGTGTCAAGACGTTCAAGTGAATGAAACATTGTCCATTGACTGGGACCGTGAACATCCACGTGTCATTTGGGATAACGACGTCTCAATTAATGACTCTTCATGTGTCGGCTGTGGTCAATGTGCAACAGTGTGTCCATGCAATGCGATGATGGAAAACAACATGGTCGGTAATGCAGGCTACATGACAGACATCGAGCCAGGCTCACTTGCTTCGATGATTGATTTAACGAAGAAAGCAGAAACAGGCTACGGTCCTTTATTTGCAGTGTCTGATTCCGAAGCGGCTATGCGTGAAGAACGTATTAAAAAGACGAAAACCGTATGTACATATTGTGGTGTCGGTTGTAGTTTCGAAGTATGGACGAAAGACCGTGAAATCTTAAAAGTGCAACCTTCTCACGATTCACCAGCAAACAAAATTTCTTCATGTGTGAAAGGGAAATTCGGTTGGGATTACGTCAATTCAGAAGAGCGTTTAACGAAACCACTCATTCGCCGTGGTGATCAATTTGAAGAAGTTGAATGGGATGAAGCGATTAAACATGTGGCGACACGTATGCAAGAAATTAAAGCGCAATTCGGTCCAGATGCATTGTCATTCATTTCATCTTCCAAAGCGACAAATGAAGAATCCTACTTAATGCAAAAACTTGCACGTCAAGTCATTGGTACGAACAATATCGACAACTGTTCAAGATATTGCCAAGCACCAGCGACAAAAGGTTTATTCCGCACGGTCGGTCATGGTGGGGATTCAGGTTCAATTGAAGATATTGCGAGTGCAGACATGGTCATTACGATTGGTACGAATACAGCAGAAGCGCATCCAGTTATCGCATCTCGCATTAAACGTTCCCACAAATTATTCGGTACTAAATTGCATGTATTCGACATCCGTAAACATGAAATGGCACAGCGCGCAGATGAATTTTATCAACCTTATCCAGGTACGGATTTAGTATGGTTATCTGCTGTGACGAAATACATCATTGATCAAGGATGGCATGCACAGTCATTTATTGATGAATGGGTCGACCATTTTGATGAATACTATCAATCACTCGAACCGTATACAATGGACTTTGCAGAAGAACATACAGGCATTTCAAAAGAACGCCTCATCCACCTTGCTAAAGAAATTGTGAGTGTCAATTCAGTTTCAATTTGTTGGGCGATGGGTGTGACACAACAAGAAACTGGTTCAGATACAAGTACAGCGATTTCTAACTTGTTATTAGCAACAGGGAACTATATGAAACCAGGCGCAGGGTCATACCCATTACGTGGCCATAATAACGTTCAAGGCTGTTCTGACTTTGGTAGTATGCCGGATAAATTACCTGGGTACCAAAGTGTTGAAGATGATGAAGCACGTGGGCGTTATGAAGCAGATTGGGGTGTGAAATTACCAAGTCATCCAGGTTACGACAACCACCAAATGATGGATCATATTCATGCAGGTGACGTACACAGTTTATTCATTTTAGGGGAAGATACTGGCATTGTGGACTCAAACATTAACTATGTTCAAGCCGCACTTGAAAAAGTAGACTTCCTTGTCGTTCAAGATGAATTTTTAACATTTACAGCTGAATATGCAGACGTGATTTTACCTGCAAGTCCGTCACTAGAAAAAGATGGTACATTCACAAACACTGAGCGTCGTTTCCAACGTTTATATCAAGTGTTAGAACCGCTTGGTGACTCTAAACCAGACTGGCAAATTACACAAATGATTGCAAAAGAACTTGGCTTTGATTGGGGTTACAAACACCCAGCTGAAATTATGGATGAAGCATCAGACCTAACACCTATGTTTGCTGGTGTGAAATATCATCGTTTAGAAGGCTATAACAGCTTACAATGGCCAGTCGCTGCAGATGGTACCGATTCACCATTATTGTTTACAGAACGTTTTAACTTTGATAATGGTAAGGCGAAATTCTTTGCACTCGATTTCAATAACTTCTATAAAACGAATGAAACGTATGACTTACATGTGAACAATGGTCGTGTCCTCGAACATTTCCATGAAGGTAACATGACATACAAAGTACCAGGATTAAAATACAAAATGCCGACAGCGTTTGTTGAAGTATCGCCGGAATTGGCAAAAGAACGTGGTATCCATGAAGGGGCAGCAGTTAAATTAATTTCTGAACATGGTGAAGCGACAATGCACGTGCACATTACAGAACGCGTGTCTGGTAAACAAATTTATTTACCGTTGAATGACAACAGTGCAGCAGCGATTAACTATTTAACAAGTAGTTTGACAGACCCAGAAACACATACACCGGCTTATAAATCTACAAGCTGTCGTATGGAAATCTTGAGTAAGCGCGGAAAATCACCGCTTAACCCAACCAACTTCCGCAATCAAACAAGAAATCCACAGTATAGCGTGCGTGTTGATAAAAAATGGGCAAGACCGGATTACGTCTTTCCAGGGGATCAGGTGATGAAATAATGGCTGAACGTATTAGAAAAATTAAACGTCTTGAAAAAAGTGAAGCAGAGATCAAAGCAGAAAGTTTATCACAAGTGACGGATGCCATTGCGGAAAATAAAGACAGTATTTTAAAAGCGATTGACCTTATTCGTACGTTAGATGAGGCTAAAATATTAGATGCTTTAAATGGTGCCGTGAAACAACGCGGTGTCATTACAGAAAAAATCACCACTGAATTGAATAAAGATCAATATACGGGTGTCATTCATAATATGGGCCAAATGTTGTTCTTATTAGGTGATTTGCAGACTGATGAACTGCGCGTATTGTTGAATAAAGTGAATCGTGGTATTCGTGTGGCAAATCAGGCGAGTCCTCATGCACGTACTTCTGTGACAGGTTTGATGCGTGTGTTGAAGGATGATGAGATGAACCAAAGTTTGACTTACTTTTTGAATTTGTTGAAGGGGATGTCTCGCGATTAGTTTTTGGGACATTTCGGAGTGGAGTGGCAGTTGATGTCATTCCACTTTTTTGTGTGGTTTTGAGCGGCTTTGGTACATTTCAAGAACATTGGATAAGTACGCATCTTTCAGATTGCTGTGAACGATTCTGCGTGAATGGTGTTTGACTGATTGAATGGACGCTATGGGCTCGCGTTCTTAGGGGCCTTGCCTCAACTAAATTCGGCTTTATTGAGGTGTACATTTGAAGGAAGCCGAATTGGATTTTCGGCTGCGTCTGATCCCTCAAGAGTCTCGCCCAGCGTTACAAATCAATCAGTCAATTTTGATTAAATGTGCAGAATCGTTCATGCAATCTTAGAAAGGGAGCAGTTGATAAAATATGACATCCATCACAGTTTCAAAAGAGTGGAGTGACATTAAGTTTAGCAACAACACTCCGAAATGTGTGTTCACAAAAATAATCGGAGACATCTGTGTGGAAGGGGGAGGTGCGGATAAGATTGAATGGTGTTTGACTGATTGAATGGACGCTATGGGCTCGCGTTCTTAGGGCCTTGCCTCAACTAAATTCGGCTTTATTGAGGTGTGCATTTGAAGGAAGCCGAATTGGATTTTGGGAGCAGTACAGAAATCTCATGTGCAACAAAGATTTCGTCGTACTGCCCCCGCAAGGCTGACTAGACTTCTCAAAAGCATGCGCATTGAGAAGTCAGACAGCTACTGCGATAAACAGCAATCACTATTAAAGTAAAGAAGTGTTTGTCAGCAGTATGGACGTATTCCCTCAAGAGTCTCGCCCAGCGTTACAAATCAATCAGTCAATTTTGATTAAATATGCAGAATCATTCATGCAATCTTAGAAAGGGTGCAGTTGATAAAATGTGACATCCATCACAAAATTAACAGGTGGGAGAGAAAGCAACACGCTAAATTGTGCTTTTACTAAAAACTGAGTCGGTGGCATGCATTTTAAAAAACGAGTGTGCGATGGGGATGCATTTTCAATTTGCATCAAGTGTTAAAGCTTGTTCTACGTGTATCAGGTCATTTTGTGAATGCGCCAAGAATGAATGCTGTGTCGCGATGATGTACGATTCATGATAAAATAATACAGGTATGAAAGAGGTGGGAAAATGGATACAAAAAAGATTAAAATATTAGGTATTATTTCCAATGTATTTTTAATTTTGGGGTTAATTTTACTTGTTTTTGTTAGTGCATGGATTGCGCTCGTTTGCTTTTTAATTTCGTTAGGTTTAAGTCTCGTGTTATTCAATATGCTTTATCACGGTAAACGTGCCGTGAAAATAGCTGTTAATATTGCGTATTTTGTCGTTTTATGTGCTGTATGTGTGATGATTTATATGTCGAGGTAACGTCAATCATGTAAAGGAGTTTATGAGATGAAACGATCGCGTAAAGTGAAGCCTTTGAAAGCCATTATTATTGTATTATTTGCGTTATTTGTAATTTTATTTGTGGTGAATGAAACGACGCTCTTCAAAAATGATAAAACACATACATTTGATGAGGCTTTTGCCAAACAAATGCAAGGGGATGCGTTACATACAAAATCTAAAGGTAACCAGTTCGTCAATGCTTCTGAACAAGATGTCAAAGGTGCGATGACTGTTGACCGCAAAGATTCAGATTTGATGTACATGGATTTATCTGAGCCGATTGAAATGTCGGAAGATGAAGTGAATGATATGCTCAAGGGGAAAGGCATTTTAGAAGGACATGGGAAAGCTTTTTTAGAGGCGCAAAAGGAAAATGATGTCAATGTCATTTATTTAGTGAGTCATGCGCAGTTAGAAACAGGAGAAGGTCGGTCTGCTTTGGCGAAAGGTTTACGTAAAGGTGATGCCCGTTACTACAACTTTTTTGGTATCGGTGCGTTTGATCGTGAAGCTGTCAAAACAGGGGTAAGTTATGCGCAAAAAGCGGGATGGACTTCACCGGACAAAGCGATTAAAGGTGGCGCTTCTTTTGTAAGAACGCAATATTTTGAAAATGGCCAGCTCAACTTGTATCAAATGCGATGGAATCCGCAAAGTCCTGCGACAAATCAATATGCGAGTGATATCGATTGGCCGGCTAAAATTGCTGAACGTATGGAAGCTTACTACCAAAAATATGGTATTAAAAAAGATGATATTCGAAAAGATTTTTACAAGAAATGATCAATGACGGGGTGATGATATGAAAATCGGTATTGTGGGTGCAGGCATTGGTGGTCTTACAGCTGCAATAATGCTTCGAGCACAAGGACACGATATCTCCATTTATGAAAAGCAAGATGCGATTCGCGAGGTGGGTGCGGGCATTGGTATAGGAGACAATGTGCTTCAAATGCTTGGGCAACATGATCTGGCGAAAGGTATTAGAAACGCGGGGCAAGTCCTTACAGCGATGCGCATTTTTGACGAGCAAGGTCACACTTTAAATACATTGCCTTTAAGTGAGAAAAAGACGAATGTAACGTTAGAACGTCAAACATTAGTGGACCTTTTAAAGTCATATTTAGACGATGGCTTGTTTAATTTTAACCATGAAGTGACGCATGTCGAAAGTGATGGAACTACTGCGACAATTCATTTTAAAGAGCAAAGTACAGTACAACTCGATATGGTGATTGGTGCTGATGGAATTCGTTCGAAAGTGAGACAATCTGTTCAACCTAAAAGTAAAGTTCAGTATCAAGGTTATACATGTTTTAGAGGAATTGTAGACGATATGGACATGTTAAAACCGATAGCCGATGAATATTGGGGACAAAAAGGACGTTTTGGTATTGTTCCGTTATTAGATGGTCGTGCATATTGGTTTGCGACGATGAATGCGAAAGAAAATGATATGCACTTTAAAAAGTTTAATAAACCTTATTTACAAGCGTATTTTAATCATTTTCCAGAACCTGTGCGCAAAGTATTAGATTTACAACCAGAAACTGCGATTTTGCATCATGACATTTATGATTTGAAGTCATTGTCGACATTTGTGTATGAAAAAAATATCGTGTTATTAGGCGATGCGGCACATGCGACGACGCCGAATATGGGGCAAGGTGCTGGTCAAGCGATGGAAGATGCAGTTGTATTAGCCAACGTATTGAAGAAGTACTCGGATCTGGATCGTGCATTGCAACGTTATCAGCGTTTGCGTGTGAAACATACACAAAAAATCATTAAGAAATCCCGTAAAATCGGGGAAATCGCACAAAAATCAAATGGAATGACGATGAGCGTGAGAAATCGGCTCCTCCGTATGATGCCGAAATGGGTCATGGCAAGACAAACCCGTTTGTTGTATCGTGGAAAAAAAGAGTAAATAGAGCGACTGAGAAATTCCTATACAGCATTCTCAGACGCATTTTCTCGTATATCATTTAAACAAGGGTGTGGTATGGCGTTTCGTCTATGCCCCCTTTTTGTTTGTGAAAGTGGATTATGAGGTGAGTTGGTCAATGACTAGTTAGCGTATTCATTGACTTTACGCTATTTAAGATACTGATATGATAAACAAATGGAGACGGCATTTTGTTAAGAAACACGCCTCCAAACATTACAACTTTATATATTTTTGAAATAAACAAATAAAAAATACGTAGAATTAATTTGGTGTTTTTTTAAAAAAATTAATTTGACATTATTGAAAATCTAAGTGAAGTACATTATAGTAACACTAGGTAGAGAATTCATTAGAACCAGAATATTGAATGACTGTTTACTTAATAATTATATGTAAGGGTGTACAAAACATGAAATTCAATGATTTAGTAAAAAATCTTCAAGGAAATCCAAATTTGATAGCTGAGTATATCTCGAATCCAACAAGTGTTTTAGAAATGTATGTTTTAAGTGAAGAAGAACATGATGCGTTATTATCTGGCAGTTTTGAGGGGCTAGTGGGTTTAGGAGTTTCAGGAGAGTTAGCAGCTGGTGTTCTTTCGGGGGCACATAGTTCCACTTGTGGACCTATTGCTACAAGAATTTAACATTTTTAGTTATGAAGCAGAATAGTGCGATATTTTTTTATTATAAATAGTTAGAATATTCCGAATGTTGTAATAAATGCTGTACTAAATTGAATAAACATTATAAGTTTATATAGGAACACAGATTGGCTTTCTTTATATTTAGTCAGGCCTGTGTTCTTACTTTTTAAGGAGACTATGCAAGAATGCAAGTATATCAATTATCTATGAATGAGGACAGAACGATTTATTCTCATGTTGAAGCAGCGAACGTTAGTCAATGTATAAATATATGTACTTTAGAGGATAATGAAATTGTAAAAGTTAATGTAGAAGAAGTAGTTTTTTTAGAATGGTTGTCAAAAAACTTACTTTTAATACAAACTAAACATAATCTTTTAACATATGATATTACTTCTCGTCAAAAAAATGAATATGTATTGTTTTCATTCTCAAATTTTAAGCGTTCTAGAGCTCTGTATAAAATAATGTTAAACAAGTTGAAGGAATGTTTTTTAGTAGGAGAGACCAGTGAAAAACTTTCGGATACTTATTTTCAATTAGATAATGTTCAAAAGCAACTAATTGGTGACAGGCAAGTTCCTGTAGTCAAAATTGAACCTCAAAACTTTAAATTTAAAACTGTAATATTTTTGAATGGAGGTCCCGACACTTATATTAGGAATGAAAGAAGAAGGATTTTTTTGAAAATTCTTACTAAAACAAATAAAATTACTAGAAAATATATTAAAAAATATATATAAACCTTACAGTTTCTTGAGAATGAAAGTATGGGTTAAGGAGTGATTAAATTGAATCACATTTTGAAGGTCGAAAATTTATCTTGTTTTTATGAAAACGGAGATGGCATTAAAAATATTTCGTTTGAATTAAATAGTGGTGATTTCTTAGCACTTATTGGAAAAAGTGGTGCAGGTAAAAGTACATTAATCAATTCGATTTTAGGCATACTTCCTTTAACAGAGGGAGAGGTTTTGATAGCGGATGACTTATCGTCTAAAGACATTTCATTTAGCCCACAAAATCAAGCGATTGATTGGTATTTAAATGTTTTTGATAACATCTATATGGAGGCTTTATTTGATGGATATTCAAATGCTAAAGCAGAAACCATTCATGCATTAAATAAAATCGGTTTAGAAGGAAAAGAAAAGGAGGATCCAACAAATTTATCCGGTGGTCAATTGCAACGTGTACAGTTGGCAAGACAACTTGTATCAAACGCAAAAGTTTTAATTTTGGATGAACCGACATCTAGTTTGGATGTGATAACATCTGAGAAAATTTTAGATCAACTGAAAGATAAGACGCAAGAAGGAAAAGTTTGTTTAATCTCTTCTCATGATTTAGACATGTTAGAAAGGTACTGTAATAAAGTGCTGTATATTGAAAACGGCAACTTGATCTTTTTTGGTGAGATCAATCATTTTTTAGAACAATATAATCGTCTGAATGAATATAAAGTCAACTATGAAGGTCATCTCTCTAAAGAACTTGAAAAAAATATAGCAGCGCACTTTAATGTGATAGCGTGGCATCCTCTAACGGTTGAAGTCAATAATGGAGAATCTATTAATGCAATATTGAAATTATTGATTGATCATGATATCGCCATTCATGCTGTTGAACAAAATAAGCGTAGTTTAAAAGAGATTATTAAGTTAAAAGGGTA
Source organism: Staphylococcus delphini (assembly GCF_900636325.1). Classification (NCBI taxonomy): domain Bacteria; kingdom Bacillati; phylum Bacillota; class Bacilli; order Caryophanales; family Staphylococcaceae; genus Staphylococcus; species Staphylococcus delphini. Next base: position 669,086 of record NZ_LR134263.1, read on the forward strand.
AGGAGCGTAGAAAACATGAAAAAGTTAAATTATAGAGATCAAAGGTCGAATCTAATAGAGTCTATTTTTAAGATGAGCTACATTGAGTTTAGAGCATTAATCAACAATAAACATTTAATTTACACTCAAATACTTATTCCTATCCTTTATTTCCTATTTTATTCAACAGGCATTGCTTCAACTTTTGGCATGATTCATTATGGCAGTAAAGAAGTTTCTTTTTTACAATTCTCTTTTATCGGCATTATAGGATTGATTGTATATAGTCAAATGGCACAATCTGTTTATAGGATTATATTGGATCGAAAGTGGGGATTACTAGCGTTAAAATACTTCAAAGGGGTTACGCCACTTGCATATATTATCGGAAAAATGTCTTTCCCGTTATTTAACTTTTTAATACAGGTTGTTGTCCTCTATTTAATTTCGCTCATTTTTGGAGACTATTTTTCAGTGAAGCGATTTATACTGATTGCTTTATGTTCTATCATTATGATGATTTTTTGGTTTTCAGTAGGAACTGTTATCTCGTTGAAAATAACGTCATACAAAATAAGGGATTTAATTTTGAACACTTTATTATTACCGGTTTCTTTTACAGCACCCATTTTCTTTAGTTTTGATAAAGCACCGCTATTAATTCGTACAATATCTTATTTAAATCCTTTAACCTACCAGTTAAATGCAATGAGAGATATTGGATTTGGTGTTTCTAATCCTTTCAATATAGGGATTGTTATGATGATGGCGATTTTAATGTCTACAATTGCACTGTATTCAATAAAAAATGCAAAATTAACAACGAATGAAAGATAGAAAGCGTGAGAATGTTATATGACAATGTTAAAAGATATCTATATTGAATTTTTAGGTAAAGCATTATTGACAATTGACCGATTAGAAATATTAGATGGTGATAAAATTGCGATTATCGGTGCGAATGGAAGCGGAAAAACAACCCTTTTAAATTTAATTTCGGGTCATTTTAACAATTTTTCAGGAATTTTTGAAAAAAACCATGACTTTCTATATTTAAAACAAATTGAGAACAACAATGAATTAGGAAACGAAACGAATTATGCGTTGATCTCTAAAATGGGGGGCGTTCCGTATAGTGGCAGTTTTGAAAATTGTAGTGGAGGGGAAAAAATTAGATTAGGTTTATCAAATGTGATCAAAGATGAATTTGTCAATTTAATGCTTGATGAACCGACGACAAATTTAGATTTGAGTAGTGTAAAATTTTTAATGAAGACATTAAAAAATCACCAAGGCACTATTATTTTTACGACACACGACAGAAATTTAGTGGAAGAAATTGCGACAAAAATTTGGGTCATCGAAAATCACAAAGTAAAAGAATACAAAGGAAGCTGGACAGATTACACGGAACAAAAACAACTAGAAAGAGCAACGGTTGAAAATATAAATACCCAAATAGACGTACAAAAAGAACAGTTACAATCGGCGATACAAAATAAAAGAGAAGCATTAAAACGCACTTCTAATGTGACATCAAGTAAAAAGAATAAAAGAATAAATCCAGGAAGATTAGGACAATCTAAATCAAGGGGGAGTAGTCAAAAAGGGATTTCTCGACAAATTAAATCACTTGAGAAGAAATTAGAAAATATTCCAATGAAAAAGGGCATACTTGAAAATAAGGAGATACAATTCCCTTCTATGGATATACAGAAATCGAGTAGAATAGTGATGTATGCGAATAAACTGACGATTCATGCTGGTGATAACATGCTTTTAGACAACACATCTTTTCAAATTGAAACGGGTGAAAAAGTGGCTTTTGTTGGTAACAATGGGGTAGGAAAAACGACATTATTAAACCATATCTATCATCGTCATGAAGCCATCATCATATCTTCCAATGTTAAGTTTTCTTATTTAAGACAAGACTTTTTCTTTGATCAAAAGGACGTTGATCTTATCCATTTCGTTATGAATGATACTGAACATTCATATGATTTCGTTGTAGATGTTTTGGAAAAGATTGGCTTCGATAAAAGCGATTTAGTGAAACAAACAATGACACTTAGTGCAGGGGAACAGCTTAAAGCATTGCTTGCGACTTCATTGTTAAACCGTAGCAACGTCTTAATTTTGGACGAACCGACCAATTACCTAGACATTGATGCAATTCAAGGGTTAGAGCAATTGATCAAACAATATCCAGGAACGATATTATTTACATCACATGATAGCTTTTTTGTCGATAAAATTGCTACGGTCATTTATGAAATATCACAACGCAAATTAAAAAGAATCAGATAGGTTTTAATGTAAAAAGACGGTGTTTTCTAGGCGCATTTTCAAAATTTAGACGTTATTACCATATTTGAATGCAAAGCACATCAAAGTTTAAACCTCCAAAATTCAATTAAAAGAATTTTTGGAGGTTTTTAAAAGCGTTAAAAGTTTTATTCCTTTTGAATGACTGCTAACCAATCATGCTGCTGTATAAAGTGTGATGTCACTATATTCAAAAAGGTGATGCGTCGTGTCATTTAGAGGCATTGACAATATAATCAGGTGTTTCCCCGTTAGCTTTTTTAACTAAGTTATTCGCAACGATTTCTGCCATCATATCACGTGCTTCAAATGTCGCATTACCAATATGCGGTGTAATGACAACATTATCTAATGATTTGAGACCTTCCGTAATTTCTGGTTCAAATTCATAGACGTCAAGTGCAGCGCCTTCAATCGTTTTATTTTGAAGTGCTTCTAATAAAGCCGCTTCATGCACGATAGGCCCGCGAGAAGCATTAATCAGATAGCTCGTTGGTTTCATCATTTCTAGCTGAGGGGTATCTATCATATGACGCATAGACGGTTGATATGCAGCGTTAATAGCAACGAAATCCGCTGTTTGAAGTAACGTGTCTAAATCTAAATATTTCGCGCCTAATTCACGTTCTTTGTCTGGTTTTTGATGTGGCCCTGTGTAAAGGATATCCATATCAAATCCTTTCGCACGACGCGCAACGGCTGTACCAATTTCACCTAAACCGATAATGCCTAATTTTTTACCAGATACTTCGCGACCACGAAAGAATAACGGTGCCCATCCATTAAAGCCTTCATTACGCATTAGACGATCACCTTCTGCAACGCGACGTGCCGCAGCAAGTAAAATCGCCATCGTTAATTCAGCCGTTGAATTGGTAGAAGCTTTAGGTGTGTTTGAAACATCGATATCTTTTGAACGTGCATAATCGACATCGACATTATTGAAACCTGCACCATAATTGGCGATGAATTGTAAATTTGAACCACTATCAATCACTTCTTGGTCCACTTCTGTAGATAATAAGCTGACGAGTCCGAAAGCATCTTTAACGCCATTTTTAAGCGTTTCTTTATCAATAATGCCTTCACCTTCGTACATTTCAACTTCAAAATGAGCTTTTAATAATTCAAGTCCTTTTTCTGGGATAGGACCTGCGATAAATACTTTTTTCATATACGATTCCCACCTTTCTTCTCTAGTATATGAAACCCCTTTCTAGATTACAAGAAATGCAAGTTATACAACTAATTTCAATCCAACAGCAGAAATGATAATCAAGACAATGAAAAAGATTCTTATCAACTGTTTGGATTCATGATAAACGACCATGCCTAAAATCGTACCGCCTGCTGTGCCGATTCCTGTCCAAATGGCATAAGCGGTTCCCATTGGTATGTCTGCCATTGCCCAAGAAAGACTGAGTAAGCTTAAAGCAAAGGTGATAGCGAGCAACACAATAAAGCGTTTTTGATGTTGACGTGCATATTCGTTTAACCAAAGCACACCTAATACTTCAAATAAGCCTGCTAATAAAAGGGCGAACCAACTCATTGCTGTTCACCTGCCTGATCTGTCGTTAATTTGAGACCGATAACGCCGATAAGTAATGTAAGGATGAAGCACAGTTTGATGATACTCACTGACTCATTGAAAAACAGCATGCCGACAATGACAGTACCTAACGTGCCAATACCGACAAATACAGCATATACTGTGCCTACAGGTAAGACACGTGAAGCGGATACCATCATCCAAAAACTTAAACTGATCAGCGCAATGGTCAATATCCATTGGTAAAGGAGGTGAGAATACGTTAAGCCAATAACCCAGACCACTTCCATTAAACCAGCGAAAATCACTTTCGTCCATTGCATGTGAAATGCCTCCTTAAAATCATATAATGCCATCATATAATGAATCTTCATTTGTCGACAAGATAGATAAAAAATACTTTTACCCATTTACACAATAAAAACCATTGCTGTATGTTATAACAACAATGGTTTTTTAATTTAATGATTAATGTCATCTTATACGTGAATGTAGTTGTATGAACCAGCTTCTGATGCAGAGATTGTACGTGTACTTACGTTGAATGGACCGCCATCATAGTTCATTTCTGATACTGTGATTGAACCATCTTCATTCACTGATTCAACGTATGCCACGTGACCCATAGGACCTGCATTTGATTGTAAGATTGAACCTTCTTCAGGGTTGTTGTCTACAGTGAAACCTGCAGCTGATGCTGAGCTTGCCCAGTTGTTTGCGTTACCCCAAGTTGAACCAATTTCACCGCCAACTTTGTCATATACATACCAAGTACACTGACCAGGTGTGTATAAGTTTCCAGCACTTGTCACGCCAGTTGATTGTGTTGAAGTAGATGTGCTTGTTGTATTTTGACCGTATGTGTAAGTTTGGGTGCTGTTGGCATTGTAGTTGTAGTTTGTATTACCTTGTGCATTTGTGTTGTAACCGTAGTTGTAGCTGTATGAATAGCTGTAGTTTCCTTCAGCAGCGTCAGCGTTATCGTGTTGTAAGCCTACCGCAGCAGCAGCTCCTAATCCAGCAGTTAATGTAGTTGTAGTAGCGAATTTTTTTAACATAATCAAAGTCCTCCTAAAGTTTTTGGGTGTTTATTTTAATTTGAGAATTGTAAAAGTTGTTTTGTTTAATTAAATCGTTCTTTTAACGACAATATGAACTGTATCAAAAATTGAGCCGTCTGTGTAGAATGTTACAGTTTTGTAATTGAATTAAAACTCGAATGGGATACGATGTAATCTTATGACAGCGACACTTTTCCTTATTAAATGACGATTTAACGCGCTATTTAGTTTTGTTTTTAAACTTTTTATCATTCGAGATGTTACAGTGAATGTAATATTTAGAACGTTGATTTAAATTGTTTTAGACTTTGAAAAACGAAACGTCATCAATTGAGAAAGTGTCCAATTTCAAATGGTATAATAATGAGTTGTTCTATCTCCATGGTTAATTGTGGACGCAGAAAAAGTTCGATAAAAATAAAGACTACATAAGAAGCAGTGCTATGAGGAGGAGCTACGAGCAGTTTTTCAATATGTGTAATCACTAAAATAAAAGACCTTTAGCAACATAATTGTGCGCATATGGGGTATAACTAAGGAACAACGCGATGAGAATGCAACGATTATCAAAAAATTGTTTTCTTTTGATAATCGTTCTGTTACGATTCATGTTGAGTCACAATTCGATGACACGACATCACACAGAAAAAAACAGAAAGAAGGGTAAATAAATGAAAATAGCAATTGTAGGATCAGGTAACGGGGCAGTGACAGCAGCAGTTGATATGATGAATCAAGGGCATCAGGTCAAACTGTATTGTCGTAACCAATCCATCAGTAAATTTGATTATGCCATTGAACAAGGTGGCTTTAATTTTAATAATGAGGGCACAGAAAGTTTTGTACCATTCACGAATATTAGTGACGACATGGGCTACGTTTTAGAGGGTGCTGAAATTGTTATGTTATGTATCCCTTCGTCATTTATCGAATATTATGCGGAATTAATGTCATCGCATATTAATAATGATCAAATTATTTTCTTTAATATGGCAGCAGCAATGGGTTCAGCACGTTTTATTAAAGTTTTAGAAGAATACAAAATAGACACACGTCCTATTTTTGCAGAAGCGAACACTTTAACGTATGGGACACGCGTCAACTTCGAAACAGCTTCAGTCGATTTATCATTAAATGTACGAAAAGTTTATTTCTCTACATTAAATGAAAAGGATTTAACAAAAACATTTAAAAAAGTGGAATCACTCTATCCATATATTGTTAAAGAAGAAAGTTTATGGCGTACAAATTTAGAAAACGGGAACCCAGAAGTACATCCTGGACCAACGTTATTGAATGTGGGACGTATTGATTACAGTGGAGATTTTGCGCTTTATAAAGAAGGAATCACAAATCATACGGTGCGCTTGTTACATGCAGTCGAAGTCGAGCGTTTAACGTTAGGGCGCAAGTTAGGTTTTGAGTTGGAAACGGCGAAAGAAGCCCGTATTGCACGTGGTTATTTAGAGCGTGAGATGGAAGATGAACCACTCAACAAGCTGTTCAATCATAGCCCAGTCTTTTCACGAATTCCAGGACCGAATAAAGTAAACAACCGCTATTTAACTGAAGATATCGCTTATGGTCTCGTATTATGGTCGAGTTTAGGTAGAGAAATAGGGGTACCTACACCGAATATTGATGCGATTATTGTGATTGCGTCAACGATTTTAGAGCGTGATTTCTTCAATGAGGGCTTAACAATTGAATACTTAGGAAGAGAAAATGTAGGGTTAGCTTCTTACTAAAAATACAAAGGGGAGTGTGTTGTGTATGAAAAGAAAACCTACTTTATTAGAGTCACTGTCAACCATTTTCGTGATGATGATTGTGGTTTGTGTGGGCTTTATCTTTTTTAAAATACCTGTACAACCTTTATTAATTATTTCGGCAACGTATGCGTCATGGATTGCATGGCGTGTTGGCTTGCGTTGGAAAGATTTAGAAGAAGGGATTACAGATCGTTTAGCGACAGCGATGCCCGCGATATTCATTATTTTGACAGTCGGTATTATCGTTGGTTCCTGGATGTATTCAGGCACTGTACCCGCACTGATTTATTATGGTTTGAAATTTTTAAGTCCGAGTTACTTTCTCATTTCGGCATTTCTCATTTCAGCCATTACTTCAGTGGCCACAGGGACAGCATGGGGGTCAGCATCCACTGCGGGTATCGCTTTAATGGCAATCGGCTTACATATGGATATTCCAGCAGGCATGGCAGCCGGTGCAATTATTTCAGGTGCAGTATTTGGCGATAAAATGTCACCGTTATCGGATACGACCAATTTGGCATCATTAGTGACACGTGTGAACATTTTCAGCCACATCAAACATATGGTTTGGACGACTGTACCGGCATCGATTATCGGGCTTATCGTTTGGCATATCGCATCAAGAAGGTTTTCAGTTCAGACGAATACAGCACAAATTGACGCATTGTTAAAAGACATTGCGACAATGTACCATATTAACTTTTTCGTTTGGCTTCCGTTAATTGTCATTGTCATTTGTCTTTTAGCTAAAATTTCAACTGTACCATCGATGCTCATTTCTAGCGTCGTGGCCATTTTAGTCGGCTGGTTGAACAATGGCTTTCAACTTAAAAATGGCTTCATTGCGACATTTAGTGGTTTTACACCCAAGATGTTACTCGGTCAAGAAGGCTTGTCTCAAAAAGCGTTGTCATTGATTGAGCAAGGTGGCATGATGAGTATGACGCAAGTATTAGTGACGATTTTTTGTGGCTATGCTTTCGCGGGAATTGTCGAAAAAGCGGGCTGTTTAGACGTGATTTTGCATAGTATTTCTAAAAATATTAATTCACGCGGTCAACTCATTCTCGTGACGGTTATCGGAAGTTTAATGATGGTGCTCGCTGCAGGGGTGGCGTCAGTTGTGATTATTATGGTCGGTGTCTTACTCATGCAAATGTATGACAAAATGGACTTGGATCGGGTGAATTTATCTCGAACACTAGAAGACTCTGGAACGATGATCATCCCACTCATTCCATGGGGCACATCAGGTATTTATTATACGCAACAACTCGGTGTCGGTGTAGGGCAATTTTTGATTTGGGCCGTGCCATGCTACCTTTGCGTACTTATCGCATTGTTCTATGGCTTTACCGGTATCGGCATTAAAAAGAAAGCACCTGTTTCATCATAAAAGGATAGCGATTCATGATTAAAAGTATATATTCTAAAATCAAAAATAACTGATTTTAGGTATATGCTTTTTTTAATAAGTTAAATGAATGCGTGCGATAGGAGTGGAGTGGGAAATGAAGCAAACGCAAAGCCTTATTGTAAAAGGGGATATCGGTATCAAAATAAAAAGAAAATTTTAAATAATTGAATCGTATATGTTTTAGTTAGATAGAAAACGGTTATAGTATAAGCATAAAGAGGTGATTCCATCTTATACTTAATAGTTCTAGTAGCGATGATTCTATTATGGTTTGGGATTCACCGATACATCAATCACGATGAACAGCAACTTAAAAGTCCTTCTGTAATATCATGGGTTATCAGCCTGTTACTGTATTTTGTAGCGATTGTACTGTATCAGACTGATGCCCTTCATTTATATGAGCGAATCCATGAAATCGCACTCGTCACAGTTTTTGGTTTCATTGTGGCTTGGACGTATTCACATCTTTATCGCTCTATAGATACTATCGTTTATACAGTGATGATTGTATTGTTCACACTTGTTATTTTTGCGACAAGTGGCCCAAGCCTGTTGGTTTCTAATGCCATTACGATGATGCTCGTCATACGCTTGATTTTGACAGCAGTATTTGTAGGGATAGGTGTGCACGTCGTCATCAAGCAACTGAAAGTTAAAAACATGGAAAACTTCCCATTACTCTATTTCTTTGCATTTGGTTATTGGGTAACGATTGCTTATTGGTTGTAAAGCATGAGGAGTTTCAAGTGCTCAGTTGCCACGTATGACGAGCGTAGCGATTTTAAAGCGGCGAGATTGTAAAAGAGAAGCATGTGATTCAACTTAAAAAAATATACAAAAAAGAACCCTCTGCATATCTATATGCGGAGGGTTTGATCTATGAAAGATTCATATTAGTGAATGTAGTTGTATGATGCTGCTTGGCTAGCTGAGATTGTACGACTTGTTACAACACCAGGACCGAAACCGTAGTTCATTTCTGATACGACAATAGAACCATTAGCGTTTACGCTTTCAACGTATGCGACATGACCAAAAGCACCTTGAGCTGTTTGTAAAATCGCACCTGCTGATGGGCGGTTATTTACAGTGTAACCTGCTGCAGCTGCTGCGTTTGCCCAGTTGCTTGCGTTACCCCAAGTTGAACCGATTGTACCACCTACACGATCAAATACGTAATACGTACATTGACCTACAGTGTATAAGTTCGCACTTGATCCACCTCTTGATACTGAACGTGTAGACGTTGAAGTTGTTGTATAAGATGATGTGTAATCACGTGAACTGTATGAGCTAGACGTGCTTGTTGTTTGTGTTGTATATGATGGAGCACTATAGCGTTGTGTTGGTGCGCTGTAAGTACGTGTTGGTTGCGTGTATGAAGCACCCGCTGTTGCATCATAACCAGTGTAGTAAGAAGCTGATGCGTTACCACCGTTAAAGCGTTCTGGTGACCAGTTACCTTCCCATGTGAAGTGGTAGTTACCTTGATTGTCGATTGTGTAAGAATAGCTATAAGATGTTGGATCTTGTGGGTTATATCCACCGTTGTATTCTGCTGCTTGTGCATCATGACCGTGAGCTAATGTTAAAGCAGCAACACCTGCTGTAGCGATTGAAGTTGTAGCGATTAATTTTTTCATTCTAAAAAATCCTCCTAAGATCATTTTATTCAAGATTATAAAGTAAATTCACTAAAGTGTGATTTGATTTTCTGCATAAGTATAAACCAACTGTTGTGGTTTAATAACGATATATACTGTATCAGAAAAAAAATCGCTTGTGTAGTACTTCTTTATTTTGTAATGTTTAATCATTTTGATGAAAATCGATGTAATATTAGTGGGGTTTATAAAGCCCTTTGTTAAGGGGTTTTTAGACAAAAAAAGAAAATGTTTGAAAGTAGTTTAAAATATTCTGTTACATAATTGTAATATAGTTACAGGAACATTTCGTCACAAATTTTCGAGTGGCTTTTGTGTTATGAAAACAAAAGGGAAATTATACATAATGCATTGAACGAGGCATATTTATGCATCTTGAACTGCATATTTGGGTAGAGTATAGATGAATGTCACTTTTATTTTGCCTCAGAGCTAAAACATCATTTGAATGTATTTTTATAATGAAGAAATAGATTTAATTGAAAGTTAGTGAACGTATTTTTACCTATTATAATAGAAGAAAATAGAATAAAGCATGATTGTTTATCTATACATATAATAGAAGAAATGTGTTGTTTTAAGATGTGTACGTTATAAATTGAAATCGGAATCTTTCTTATTGACAAATCGCATAGGAGAGGGATATAATCTTAGTATAAAAATTATACTTGAAAAGGTGGTGCTGAGATGAAAATTGAATTAGGATTGACATCTTTTGCAGAAAACACAGATATGCATACTGAAGAAGGTGTGTTGCCTGCGATTTCAAGTGCCGAACGGATTCGTAATATTGTTGAAGAAATTCAATTAGCAGATGAAGTGGGACTTGATGTATATGGGCTAGGGGAACATCACCGTCCGGATTATGCTGTATCTAGTCCAACAACTGTACTTGCGGCTGCAGCAACTTTAACGAAAAATATTAAATTGTCCTCTGCGGTAACCGTATTGTCTTCAGATGATCCGATACGTGTTTACCAACAATTTGCGACAATTGATGCGTTATCGGATGGTCGTGCAGAAATTATGGCTGGTCGCGGGTCATTCATTGAATCCTTTCCATTGTTTGGATATGACCTCAAAAATTATGAAGCCCTTTATGATGAAAAATTAGAGCTATTATTAAAAATTAATCGAAATACTATTGTACATTGGGAAGGCACACTCACACCTAATATTGAGGGACGAGGGGTTTATCCACGTGCAGTACAAAAAGAATTGCCAGTGTGGTTAGCAACAGGCGGCACACCTGAATCATCACTGAAAGCAGGATCTTTAGGTTTACCAATCACTTATGCGATAATAGGTGGGGACCCAAAACGATTTAGACGAAATATTGCAATGTATAAAGCGGTCGCTGAATCCAATGGTTATCAAGGTGATCAACTTCAAATCGCCACACACTCTTGGGGTTACGTTGCTGAAACAGATGAACAAGCAGAACGTGAATTCCGTCCAAGTGCAGAAGCACATCATAATGTCATCGCTAAGGAAAGAGGTTGGCCACCATTTTCTGATGAACATTTCCAAAGAGAGGTTGGCCCTAACGGTGCAATGTACGTGGGTAGTCCTGAAACAGTTGCACAAAAAATTATTGATACCATCGAAGCATTAGGTATTACACGATTTATGTTACACTTACCATTAGGTTCTATGCCACATGAAAGAACAATGCATGCAATTAGACTTTTTGGGGAAAAGGTAAAACCTATCGTCGATGCACATTTTGAAAACAAATAGGAGGAATTAGAAATGATTTTACGTTACGTTACAAACTTAAAGGTTGCAAAACACTTATACGATGCAGCTCAACCAAAATTGAAAGGTGACCAAGGTATGAAGGACGCTTTTGAAATGTTCAAATTACCTGAAAGCATGGTTAAAGTCATTGGTGTTACTGAAGCTGTAGCTGCTGGTCTTTTCGCTATTAGTATTTTTGACAAACGTTTATCACAAGTTGCTTCAGTGTTAACTCTTGGTGTATTAGCAGGTGCAATTTACAAACACATTGAAGCTGGTCAAGGTAAAGAAGGTGCACAACACGCAATCGACGTGGCATCTTTAGCTGGCTTAAGCTTAGTTGACAACTTAGTTAACAAAAAATAATTACAATAACATATTCATTTGATGTTTATTGTACTAGCTCTTTAGTTTGAAAATTTATTATTGACGACGATAACTTAAAAATGAATATTTGATAATTTAACCTACAAAGTATTTATCTTTGTAGGTTATTATTTTTTTATTCTTTTAAAGTATTTCGATGGATTGCCAATAAGACGTTTGCACAAAACTCAATTGTTGTTTAATTAAAATCGAAGTATAAAATTAATTTGTTTATAATCTTTATTTTCGCTTATATTAGGCATTTTTCTACATCGCTTATTTTACTAAAGAAAAAATAACAAAAATTTTTTCAGAAACGATACTGAGAAAGTAATTGAAAAAAAGACAGATTCGGTTTAAAATATAAACGTTAAAATATTAAATTTCCAAGTTAATATAGTTATTAGGAAAATTAGAGAAGAAACCTATTAAACTTGGCACTTATTTATAGGGGGTAAGCGTATGGAAAAGTATCAAATCAAAAATATGAAAGAGTTAATGACGATCAGCTTCACGACAAAAGGGATTTACACAGAAATTAAGAAAAAGTATAGCTTAACTTACGAAGAACTGTTCATTTTAACGTTTATTTTGGAACATCAACAAGAAACATATAACGTGAAAGATATTATTAGAGCTTCTAAGTTTAAGCCATATTACATTACGAAAGCGATGCAAAAGCTTAAAGACTTTGGTTTCTTAACTAAAAAGCGTAATGAACAAGATGAAAGAACAGTCATTATTGAAGTTTCAAAAGAGCAATACGAAAAAATTGCGAGCTTATTTAACGAAATCGAAACGTTACTTTAAGCGGTCATAGACGGATTGACAGCATGTAGCTTGAGCGGGCAATAAACGATGAACAGTATTGGATATAGCGTCAAGTAGTTGCGGATTGAAGGGCATATCATCTGTTACTAGCAGCGACATATCCTAAGAAAACCCCTATCTAGATGTGTTCTTGAGTGCACTATAGATAGTGAAAAGAGATGGAGAATAAGCGACAAAAAGTGTACACAATAAGCTTTTTGTCGCTTTTTTAATTGTTATTGCAACAGTATGATTAGCGGGAGGCTGATGTGTGTCCAGAACGTCATCGAAAAAATACTTTTCAACCCATGATTCCACTATAGTCCTCGTTATATTTTAAAACTTATTTTCAAACTCGGATTAGGCATTCGCACATATTTATATTATAATGTTGACAAAGTAAGTAAGAAATAAAAAGATTGAGAGGTTTTAGAAATGAAATCTGTGTTAATCCAGTCTGCTGTACAGAAAGAATGGGTCGCAAAGCTTGAAGCGCATCGTGAAGAATTAACAAAATATGCACAAAGTAATGATCGAGCGCATCGTTTTCCTCATGAGAATATTCAATGGTTAGTTGACGAGGGGTATACGCAATTGACATTACCTGAATCGTATGGCGGACGCGGGGCTACCTTAGAAGATATGGTCGTCCTTCAGTCAGTGCTTGGCTCGATTGATGGACCTACTGCACTTTCAATTGGTTGGCACATTGCATTGGTAGGGGAAGTGTTTGAACGCCGCATTTGGGATGAAGTGATTTTAGATGATTTTGCTGAAGCAGTGAAAAAAGGTGCACTGGCAAATAGAGCGGTAAGTGAAGCGGAAACAGGTAGTCCTACAAGAGGTGGTCGACCTCAAACGTACGCGCGCTTTGAAAATAACCATTATATTTTAAATGGTGTTAAAACATTTACATCGATGAGTCCTGTCTTAACACATATCATCGTGGCAGCCTACATCCCTGAAAAAGAACAAGTAGGCTTTTTTATGGTCGAGAAAGGTACGCCAGGTCTAGAAATTGCGGATAATTGGAATATGGTCGGCATGCGTGCTACAGAAAGTCATGATGTGATACTGAATGATGTGCAAGTTCAACCAGACCAACTTATCGAAATCAGAGGAGAAGGACCCCCTTATCAAAATGGCTGGTTATTACACCTCCCCGCAACTTATTTAGGTATTGCCCAAGCAGCGCGTGATTATGCAGTTGATTTTGGATTAAATTATAGTCCGAATAGCATTGAAGGGACGATTGCAGACTTACCTGTTGTGCAACAAAATATCGGTCAAATGGAAACGAAACTCATCACAGCAAGACATTTACTTTGGAGTACTGCACGTGCTTATCAAACGATGACACCGCAAGATGTTGTTGCTGCAGAAACCGCTGCAAGTAAAGTCGTCGTGATGAATGAAGGCTTGGACGTGATTGATTTGGCGATGCGTATCGTCGGTGCGAAAAGTTTAGAAATGGAGCGCCCATTGCAACGATACTTTCGAGATATGCGCGCAGGCCTGCATAACCCGCCGATGCAGGACATGGCGTATACTAAAATCGCTCAACAAGCATTGACTGAACGTCGAAGTGATGTATAGGTCATATCTTTGAAAAGACGATTGTTTTTTCGTAAAAGAGTCGTTATGATAGTTTTAGAGATAAAAGTTCGACACCAAGCAGAAAAGCAAATTTACATGAATAAAGGAGTATAGGATAATGCGATATCTTTTACTGGGCATAGGGGGTATCTTTACATTATTAGGTTTTGCAGGCGCCGTTTTACCATTATTGCCTACAACGCCTTTTTTACTTGTCGCTGTACTCTGTTTTGCGAAGAGTTCCGATCGTTTTCATGATTGGCTCATACAAACAAAAGTGTATCAAGCCTACGTTGAAGATTTTCGTAAATATCGTGGCTATACGATGAAAAAGAAAATACAATTATTAATCAGTTTATACATTGTAGTGGGATTCTCGATTTGGATGGTGGATGTGACAATGGTTCGCCTAGGATTATTGGTTATGGTTGTATTACAAACGGTAGTCTTATTTACATGGGTAAAGACGTTACCGAAAAGTTACGATATGCGATAACATATGTGCGTTAAATTGAATACGATTTGATGAAGCAGAAATTGCACGCTATAGTGACGTGTCGTTTCTGCTTTTTTTGAGCTAACATGGTCTAGAATTCATACTATTATAATGAATTCAAAAACAAAACTTTGTGAAAGACATTTTTTAATATTTTAAAAAGTTTTGTTGAGAAAAAGATTGATTCCAAAGTCATTCCACTATATAATAATGATAATCATTATCAATTGGAGGAAGATGAATGAAAAGGTTATTATTACCGTTATTGGTATGTATGTTAATTTTGGCAGCATGTGGCCAGAATGATCATAAAAGTAGTGAAAAGGAAACAAAAGCGTTCAATCTTAAAACAGCTAAAGGTGAGGAAAAAATCGATATTCCGAAAGAACCAAAACGCATTGTAGTGATGGCACCTACATATGCGGGTGGTTTAAAATATCTTGATGCAAACATTGTCGGTGTATCTGATCAAGTTGACCAAAGTCCAGTGTTGGCGAAACAATTTAAAGATGTGGATAAAGTAGGGGGAGAGGATGTAGAAAAGGTTGCGTCATTAAAGCCTGACCTCATCATTACATACAACACAGACAAGAACACAGATAAATTGAAAAAAATTGCGCCAACGATTGCTTTTGACTATGCGAAATACAATTATCTTGAACAACAAGAAGCAATGGGTGACATTGTCGGTAAGTCAGATGAAGTTAAAAAATGGAAAGCGGATTGGGAGAAACAAACCGCACAAGATGGTAAAGACATTAAAGCCCATCTTGGTAATGACACATCAGTAACGATTTTTGAAGACTTTGATAAGAAAATTTATGCTTATGGTAAAAACTGGGGACGCGGTAGTGAAGTGCTTTACCAAGCGTTCGGTTTACAAATGCCTAAAGCGTTAGATGATGCAACGAAAAAAGAAGGTTGGACAGAAGTACCGAAAGAAGAAGTGGGCAAATATGCTGGAGATGTGATCATTACAGCGAAAGCGAAAGATGCCGCTCAACCTGAATTCCAAAAAACAGCAATGTGGCAAAATTTAGAAGCGGTACAAAACAAACATACGTTCAATGTAGATTCAAGTGTGTATTGGTATAACGATCCATATACATTAGATGTCATTCGTAAGGATTTAAAGAAGCAACTTTTAGCGTTACCAGCGAATTAAGATGAGTCGTAACCTGAGATTGCTAAACCATTCTGCGCTTTCCCAGGGCCTCGCTTCAACTAACCAACGCTTTGATTAAATGATACAGAGATGAAAGCGTTGGTGGATTTTCCGCTTCGGCTCTATCCCTCGGGAGTCTTGAATGGTTTTTGCAATCTCAAAGCGGTACGACTCATTATCGAGTGGTATCGCTTTTTCATAGGCGAGAAGAGAAGCCTTTAATATAGGCCTCGCGTTCCTAGGCGCTGAAACTTCAACTCAATTCGGCTTGATTGAAATGTCCAAGGGAGGAAGCCGAATTGGATTTTGGGAGCAGTACAGAAATCTCATGTGTCACAAAGATTTCGTCGAACTGCCCCCGCAAGGCTGACTCGGAGCTGGGACATTGAGATTCCTCAGCTCCTTTACTATATTTTGTTGTGTATACCAAGGGATGGGGCTTGAAAAAATTAAGCCTCAAGCCATACATAGATTGCATATTCATTAATGACTTTAAAACGGTCGGAAAATGAGCGTGAATGGGATAAAAATTGATGCTATTGTTTTCTTGATTTCATAAACTTGCCTTCAGTTCTGTGTATTTGATATAAGATTGCCCAGAAGGCTGAGACTCCTGAGGGATCAAGCTGGTCCGGAAAATCCACAATGAATGGATGCGTTGGGAATCAATAAACGGTGTTCCAAAAGCAGGATTTTCGACAGAACTCCCGCGATTTCGGCAAAATTTGGAAATCAATTTTGCTCATCGCTCTGTTCTGCTCAAATCCTAAGCGCTTTTGTCACAACCTCCCCTCAGCCCCTAGGAATGCGAAGCCATGAAGGCAATCTAAAGCCACAAATCATAGGGAGGGCAAGTTTAACAAAAATATTGCATCAATAGCATCAAATTTTTTATGTCCCATCCCCAGACAGCTACTGCGATAAACAGTAACCACTATTGTAAAAAGTTGCCGATATAAAGATTTTGACTATACATTCAGGCGTCTCGGCCCCGATTTGCAATTAAAAAACACTCTACCAATAAGTGGGGTGTTTTTTGTTTTTAAACAGCACGCGATGCATGGGAGGGGACATTAATTGTTTCTCTTCTTCTATCGTTTCATGGGCTATCCACCAATGAAAAAAGGTATCTCACTCTTTTGAGTACACAACTCAAAAGAAATGGGATACCTTTTTATGAGATGAATTATTTTGTTTTACGCACGTATGTGATCGCACCGTGTTTATCAAAAAGTGTCAGTCCAGAAATATCTTTTTTCGGTGTTGGGATAATGAGACTGGCGATATATGCCACGATAAACGCTGTCATAAAGGCGATAATTGAGATGTAGAAGGGTGAGCCTGCACCGCCAATGCCTTGCCCTTGTAAGAAATAACTGACGATCACTGCGACTAATATACCGACAATGACACCAACACCATGTGTACGTTTGGTAAAAATACCGACCGCAAAGATACCTGCAATTGGTACCCCGAATAGCCCTGTAATTAATAAGAAAAGATCCCATACGTCATTAGAGTCCGCTGCGATTAAATATAATGAAATGAGCATCCCAATGAGTCCTGTAACAACAGTCGTTACACGCGCAATACGTACTTCAGTTGCATCGGTTTTACTTCCAAAGAAGCGTTGTTTAATATCTA
Source organism: Staphylococcus delphini (assembly GCF_900636325.1). Classification (NCBI taxonomy): domain Bacteria; kingdom Bacillati; phylum Bacillota; class Bacilli; order Caryophanales; family Staphylococcaceae; genus Staphylococcus; species Staphylococcus delphini. The sequence goes on from NZ_LR134263.1 coordinate 686,682, forward strand.
CTGAGAAACAGGCTGCAATCGAGTTTAGGCTTGATGAAATCGTTGACTGTGCAGCCGCGAAAATTGCTGCGATCATTAGCCCCGCAACGAATGGTGGCATTTCAGTTAAGATAAAATAAGGGACGATAGATGATGTATTAAAATCTTTCGGTAATGCTGTATGTGTGGCATAAAAAACATACAGCACAGTTCCCATACCGTAAAAAAGTGGTGCTGAAATAAGTGCCAACACCCCATTTGTCCAAATCGAATGTGACGTTTCTTTTAAAGATTCAGATGCTTGATAACGTTGAACGACATCTTGACTTGCTGTATATTGTTGCAAGTTATTAAAAATACTACCGAGGAAAATGATGGGGATGGCTGCAGCGGCGGCGTTCATTTTCCAGTTGTCTGCGCTGATGAGTTTATGGTTGCTCACTGCTTCGTTCAAAACTGTGCCAAATCCGCCGTCGATATGCACAATTCCTGTAATAATAATAACAAGTGCGCCTCCTAATAAAATCACACCTTGAATAAAGTCACTCCATACGACCCCTTCAAAACCACCGAGAAATGTATAAATAATACACAAAACCCCGACAAGACTTGCCACTAAATAAGGATTAATGTCAGAAACGGCTGTGATTGCGAGTGTCGGTAAATAAATCACAATGGCCACACGACCTAAATGAAATAAGATAAATAGGGCAGAACCTATGACACGTACTGCAGGGTTAAAACGCGCTTCTAAATATTCATAAGCGGAAGTGATTTTAAGCTTTTTAAAGAATGGAATATAAAAATGAATGAGCAACGGAATAATAGCAACGATTGCGATGTTACCAGCTATGTAAGACCAGTCTGTTAAAAAAGCTTTTTCCGGTGTTGACATAAACGTAATCGCACTTAAAGTTGTCGCATAAATAGAAAATCCAACGACCCATGACGGTAGACGGCCACTTGCTTTAAAGAAACTATCGGTATCTTTCCCTGCACGTTTCGTAAAATACGCGCCCACACCTAACATAATCAATAAATATAGTATTAAAGCAATCCAGTTCCAAAAACCAAAGCCAATTGTTCCCATAACAACAAACCCCTTTCAATTTTCAATATAAAGTCTTTAAGAAACCGCTTACAATACAAAGCAAAGTAAAAGAGTGAAGCATAACACTTTCTCTATTTATCGTTTGTACTTCACTCTTTTTAATTCAAAGTCTCATTGTCTTAAAGTTGATATTGGCTGATCAATGCTTTCAATGCGTCGCGATGTGCTTCGTTAAACGGATGGAATGGTGCTTTAGGCACACCTGTATCAATTCCTTTTTCAGCTAAAATGGCTTTCAATGTTGGATATAAGCCCATGCCGATTACCGTTTCGATAATATCATTCGTTTCATGTTGAATGCGGTAAGCCTCTTCAACTGAGCCATTTTGAGCATGTTCAAAAATTTGACGAATACGACGACCATTGACATTGAACGTCGAACCGATTGCACCATCAACCCCTGAAATCGCAGCTTGTACGAGCATTTCATCAAAACCAGAGAAAATTAACTTATCTGGGAATGCTTGACGTAAACGTTCGAGTAAATAAAAATCTGGTGCTGTATATTTAACACCGATGACTTTGTCGTTTTGGAAAAGCTCTTCAAATTGTTGAATTGAAATATTTACACCTGTTAATCCAGGAATAGAGTATACGATCATATTGTTTTGAGTCGCTTCAATAATAGCGAAATAATAGTCACGAATTTCTTCAAACGTGAACGGATAGTAAAACGGTGTAACGGCTGATAATGAATCATAACCGAGCTCTGTCGCATATTGACCCAATTCAATCGCTTCGTTTAAATCTAATGAACCGACTTGTGCAATTAAGCGTATGTCGTCTTTTGCTTCATCTTTCGTAATGCGGAAAACTTCTTTTTTTTGTTCGGTATTCATTAAAAAGTTTTCCCCTGAGCTGCCGTTCACATATAAACCATCTAACTGTTGTTCATCAATCGCGTTACGGATAATCGCTCTTAAACCTTGTTCTTTCACTTGTCCGTTTTCATCAAATGGGACGAGTAAAGCCGCATATAAGCCTTTTAAATTTTCATGCATGGTACACCCTCCAATAAATCATCTGTTTGTAATATTGGTCCGACCAATTTATAATTTAATTGTAAGCGTTATCAATAACGAGGTCAATATTTTTACAACGCGTGAGATCAATTATGTTAAACTGAACTAAACTGTAAACAAGGAGTTAGTAAGGATCATGGCGGAAATGTTAAGTCGTTCTGGTAAAAGTTTAAAGCAAACAGTCGTACAAAAGATTAAGGATTATATTTTAGCAGAGTCATTACAGGTAGGGGATAAATTACCAACTGAACGCAAATTAGCTGAATCGTATCAAGTCAGTCGTTCTGTCGTTCGAGAGGCTTTAAGTTATCTCGAAAACACAGGGGTGACTGAGAGCGTACAAGGACGAGGCACATTAGTGAAAGCACAAGATATTACGCCACTGATTGAAGGGTTTTTATTTAGTTTTCAAGTCTCTCATGGTAATTTAAAAGATTTAATGATGTTACGGCTCACTTTCGAATTGGCAGCGATTGATATAATTGAACGTAACCAGGCACCCTTAACTTCAATAGCGGAGACACTGGTCGATGATGTGCAAGCGTTTAATGTATCTGTTGATCGAAAATTTCATGAAAGTTTACTTACTGCAGTGGATTCATCATTATTTCAACAGATGAGTGCTGTGGTGCAAGCGTATTTTTATCAAACGCCTATCGAAACATCGCGCGAAGAAAATGTGCGGAGTATGACAGAACATCGCAATATTTATGAAGCATTAAAGGAAGGAAATTTTTCATTGGCTAAAGCATTGTTAACGCAACATCTCATGAGAGGGGCAGAGTTTTATGAAAAAAATAGCTTTTGACATTGGGGGAACTTATATTAAGTCAGCCATTATTGATGAACATCGACAATTGCAAGATTACGATAAAGTGCGGACTCCCGTAAATGAAAATAACGCCATTATGAATTATGTTGAGGCAAGGTTACAACGTTATATTCAAGAACATCAACTCCAAGCGGTCGCAGTAGGCATTTCAACAGCGGGAGCCGTAGATAGAAAGGCGCGTACGATTGCTTATGCTAATCCGAATATTTTGAATTATACAGGCACAAACTTTGCAGATAAACTCAGAGCGTATGTTCAAGAGCTGGTCGTTTATAACGATGTCGATGCAGCATTGTTAGGGGAGTTGGATGAAAGAGAAGCGGCTTATGAGAGTGCGTTTTGTTTAACATTAGGTACAGGCATTGGCGGTAGTTATTATCAACGCAATGTCGGACTATTAACGGGCATACGTCATCGTCCAAATCAAATTGGTTATTTATTATACGATCCAGAAACGAAGACACAATATGAACAGCGGGCCTCGACTGAAGCGTTAAAACAATTGTTAATAAGAGAAAACTATCCGCATCAAAATATTCAACAACTGTTTGAAGAAGCAGAAAATGGGGACGCTACAGCACGACGTTATATTCAGCAATGGGCGCGTGAAGTGGCACGAGGCATTGCGGAAATACAAATTGTTTATGATCCAAAAGTGATTATTATTGGTGGCGGAGTTTCTGCACAAGGTGACGTGTTGTTACGTTATATCTTGCCGGAGTTGAAACAGTATTTGCCTGAAGATTACGGTCATGCCAAAGTTGAAGTCGCACAATTACAAAATCATGCCGCATTACTCGGCGCAGTTGCTGAATTGTAAACAACTATAGATATTCTATTTACATTAATGCTATAATCTGAAATGAACTGTTTTTATCATTTTTAGGAGGAAAAAGATTTTGAACACGAAATTTTTAGTTTATACAGCATTAATGACTGCCATTATCGCGGTCATGGGTTTTATTCCAGCTATTCCCTTGCCGTTTATCCCAGTACCGATTGTGCTTCAAAACGTCGGGATCTTTTTGGCAGGTATTTTGTTAGGACGTCGCTATGGCACATTAAGCGTCATTGTATTTTTATTACTCGTATTGATGGGTGCACCATTACTTTCAGGCGGACGTGGTGGCTACGGGGTCTTCGTCGGACCGAGTGTCGGCTTTTTAATCATGTATCCCATCGCCGCATTTTTGATCGGTTGGATGCGCGACAAATATTTTGAAACATTAGATTTTAAACGTACTTTTGCGATTATCGTTATCTTCGGGGTGGTGTTACTAGACTTAGTCGGTGCCATCGTGATGGGCTTTGTGATTCATATGCCATTGTCTAAAGCGATTTATTTATCATTAACATTTTTACCGGGTGACTTAGTTAAGGCAGCTATTGCATCACTTATTGCGGTCGCACTATTTAACAATCCTGTGATGTCGAGAATCATGCAACAATTAGCAAAATAAGCATTGAAAGTAGGGGATGTAAATGGAAGTTCAGATGAGTGACATTTATAGTGAAGGGGATATTTATTCTAAAGCTAACAACGTAACGATTTATATGACGCCAACGACACCTCTAACTTATGACAATAATAAGTGGGTCTATCATCAAATGCCGGATGTGTCTCAGTTTAAAGAAGATATGAGACGGCAACAAGCGCTTCATGCTGACCATGGTGTGTTGACACATCTCAAATTTGAATTTCCAGAAAACGTCAAACCGAACGTAGACATGATGCAATATTTACGTGCTGAAGGTTTTCAAGTCGGCAATCTGGAGCTGTATATGATTGAGGCAGCGGATTTACGTCAATTGACTGGCCCGAGCCTTGAGATAGAACCTGTAACCATCGAAAACATGGCAGATTATATGCACGTCTATGAGCCACTCTCCATTCAATTTGGCGCAGATTATATTAAAGAAAGTGCGCAGGCATTGCGAACGAATTTGAAAAAAGACACGCGTGCACGCCAACCTTATATCGCTTATGAAAATGCGCAACCTGTTGGCATTATGAATGTGATTGAAACGGAGCGAACGGTGGAACTGGATGGTTTTGCGGTAGCTGAAGTAGCACGTGGACGTGGCGTGGGTTCACGGATGCAGGCATTTGTGGGAGAGATCGCTCGTGAACGTCCAGTCATTTTAGTCGCTGATGCTGAAGATACAGCGAAAGAGATGTATATGAAACAAGGTTATACATTTATTAGTTTTCAGTACAGTGCCCTGAAGGAATTAACAGTTTCAGTACCGTATTGATGGGTGCTGACACACATGACAACAGAAATGAAAATAAACAGGCGTATGGTGAGACATTTCTCATCAGCGCCTGTTTTTTACATGTCTGTTTGTTGTATACGTTCTGGATGACTGTAAACGTTAAAGTAATCATCACGCACGAAACCGACTGCTGTAATGTTAAGGTCATGGGCAAGTTGCACTGCTAATGTCGTCGGGGCAGATTTAGAAATAATCATTCCGACACCGATTTTAGCGGCTTTGATTAAAATTTCTGAGGAGATACGCCCGCTAAAAATGAGTACCTTATCACGTACGCTAATATGACGTTGAATACAATACCCATACAATTTATCGAGTGCATTATGTCGTCCTATATCTTGACGATGAATGTAAAATGCATTGCCGTCACTAATGGCTGCGTTATGTAAGCCCCCTGTTGCTTGAAAGACACGACTTTGCGTTTGTAAACGTGCCATCATGTTTAAAATTTGAGCAGGTGTCAATTGAAGGTTGGACATTGATGTTTTCGCAATGGCAGCATCGTTTTGGAAATAAAATTCTCGGCTCTTCCCACAACATGAAGCGACAAGGCGTTTCGTTGATAGTTGCACACGATCATGAACAGACGATGTGATTTCAACGTGCGCATACCCACGATGCTCATCAATTTCAATCGATTTTAACTCATCTCGTTTTAAAATGACTCCTTCAGAAGCGAGAAATCCGAGCACCAGTTCTTCTAATTGATTGGGACTACAAATGACTGTCGCAAATTCTTCTCGGTTCACCATGATTGTGAGCGGCATCTCTGTCACATAATCATCTTCTGTTTCAAATAAAACACCATTTTCGAAACGTACAATCGGTTGATTCGTTTTAAAGTCTGGATTCAATGGTACAACCTCCTTTCAAAAAATGTACGCATGCTGATGATATATATCCCAATTTTAAACTTTCTCCAATGATTTTAACAGAATTTGAAATATGAAGAGAGTTGAAAAGAGAAAACAAAAGAAGTAAACTATAGTAAACAAATGAAGAGAGTAGGTTGAATGATGGCGAGTATTAGAGAGATTGCGAAAGAGGCAGGTGTGAGTCCTGGTACGGTGTCGCGTGTGTTGAATGAGGATCCTTCGCTTTCTGTTGCAACAAAGACGAGACAGCGCATTATCGAAATTGCCAATGCACGAAATTATACAAAACAAAAGCGTCTGACACGACAAATCCAAATTGTGACACATGCATCAAAAGAGAAAGAAATGATTGACCCGTATTATCGAGAACTCCGATTAGCGATTGAAAAAGAAGTGAAGCATTTGAATCTAACACTGAAGAAAACGATTCGTACGAACGCATTGACGTCGATTGAACAACTGCAACAAGTGGAAAAGGCGGGTTCGGTGATTGTCATTGGACCGTTCAAACAATCAGTGATTCAACAGCTTTATACATATAATGCGCGGCTCATTTTAATTAATCAAATCGATGCGCCGAGTCATATCGATGCGGTATCTTCTGATTTATATGACAGTATGCGAGCGTTACTCGAATTACTTCAACACCAACATATCGACAAAGTGGCATACGTTGGTGGAGAAACAAAGGTGCGTGATGTGGGTCAAACGCATGATACAATTGCTGATGCGAGACAACGCGCCTATATCGATTGGTGTGCACAAACAAATGCAGAAGAACTTTATTATCCGTCAAATTGGGAGCGTCAAAATGGTCTCGAAATTGGCCAACGTATCGCACAGGATGACGTACTGCCACAAGTCGTCATTACCGGAAATGATGTGCTTGCAGTGGGCGTATTGCAAGGGTTACAACAAGCGCAAATACGTGTACCTGAAGACGTACAACTGGTCAGCTTTAATGATTCTGAGATAACGCAATATACAGCGCCGATGATTTCAAGCATTCGTATTCCCATTGAGGAGTTTGGCCGTCAAGCGGTTCGTTTGGCTCAAGATCAAATGAAAGGCCAACGCCAAGTCGCGATTCATATGCAGTTGAACACGCATTTAAATTATCGAGAAAGTTTTTTGAAAGCGGTCTCAGTTGACAGTTGGATAAATAAACAGTAAACTGTAATTGTTGTTTACTATAAAGACTTTGGGGTGTGAGATATGCAAAACCTAACTCAAACATTTAAAGACATTTTTAACGCAGAACCAACAGTGACAGCTTTTGCACCAGGGCGTATCAATTTAATCGGCGAACATACAGATTACAATGGTGGCTTTGTATTTCCAGCAGCAATTGAATTAGGCACATATGGTGTGGGGCGTTTACGTGACGACCGTAAGATTCAACTTTACTCAGTGAATTTTGAATCAGCAGGTGTGATGACGTTCGATCTAGACCATTTAGATTACAATGCTGAACATCAGTGGGCGAACTATCCAAAAGGGATGATTCGTTATTTGGTTGAGCAATTTCCAGAGATTGATCGTGGCTTTGACATCGTTGTTGAAGGTAACATTCCAAATGGCGCAAGTTTATCATCATCTGCGTCTATCGAGTTGTTAACAGGGCACCTTGTGACGACTTTATTCGGTATTGAAATGGACCGCCTTGAGCTCGTGAAAATGGGGCAACGTGTCGAAAATGAATTTATTGGTGTGAATTCAGGGATTATGGACCAATTTATTGTTGGATTCGGTAAAAAAGACCATGCGATTTTGTTAGATACGAATACGTTAGAATATCACTACGTACCGACAGAATTTGGCGATTACAAAATTTCGATTATGAATACGAATAAACGCCGAGAACTTGCAGAGTCGAAATATAACGAACGTCGAAGTGAATGTGAGCGTGCGTTAGCTCAATTACAAAATTATCTTGATGTGCAGTCATTAGGTGAGATTTCAGTAGCGCAATTTGAACAATATGCAGACAAAATTGATGATGATGTGCTTCGACGCCGTGCGAAACATGCGATTTCAGAAAATGAACGTACAAAAAAAGCGTACGAAGTTTTACAAGCGCATGATTTCGAAGCGTTTGGTCAATTATTAAATGCGTCTCATGCGTCATTAAAAGATGATTATGAAGTGACAGGATTAGAGTTAGATACATTGGCAGAAGCGGCACAACAAGTCGACGGTGTATTAGGGGCACGTATGACTGGTGCAGGCTTTGCAGGATGTGCGATTGCGTTAGTACACAAAGATAAAATTGCTGACCTTGAAGCAAAGGTGACTGAAGCCTATACGAAAACGGTAGGGTACGCACCGTCGTTCTATCATGTGGATATCGCAAACGGTGTACGTACTTTAGAGGAACAATAAAGGAGTGTATGGAGTATGTCTATGCTTGTATTAGGTGGCGCAGGTTATATCGGAAGCCACTGTGTCGATCAATTAGTTGAAGCGGGTTATGATGTCGTTGTCGTTGATAATTTAGTCAAAGGACATCGTGAAGCGGTGCATGCAGATGCGCGCTTTTATGAAGGGGACGTCCGTGATCGCGAATTTTTAAATGACGTTTTCGAAAAAGAGGACATTGAAGGCGTGTTCCATTTCTGTGCGTATTCGTTAGTCGGCGAATCAGTAGAATATCCGCTTGAATATTTCAATAACAATGTTTACGGATTGCAAGTATTACTCGAAGTGATGCGTGAACACGATGTTCAACATATCATTTTTAGTTCTACAGCTGCAGTTTACGGCGAACCTGAAGAGGTACCAATTGTTGAAACGTCACAAAAATTACCAACGAGTCCTTACGGTGAAAGTAAACTTGTGATGGAAAAAATGATACGTTGGTGTCATGAAGCGTATGGTGTAAACTACGCTGCGTTACGCTACTTTAATGTTGCAGGGGCAAAAGAAAATGGCGCGATTGGTGAAGATCATCATCCGGAAACGCACCTCATTCCAGTTGTCCTTCAAGTCGCATTAGGTCAACGTGATGAATTGAAAATGTTTGGTGATGATTACGATACACCAGACGGTACGCCAATTCGAGACTATTTACATGTCACAGATTTAATTTCAGCACATATTTTAGCGTACGATTATTTAAAAGCGGGTGGCGAAAGTGGTGCGTTCAACTTAGGGACAAATCATGGCTACTCAGTGAAAGAAATTTTAAATGCTGCACGCGAAGTGACAGATCGAGACATTCCGGCAGTTGTGGCGCCAAGACGTGCGGGTGATCCAAGTAAATTAGTCGCTTCAAGTGATAAAGCGAAAGCGTTATTGAAGTGGCAACCGCAACATGATGACATTCATGAAATTATCCGTACTGCTTGGGAATGGCACCAAAAACACCCGGATGGCTACGAAAACGTCTAAAGGAGGCTCATTATGGCAAACGCAGCACATGTGTATCAATTTGCAGATGATATTATTGCGCATGGCGACTATGAAGTAGGGGACCGTATTTATGTCGTCAACCAAATTTTGTCACGTTTAAAGGCAGATGATATTGCGCTTTTAGATACTGAACATGACGTGCAATCGCAAGCGCCGATTGAAATCGTAAATTTACTTATTGAAGATGCGATTGAGCGAGGTGCGTTTGAAGATATTTTGTCAGCGCGTGAACAGTTAGAAGCGAGTTTGATGGATTTAATCACGCCGAGACCTTCGTCGGTAAATCGTGAATTTTATAAACGTTATCAACTTTCACCAGAAGCGGCGACAGATTATTTTTATCAGTTGAGCCACCTGAATCATTACATTAAAGAAGAAGCGATCGCGAAAAATATCGTTTATCATGTGCCGACAGCGTATGGTGATTTTGAGATTACGATCAATTTATCGAAACCTGAAAAAGATGCGAAACAAATTGAACGTGAGAAAAATGCGCCAACTTCCTCTTATCCAAAGTGTGCGATTTGTATGGAAAATGAAGGTTATTATGGGACGATGACTTCTGCGGCACGTTCAAATCATCGTAACGTGCAAATGCAAATTAACGGCGAAGCATGGGGATTCCAATATTCTCCATATTTGTATTTTAATGAGCATAGCATTTTGTTATCGCGTGAACATACACCGATGTTAATCAATCAAGCAACATTTGAAAACTTGCTCGATTTCGTAAAGCAATTTCCACACTATACGATTGGATCGAATGCAGATATTCCAGTTGTTGGCGGTTCGATTTTATCGCACAACCATTATCAAGCTGGACGTCATGATTTTCCAATGGCCCTGGCACCCATCGAACGTACATTTGAATTAACGGACTTTCCGACTGTACAAGCCGGTATCGTCAAATGGCCGATGAGTGTCATTCGTTTAACGGCGACAGATACGGAACAGCTCATTGCGGCAAGCGAATGGATACGTCGTCGATGGGAAGGTTACAGTGATGCAAGTGTGCAAGTGAAAGCGCATAGTGATTCAGGAGAACGTCATCATACGGTGACACCGATTGCGAGATTCCGTGATGGCCAATATGAAATGGACATCGTGTTACGTGATAATCAACGTACAGAGGAATTTCCGGACGGTGTATTCCATCCGCATCAAGATGTTCAACATATTAAAAAAGAAAATATCGGATTAATCGAAGTCATGGGAACAGCGATTTTACCTGGACGTTTAAAAAATGAATTGCAAGATGTGATTGCATTTTTAAATGGCGATGAAACGGTAGACCTTGGCGTGCATAACGCATGGGCACAAGAAATGAAAGAAAAGTATGATTTTGACACGCAAGATGCTGAAGCGATTGTGCGTCAAGAAGTCGGTTATAAATTTGAACGCGTCCTTCAAGATGCAGGGGTCTTTAAAAGGGATGAAGCGGGTCAAGCGGCTTTTCAACGTTTTATCGCAACGCTAAATGTTAAAAACTGAATAGGAATCAACTCAAAATACGTTCGAAATTTGATATACTGATTTCGAGCGTATTTTAACGTAAAAAAGCAATTGAGGAGGCGCGACATATGAAAAGATGGGTGAGCTTGTTAATGGTTATTGGGCTTTTCGCTGTCATTTTATCAGCGTGTGGACAAAAAGGTACGCAATCGAGTGATCAAAAATCAACATCTGAACAATCATTGACCATTTCTGCTGCGGCAAGTTTAACAGATGTGACGAAAGCATTAGAAAAAGCATTTCATGAAAAGTATCCTCATGTCGATGTGTCGTTTAATTACGGGGGTTCTGGCGCATTGCGAGAACAAATCGATAAAGGTGCGCCAGTGGATGTCTTCATGTCCGCGAATACGAAAGATGTCGATATGTTGAAAGAAAAAGGAAAAGTACAACATACATACGATTACGCCCACAACAAATTAGTATTGATTCATCGTAAAGGCAGTGACATTCAAAGTATTGATCAACTGGGGGACAACGATCAGCTGGCAATCGGTGAAGTGAAATCCGTGCCAGCCGGGAAATATGCTAAAACTTATTTGGAAGATCAAAATCAATGGTCATCCGTTGAAGAACGTATCGTGTATGCGAAAGACGTGCGTGAAGTGTTAAACTATGTCAATAAAGGAAATGCAAAGCTGGGTTTTGTCTATCAAACAGACTTATACGTCGGCACAACACCACATACTGGCGTAGAGAAAGTTTCGGACGCGCCATTAAAGTCACCGATTGTCTATCGCATGGGCACAGTGACTGATACTGAAGCGGCAAATGCTTGGTATGATTTTATGAAAAGTAACACTGCACAACGTATTTTAAAAGACTATCATTTTGAAAAATAGGTGATCATTATGCCTGACTTAACGCCTTTTTGGATATCCATTAGAGTGGCTTTTGTGAGTACAATTATCGTATTTATACTTGGAATAGCACTCGCACGTGTGATGTATCATCGACGAACGAAATGGACACATCTGATTGAAAGTATTGTACTGCTACCTATCGTCTTACCACCGACCGTATTAGGCTTTTTACTACTTATGTTCTTTTCGGTGGATCATCCTGTAGGTCATCTCCTCACTGACATTTTAGGGATTAAAGTCGTGTTCACATGGGTTGGTGCTGTCGTAGCCTCAGTCATTGTCAGTTTCCCGCTCATGTATCAACATACGGTCCACGGTTTTCGTAATATTAATCCGCGTATGCTGAATACCGCACGGACGATGGGGGCTTCTGAACGAAAAATCTTTTTCAAAATCACCTTACCTCTGTCGAAGCGTGCCATTATTTCAGGAACGATGCTTGCCTTTGCACGTGCGATTGGTGAATTTGGGGCGACCCTCATGATTGCGGGTTACATTCCTGGTAGAACCAATACGTTGCCGTTAGAAATTTACTTTCTCGTTCAACAGGGTAGAGAACACCAAGCATGGTTATGGGTACTCGTTTTAGTGGCATTTGCGATTAGTATTATAGGAACAATGAATATGATGAATCAAGAGCGTTATCGTGAGGTGGATTAATTGTTAAAACTTCAAATCAACATGACCATTAACCAACGTCACATCGGCATTCAAATTCAAAGCGATCAACCTAAAATCTATGCCATTCAAGGTGCATCAGGGATTGGCAAAACGACTTTATTGAACGTTATTGCAGGTATTTGTAATCCAGATTATGGCAAAATTGAAATAAATGGACGTGTATTGACTGATACGTCGCAACACCGACACGTTCTTATTCGCGAACGTCACATCGGCTATTTGTTTCAAGACTATCAATTGTTCCCGCATATGACCGTGTTGGACAACATTACCTTTATGACACACTGGAACACGCATATTGCAGATTTGATGAAACATTTGAATATCGAACATTTGAAGCACGTTTATCCAGAGCGTTGTTCGGGTGGTGAAAAGCAACGTGTCGCACTAGCAAGAGCATTAAGTATGCGCCCAGAAATATTATTATTAGACGAGCCATTTTCAAGTTTGGATGAAGGGTCACGCAAAGAAAGTATGGACTTGGTGAAGCGAATTTTTAATGAGTGGCATATTCCAATCATTTTTGTGACACATTCAAAGTGGGAAGCTGAAACATTAGCTGATGAAGTTATTGTGATAGAATGAGACGGCCTGATGTTCATAAAGCATCTTGGGATATGTGAAGGGCTAAGGCACTACGAGGCGCCGTTGTTCGGATAAGACATCAACATGAGAGAAAATAAAATCGTTTTAATAGCGGATCAAAGGTATGTATGCAACTACTTTGGTTCGCTTGTTTACGATATAGGGAATCAGCGCTGATCATTTCATTGTTTTACCTCGCGATGAATAGGGTAATCAGCCGTTTTAATCCGTTGAGTCCCTTTCGAAAAATCCGTATAATTGAGAATAGTATTGTGGGAGAGGATTATGATGATGGGTGAAGAACGATATTCTAGGCAAATGTTATACAAAGGAATAGGGCCGAGTGGTCAACAGAAAATCAATGCAAAAGCTGTACTCATTGTGGGTATGGGCGCATTAGGAACGCATCTTGCGGAAGGATTAGTCCGTGCAGGTATCGGGAAGCTTATCATTGTGGATCGGGACTATATTGAGCATTCTAATTTACAGCGACAGACGTTGTTTACAGAACGTGATGCGGATGAAAGTGTACCGAAAGTAATGGCCGCAAAAGAGATGCTTCAAGCAATACGTCGTGATGTACACATTGAGGCTTATATTGCACATGTTGCTCGTGAATTTTTAGAAACACATGTGCCAGCTGTTGATTTAATTTTGGATGCGACAGACAATTTTGAAACACGTATGCGCATCAATGACGCAGCGTATTATTATCGTGTTCCTTGGATTTATGGCGGCGTCGTACAAAGTACCTATGTTTCAGCACCATTTATTCCTGGACAAACGCCTTGTTTTCAATGTTTAGTCCCACAAATTCCATCTCTCAATCTTACGTGTGATACGGTAGGAGTCATTCAACCTGCTGTCACAATGACAACGAGTTTTCAGTTAAGAGACGCACTGAAAATTTTAACTGAGACACCTATTGAACCTAAATTGACTTATGGCGATATATGGGAAGGGACACATTTTGCGTTTGGCATGCAACGATTGCAACGTGAAGACTGCCCAACGTGTGGTCATCAACCGAGCTATCCGTATTTAAATACACGAACGTCTACTTATGCCGCTTTATGTGGTCGCGATACCGTACAATATCAACATCCAGAACTGACATTTGAGCGATTAAAGTCATTTTTAGATGCGCGAGCGCTACCCTACAAGTCCAATGGTTATTTATTACAATTTAAATTTGAAAATTCACGTATTGTCGCTTTTCAAGATGGGCGTCTACTCATTCATGGTTTAACAGATATTGACGCGGCACAAGTGATGATACATAAATTATTCGGCTAATGAAGGAGTGATTCCATGCATACGAACGTCAAATTAGAGCGACCTGTCCGTTGTGCAGTATTGACCGTTTCCGATACGCGAACGACTGAGACGGATAAAGGGGGACAAAGCGTTCAAACTTTATTACAAACGGCAGATTTTGATGTGGAAATTCAACATTATACGATTGTTAAAGATGAACTGACTGCCATTCAAGTAGCTGTGCAACAATGGCTTACAGAAGATATCGATGTCATTGTGACGACAGGTGGAACAGGAATTGCACCGAGAGATGTAACGATTGAAGCAGTGACACCGTTATTAGATAAGGAGATTGAAGGGTTTGGTGAGTTGTTTCGCTATTTAAGCTTTACAGAAGATGTCGGGACACGCGCGTTGTTATCACGAGCTGTTGCAGGTACAGCGAATCGAACGCTAATCTTTTGCTTGCCAGGATCAACAGGCGCTGTAAAATTAGCGCTGAATCGACTCATATTACCAGAACTCACGCATTTAGTTTATGAAATGAATAAATAAAAGCGTGCCCTTATTGATAAATATTTTGAATGCTACAATTGCCATCATGGCTTCGCGTTCCTAGGAGGCTTGCCGAATTTAGCAATTGAATATCAAAGACTGTAAATCAATGAGGGCAAACTTTTGAAAAGTAGAAAACGCCAAAAATTTCAGCCTAATCACATCGTAATTGATTTTTTCATTCCATATAGCACATTTCATTTATCATAGTAAAGTTACAAGAGTCATGATGTTCCGTCCCATTACAGATGGATGTGATTTAGTCGGATGTGCGATTGAAGTCGGATTTACCGCCCGTTTTTTGAACGAGGTACGTTGCACCGATGACCATGCCTTTATCAACGGCTTTACACATATCATAAATGGTTAACGCAGTGGCAGAAGCGGCAGTTAAGGCTTCCATTTCCACACCGGTTTTGCCATTTGTAGACACTGTCGTTGTAATGTTCAAAATGTACTGATCTTCAGAAGTGTCCCAATCAAAGGCAACATCAATCCCAGTGAGTGCTAACGGGTGGCACATGGGAATAATCGTCGACGTATTTTTAGCCGCCATAATCCCTGCGATTTGTGCGGTATTTAAAACATTGCCCTTTTTGTTTGTATTTTGCGTAATTTGTTCATAAATCGTGGCATTAACTTGAATGCTTGAATGTGCGATAGCTGTACGTTTCGTGACTTGTTTGTCAGAAACATCTACCATCTTTGCATGACCTTGTGCATTAAGGTGTGTAAATTCAGACATGTTATTCCTCCTTACTTGAATGCAAGGATAGTATAGCATGAATTTTTCATTTTGTTAGGAGTGGTTCATCATGCCAGTAGAAAAAAGACATCCTATCCCTGTGTCAGAGGCGCTACAACGTGTTATGAAACAAGAGATTGAGATGAAAAAGACGACAGTGAACATCTATGAAAGTGAAGGTTACATACTCGCCGAAGATATCGTTGCGACGTATGACATTCCGCGTTTTGATAAATCCCCTTATGATGGCTTCGCGGTGAGAAGTGTTGATACAGCAGGGGCTTCGAGTGACAACCGTATCCAATTTGAAGTCGTCGACCACATCGGAGCAGGGAGTGTATCCACGAAGCGACTTGAAACAGGGCAAGCTGTACGCATTATGACAGGTGCTGCAATGCCACAAGGTGCAGATGCCGTTGTGATACTCGAACAAACGGTGGAAACGGCAGAAGGTTTTACGATTCGTAAGCCGTTTGAGTCATTAGAAAATGTGTCATTAAAAGGTGAAGAAACTGCAACGGGTGATGTGGTTTTAAAGAAAGGCCAACGGATCAATGCGGGCGTTGTTGCAGTGCTAGCCACTTTTGGTTATGTTGACGTTCCCGTATTTCAAAAACCGACAGTAGCCATTATTGCGACGGGCAGCGAACTGGTTGATATTGATGCGCCGTTGGAACCAGGGAAAATTCGTAATTCAAATGGTCCGATGATTGCTGCATTATTGCGTAAAGAACGTATTGAAGCTGAACTGTATCAAATTCAACAAGACGATTTTGACAGTAGCTTAGCTGTCGTCAAAAAAGCGTTTGCCGCGCACGATATTGTTATTACAACAGGTGGTGTGTCGGTAGGAGATTTTGATTATTTACCAGATATTTATCAAGCATTAGACGCTGATGTGTTGTTTAATAAAGTAGCGATGAGACCAGGCAGTGTAACGACTGTCGCAGTATCAGAAGGCAAATATTTATTCGGCTTGTCGGGAAATCCTTCAGCTTGTTATTCTGGCTTTGAATTATTCGTTAAACCAGCGATGTACCATATGATGCATGCTGAAAAATGTTACCCAAGCATGGTGCGTGCGACGTTGATGGAAGACTTTAAAAAGGCGAATCCATTTACACGTTTTATTCGTGCCAATGTCGTACTCACAGGGCGTGAAGCGACAGTACGCCCATCAGGTTTCAACAAGTCAGGTGCCGTCGTGTCCATTGCGCATAGTAACGCCATGATTGTTTTACCAGGTGGCACACGCGGATTTGAACAAGGTCATGACGTACAAGTGATATTAACATCATCAGAAGCGTATCAACGTGAGAGTAGCTTATGATTTTACAAGTGGTAGGGTTTAAAGATGTAGGTAAAACGACGCTTATGGAAAAGTTAGTGGCCCATGTGAAACGTTTAGGCTATGCTGTCGTGACGATTAAACACCATGGTCACGCTGGGGAGGACATTACGTTGCCGGCTGACCATTTAGATCATATGCGTCATTTTAATGCTGGGGCGGATCAAAGCATTGTCCAAGGCCATCAGTATATTGAAAGCGTCCAACGAGCTGGTGAAATGCCGTTACGGACTTTAATTGATGAATGTGTTACCATTGAAAAAAGTATCATACTCGTTGAAGGATACAAACATGAACATTACGATAAAGTGATAGTGTATCGTAATGAAGCAGAATATGCGCAACTTCAACAGTTGTCGAATGTAAAATTTGCAGTTAAAAGAGATGCTATAACATCAGATGCGCATGCGTTATTCACGTGGCTCACTGAGTGGATAGAAATGAATGAAGGGTGATCGGGTTGAAACAATTTGAAGTGACAACACAACCGTTAGAACCGGAAAAATACCGCGCATACACATTAAATGAAAAACAAGGCGCGGTGGTTGTGTTTACAGGGCATGTCCGTGAATGGACGAAAGGTGTCCGCACAGAATATTTAGAGTATGAAGCGTATGTTCCTATGGCTGAAAAAAAGCTGGCGCAAATTGGTGATGAAATAACGGAGCGTTGGCCTGGGACTATCACTGCGATAGGTCATCGTATAGGTGCGCTTCAAATTTCTGATATCGCAGTTTGTATTAGCGTATCATCACCTCACCGTAAAGATGCCTATGCTGCAAATGAATATGCGATTGAACGGATTAAAGAGGTCGTCCCAATTTGGAAAAAAGAAATTTGGGAAGATGGCGCAGAATGGCAAGGACATCAACGTGGTTATCACGACGATGCTGTCAATAAAGGAGGACTTTCATCGTGAAGGTGTTATACTTTGCAGAAATTAAAGAACTTGTGAATCGTTCAGAAGATGTGTTTCATTTTGATTATGAAGTGCCTGTTGCGGATTTAACAACACATTTATACCAAACTTATCCCGTCATTCAAGGGAAAAAATTTCAAGTTGCAATCAATGAAGAGTTTGCACGCGCGGAAGATCTCATTCAGCCATACGACGTGGTTGCACTGATTCCGCCAGTCAGTGGAGGTTAAACATTAGTCATGAAAGCTATTATACTTGCTGGTGGGCATTCAGAGAGATTTGGCTCACCGAAAGCATTTGCGACAATTAATGGGACGACGTTTTATCACAAACTTGTCCAAACGTTACAAGCGACGAACATGTTCAATGAGGTTTTAATTAGTACGAACGAACAACTATTTTCTCAATTTCAACATGACGCGGTCGTTGTAGATGAACCGAAACATCTAGATAAAGGACCACTCGCTGGTATTTATAGTGCGATGTCGCGTGATACAGATGAGGATCTTTATTTCGTCATTTCTGTTGATACGCCGATGGTCACTCAAAAAGCGATCAGCCATCTGTACCAGTTTATGGTTGCAAATCTTATTGAAGAACATTTAGACATCGCCGGATTTATGGATGACGGACGTCCGATACCGACCATTGCTTTTTATCATAAACGGGTGTTGCCTATTATTGAAAATGTTTTACAGTCGGATAATCTGAGTATGAAACATGTGTATGAACAAGTATCAACAGATTGGTTAGAGGCGAATACGATTGAGAGCCCGCACTATTGGTATCAAAATGTGAATTATCAACAAGATTTGGCAGCATTAGAAGCAGAACTAGCGAAATAAGAAAAGGAGGCGCAATATGGCAGACCAAATACTTGATAAATTGGGCAGACCCATTCGTGATTTGCGCATTTCCGTAACTGATAGATGTAATTTTCGTTGCGATTATTGCATGCCAAAAGAAATTTTCGGTGACGATTATGTGTTTTTACCGAAAGATCAATTGTTATCTTTTGAAGAAATTGTACGTATCACAAAGTTATATGCACAATTAGGTGTTAAAAAGGTGAGAATTACAGGAGGTGAACCGTTACTACGTCGTGACCTCCATCAATTAATCGCCCAAATTACACAGATTGAAGGCATTGAAGATATAGGTTTGACGACGAATGGCTTATTATTGAAAAAACATGGGCAAAAACTGTATGATGCGGGGTTACGTCGTATTAATGTCAGTTTAGATGCAATTGAAGACCGAGTGTTTCAAGCGATTAACAACCGTGATATTAAGGCGACGACTGTACTTGAACAAATCGATTATGCCATCAGTATCGGTTTAAAAGTTAAAATTAACGTTGTCGTTCAAAAGGGTGTCAACGATCATCAAATTTTGCCAATGGTCCGTTATTTTAAAGATAAAGACGTTACGGTTCGTTTTATTGAATTTATGGACGTCGGTAATGATAACGGTTGGGACTTTAGTAAAGTTGTCACTAAAGATGAGATGTTGCAGATGATTGCGAGTGAATTTGACATCGAACCCGTGTCTCCAGAATATTATGGGGAAGTTGCGCAATATTATCGCCATGTCGGAAGTCAAGCACAGTTTGGACTGATTACAAGTGTGTCGGATTCATTTTGTTCAAGTTGTACACGAGCACGTCTATCTTCAGATGGTAAATTTTACGGTTGCTTATTCAGTACAGGAAGTGGCTTTGATATTCGAGGGCTATTGAGAAGCGGGGCGGATGATGCCGAGATTTTGGCTCAGTTGAAAGCATTGTGGCACATTCGTGACGATCGTTATTCTGATGAACGAACAGCAGAAACAGTAGCAAAGAGACAGCAGAAGAAAATTAATATGAATTATATAGGTGGATAATTTTTTCACACACCTTGGCATAAATAGTAGAAAAAAGCTGGGACACTGGGACATTAAGTTCCTCAGCTCCTTTCCTATATTTTGTTGTGTATACCAAGGGATGGGGCTTGAAAAAATTAAACCTCAAGCCATACATAGATTGCATATTCATTAATGACTTTAAAACGGTCGGAAAATAAGCGTGAATGGGATAAAAATTGATGCTATTGTTTTCTTGATTTCATAAACTTGCCTTCAGTTCTGTGTATTTGATATAAGATTGCCCAGAAGGCTGAGACTCCTGAGGGATCAGCTGGTCCGGAAAATCCAATTCGGCTACCACCAAATGTACACTATAATCAAGCCGAATTTAGTTGTAGGGCCAGCCCCTAGGAACGCGAAGCCATGAAGGCAATCTAAAGCCACAAATCATAGGGAGGGCAAGTTTAACAAAAATATTGCATCAATAGCATCAAAAATTTTTATGTCCCATCCCAGCTTTTTTACATTAATAGTTACTTCTGTTTTTTCTGCTTTTTAATTTGCTTGGTAAAGTCAATTTGAGCAAGAATCGGGTCGTGATCACTTGCACGGCCAGCCATATCAGTGAAGTCGCTATTAACGTGAATCATATCGAGTTTCGTTTGGCGTTTTAAATGTTCCGACACTAAAATGTGATCCAGCGTTTGCGTGTTTCCTTGATAGACATAAGAATAGCGCTTGTTTTTAGGCACATCATTCACCTTGTTCGTTAAACCATACGACTCAAAAGTTTTAAGCGGTTTTGACCATTGAAAGTCATTATAATCGCCTACTGAAATAATGGCGGCGTTAGGGTTTTGTTGTTGAACTTGTGCCGTAAATTCACCAATACGATGTGCGATTTCTACACGCTGTGGTTCGGAAGTTAATTGAACAGGTTGATGACTGCCGAATAATCCATCATCACCACGTTTTGATTTCCAATGGTTAGCAATCGCAATGACTTGTTGCCCTTTAAAGTCAAATTGAGCAGCTAATGATTTACGTACATCTTCAAAAGCAGGATCTTGTGGTGCGATACGACCTGGATTTCGTGTAAGTTGGTTGTTTTCATAATCGACGCTCGTAGTGGCGTCACCCGTTGGAATGTGGTCGCTAAATGTCACGCGCTCAGGATTGTATAAAAAGCCGACACGAATATTCGCATCAGGTTGACCGCCATCTACATTGTTTTCGGGATCGATATTGACATAACGATATGTCGGACCACCCGCATCTTTAATGGCTTGGATGAGACGTTTATATGAAGCCGAGGCGTCAGCACTACCTTTACCTGGTCCATTGTTATCTTGAACTTCTGTCACGCCGACAATGTCAGGTTGTTTCATATGGCTAACGATACCATTTGCGAGTTTACGTGCCTTATCATCACTTGAACTTTTAACGTCATTTGAAAAGTTTTCTAAGTTGTAGGACGCCACTGTCAGTTTATTTTCGGACGGTTTTAATGTTGTCCCTTTAGGTTGTGCTTTCCCTTGAACATACGCTTGTTGCATCTCTTTTAAATCGATATTCACTTTATAATTTTGAAAACTGTAGTTCACATAACCAATTAAAGGCCCTTTGAAGCGATCCCCCGTCACAATGTTAAAATCTTGTGCGCGCTTGCTGTCATCATGCATTTTAAAGGCGATACGTTGACCATTGGCATTATCAGGTTTTAATAAAACACCACCATTTTTCGTTTCTCGACGATTTTGATTCAGCACTGTAAACACTTCGCCGTGGTCTTGAGGGCCTACACTGCGGACATCGCCAAATTCCACACGCATGCCTTCTAACGCTTCCCAAAAATCAATTGCATATGTATCCGGTTTGAAAACAGAAAAATGTTGCGAAGAAGCGATTTGTTGTGGGATTTTTTTGATTTTTACCGGTTGAGGTAAAGGTTGATGCGTTTTTTGAACGGTGATTTGCCCTGCTTGATCTGGACGTGCATCAATTTCAGTCAATGGTAAATCTGTTTGTTGTTTTTCCGCGTAACCTTCAATTGCATATTCGCGGACCGTGCCCGAAACATGAATTAGATCACCGACTTTAACGTGAGGTTTCTCTTTGCCAGCAAAGACGATAATGCCTTCAGAAGTGGCAGGATTTTTATCTTTTTGCGCGTCCGGCGTTTGAAGGTGGAAATAATAATAGTTGTTGGCCTTATAAATATAAGTCACAATACCCGGTACTTTTTCAACGCGTTGATCTTTCAAAGGTGATGTATGACCCGCACCTTGAATATCATGAATCAGTGTTGGTGATGCCGTTTCAGCTTGTGCTGCCGAATCGTGGAAGATTGAGCCTGTCGTGAGTAGGCCTAAAACTAAAGTTGAAGTTATTAATTTGCTTTTCAATAGATTGCCTCCTTAAAAATATTGTTTACGCGTTAAGTATACCAAAACAACTATAACAATATTGTAAAAATTTGATGAATTGATAAAAACGAGACAATAGCGTTAAAAGGAGATGTCTTTAAGGGGGTAAAATAATGACGATTTTTGATGAATAGCAGAAATACGAAAGCATATGACATCATCTGAGCCATTAAAAAACCTACCTATTTATCAACGTAGCATATGCTGATAAATAGATAGGTCATGTTATATTTCATCATTTTGAAGTTGTGTGAGTAACGATTGATACAACTGTTCTAAAATATCTGTTGCACGTGCAATCTCATCGTCGGAAAGTTGAAGCGGCTCGATGGCTTGCCGTTGGAGTTGACCAATCTGTAACTTTAACTTTTCATGGATTGCTTGACCGGCTTCAGATAAATAGAGATGCTTTTCTCGCTTATCCACTTCACCTGGGCGAATCAATAACCAACCTTGCGCATCCAATGCTTTTAAAATTTTTCGCGTCGTCGGTTTTTCAATCGAACGGCGTTTTGAAATTTGGACGAGAGTCGTACCGGGATTGATCGCGATATCTTTCATCACTAACCATTGTGCGGGGTAGAGTTGATGTTCATCAAGTAATGGGTGGACGACTTTAATATAGGGACGGTAAAGTTTGGTGAAATGATCAAATAATATTGAAGGTTCCATACGAGACTCCTTTCTGAATAGGTTATTAAAGCATATTATAACACTTCATGTGAAAGTTGTTGGATAAAAGCGCGCTTATCAACGCAAAAGTGAAGTGCGTGTTATATCGAGATTTCACAACAAATATTTGGTAAAATAATATTATGGCATGAGAATTGGGAGTGAGCGCACAAATGATAGATATAGAATTTGATCACGTGATTCATTACATCGATGGATTAAATCAGTTCGAGTTTCCCGGGAAATATTTGGAAATTCAACCAGGTGGTCAACATGAAAATTTAGGGACTTATAATCGTCTCGTCCAAATAGATTTATCTTATATTGAATTGATAGATATATATCATCAAGGGAAAATGAAACAACAGTCTAAAACAGATGTCGGTAAACATTCATTTGCGACGTCGATTATGGAAAATGGCTATCGACAAGGATTTAAAAAGATCTGTTTTAGAACGCACGATATTGAACAATTAAAAGTACAATTTGAAGAAAGAGGGCTTGAAACAGTAGGGCCGGTTGAAATGACAAGAGAGAATAAAAAGGGACAAATGATTCAATGGCGACTGCTGTATGTAGCCAACCATCAGTTCGATGTGATCATGCCCTTTTTTATAGAGTGGCACGCGTCAGATGAAACACGTGAAGCGGATTTACAAGAACATTTTCATCAACATTTGACTTTAGATATGATTACATTCAATACATATCAACGTCAAACAATGGTCGATCATTGGAAGCAATGGTTTGATATGGAAGAAGTTGAATCTTCAGACCGCTATACAATTCTCCAAAGCCCTGCGAAAAAAATCAAGTTTAAAGTGGTGGAAGATAAAGAGGACGGGATTGAAGCTGTTCAATTTATCGATCAAACCATTGATGCACCGATTGCTTTTCGTACAAGAGGCGCAAGGTATCAATTTATTCCGCCTCACGCATAAACAACGCTGTATACGGCACTAATGATGAGTACGATATGCAGTAATGCAATGACGAATTCAATAGCGGATAATAAGAGTTGTTGTTTCGTTTCATGTAGGAGCACATTATATGTCCCGACAACCAATGAAAACGCGACAAAGATAATGCGTAAACTTAAGTAGTCGATACCGATATGAAATACAAATGTGAATACGATAAAGATGATATTTATGATAGAGAGTAAAAGTAAAATCAATTGACGCATAACGAGACCTCCAGTTTGGATTAATACATCTGTTCTGTGACGTTTCAATCGAATGTGTCATTGATTATACTAGAAAATAAGAGAAGACGATAACTAAAAGGAGTTTTAAACGAGAAATGAAACGCATGAATATAACCGATCAAGAACACGATGCATTTGTTAAAGCGCATCCGAATGGCGATTTACTACAATTGACAAAATGGGGCGATACGAAAAAATTAACAGGTTGGTATGCGAAACGTATCGCTGTAGGAGAAAACGGTCAGTTAAAAGGTGTGGCGCAATTACTCTTTAAAAAGATTCCCCGTACCCCTTTTACACTTTGTTATGCTTCACGCGGCTTCGTTGTGGATTATTCAGATACTGTTGCGGTGAAGACTTTATTATCTGAAGCGATTCAAGTTGCTCAAAGTGAAAAAGCGTACACGATTAAAATTGACCCAGATGTAGAAGTTGATCAAGGGATGACAGTTGTACAAGACTTATTACAAATGGGCTTCAAACATAAAGGATTCAAAGAGGGCTTAGCTAAAGATTACATTCAACCACGTATGACGATGATTACCCCAATTAATCAGTCTGACGAAGCGTTAATTCAAAGCTTTGAAAACCGCAATCGTTCAAAAGTGAGACTGGCGTTGAAACGTGGAACGAAAGTGGAACGTAAAGGTCGCGAAGACTTGAAAATATTTGCAGATTTAATGAAAGAAACAGGTGAGCGTGATGGCTTCTTAACACGTGATGTTTCTTATTTTGAAACGATTTATGATGCCCTTCATCCAGATGGTGATGCGGAATTGTTCTTAGTGAAACTTGAACCGAAACCTGTTTTAGCTGAGTTAAAGGTAGAACAACAAAAGTTACAAGCTGAAATGGATACGTTAGCTGAAAAAGATCAAAACAACAAAAAAGTTCAAAATAAGTTAAAAGATGCAGCACAAAAAATGAAGAAAAACCAAGCACTCATTGACGATATGACACAACTTGAACGGACGCATCCAGAGGGCATTTATTTATCAGGGGCATTGCTGATGTTTGCGGGGCACAAATCGTATTATCTTTATGGTGCTTCATCTAACCATTACCGCGACTTTTTACCCAACCACCACATGCAGTTTAAAATGATGCAATTTGCGCGTGAAAAAGGTGCGACGACTTATGATTTTGGAGGAACAGATAACAACCCTGACAAAGATTCAAGTCACTACGGTTTATGGGCGTTTAAAAAGGCATGGGGTACACGTTTGAGCGAAAAAATTGGGGAATTTGATTACGTGCTGAACCCTATTGTGTATAAAGCAGTCGAACAATTCAAACCGCAATTGACACAACTTAAAATTAAATTGGTGCGTCAAATCAAATCGATACAACAACGTAAAGGGCAAAAGAACGCATAAATAAAGTAAGCATGGTGTAATTTCAAAGTGTTACAACAAAGAAAAAACAGAGAAGGTGTCACGTTATGCATTTACATGTCTCGTAGGTGCTTATTCGTGTCACCTTTTAAGTGTGATAGAACGATACGCAGCGTTGTATCATACACATTTAATGGAAAGACTGCATTTTTTACGGTCTGAAATCATGATGTAGTAAAGTCATTTCAAAGGGAGAGATACGTGTGGTTAAAAAATTAATCGACTTCTCGTTATCGAACAAGTTTGCCATTTTATTGATGGTACTCCTTGTCATGCTGGGAGGCGTCTATGCAAGTTTTAAAATGAGGTTAGAATTGTTACCGGATACTGAACCACCAATGTTGACGATTACAACACCGATGCCGGGTGCCACTTCTGAAACTGTCATGAAAGAAATCAGTGGCCCGATTGATGAAGAAATACGGGGGATGGCAGGGGTCACAAGTGTTAAAACACAATCTTTATCAAACGCATCCATGATTACGGTCAATTTTGATGAAAGTACGGATATGGATAAAGCGGAACAAGATATTGAAAAAGCGCTGAAAAAGGTGGATTTACCAGGCGAGGCACAAACGTCGGACATTAAACGTAATTCAATGAACGCTTTTCCAGTGGTGGCATATTCGATTTTACATGACAAAGACGATGTGAAAGCGAGTACCAAAGCTGTTAAAGAACAGTTGATTCCGAAATTACAAACGATTGATGGGGTTCAACGTGCCACAGTGAATGGGCAAATCGAGCGTAAAGTGACGATAAAGTTCGATGATGTGAAACTCCAAAAGGCAGGGCTTAATGCAAAACAAGTGTCTGACTATATTGAAGGTGCAACAAAAGAATCTCCATTAGGTTTATTCCAATTTGGTGATACAGAAAAATCTGTCGTCGTTGATGGGCAATATGCTTCCGTTGACGCACTTAAAAATATGCAAATTCCGTTAGCACTTGCATCACAGTCTTCAGGCAGCAGCGCACAAGGACAACAAGACGGGGGTGCATCAGAGAGTGGTAGTGCAACGTCAGGTCAGGCACCTTCAAACAATCCACAAAGTGCACAAGCGGTTGCGTTAAGTGACCTTGCTGAAGTGAAGTTGTCAGATGAACGTCAGTCGATTTCTAGAACGAATGGTCAAGATGCTGTCGATGTTCAAATCGTTAAAACGCAAGGGGCCAATACGGTTGCTGTCGCTAACGATGTAAACCAAACGATACAAGATTTTGTGAAAGAGCATCCAGAACTTAAATCGGTCAAAATTATGGATACTTCTAAGCCGATTAAAGATTCACTCAATACGATGATAGAAAAAGCACTCCTCGGATCCATCGTGGCAGTCATTGTCATCATGTTGTTCTTAAGAAATGTGCGTATGACAGCGATTTCGATTGTTTCCATTCCGTTGTCTTTACTCATCGCAATGGTGGCGTTAAAACTGACAGATGTCTCATTAAACATACTGACATTAGGTGCGCTTACAGTTGCGATTGGTCGTGTCATTGATGATTCTATTGTCGTTATCGAGAACATTTACCGCCGACTGACACGTCAAGACGAGCCGTTATCCGGAGATGGACTCATCGTATCTGCAACAAAAGAAGTGTTCATCCCGATTATGTCATCCACATTAGTGACTATCGTCGTATTTGCACCACTTGCATTTGTGACAGGTTCGGTTGGCGAAATGTTTAGACCGTTTGCTTATGCGATTACATTTAGTTTACTTGCTTCATTACTTGTATCAATTACGATCGTGCCAGTGCTCGGTTCCATTTTCTTTAAACGTGGCTTGAAGCGTAAACCAAAATCCGAACTCGGTACAGTAGGCCGAGGATATCGAAAAGTATTGAATTGGAGTTTAAACCATAAATGGATTGTCATCATTTTAAGTACAGCCATTTTAATCGGTAGTATCGTATTAGGGAGTATGAAAATTGGAACGAGCTTCATTAGTACGGGTGAAGATAAGTTTATGGCATTAACCTATACACCAAAACCGGGTGAAACGAAGCAGAAAGTATTATCACATGCAGAAGAAGTCGAAAAATATTTGCTCGACAATCAACATGTCCGTCACGTGCAATATTCCGTGGGTGGCGCATCACCTGTTGACCCGACTGGCTCTACGAATAACATGGCGTTAATGGTCGAGTATGATTCCGATACACCGAACTTTGATCAAGAACCTGAACGCGTGTTAAAACATATTAAGACATATCATCATGACGGTGAATGGAAAAACTTAGATATGGGTACAGGGGCGACGTCTAACACGTTAAATGTAGAAGTGACAGGACCGTCGACTGCAGCGATTGAAGGCACAGTGAAGGCGATTCAACAAAAAATGTCTCAAGTGTCTGGTTTAACGAACGTGAAGTCGGATTTAACTGAAACGTATCAACAATATGAAGTGAAAGTGGATCCGAATGAAGCAGCAAAAACAGGAATGACAGCGGGCCAATTAGCGATGATGCTCAATCAAAACATCCCAGATATGACGGTTTCAAAGGTTAAAGATCAAAATCAAACTTATGATGTCGTTGTGCAACAAGAAAAAGACACGCACTGGACGAAAGAAAAGTTAGAAAATACGCCAATTCCTTCTCCAACAGGGGATCATCGTAAGTTGAGTGACATTGCGACATTAAAAACGACATCCACACCGAACGCACTCGTGAAAAAAGGTGGGGATTATGTCAGCACTGTTTCGGCGACGATTTCTGGTGATGACGTCGGTTCGATTTCTCAAGAAGTGATGAGACAGTTAAATGGACTCGATACACCAAGTGATGTGCATACGTCATTAGGTGGGACGAATGATGATATTCAAGAGGCCTTTTCACAATTGATGATAGCGATGTTAGCCGCGATTATTATCGTCTATCTCGTACTTGTTTTGACATTCAAAGGCGCCCTTGCACCATTCACGATTTTATTCGCACTGCCATACACGGTTATCGGTGTCGTTTTCGCGTTGATGATGACTGGTGAAACGTTGTCTGTACCAAGTATGATTGGTTTACTGATGTTAATCGGTATCGTTGTGACCAATGCGATTGTTCTCATTGACCGTGTCATTACGAATGAAAAAGCCGGTTTGCCGATGAAAGAAGCGCTGTTAGAAGCGGGTGGCACACGGATTCGACCAATATTAATGACAGCGATAGCGACAATTGGTGCATTAATTCCGTTATTATTCGGTCAAGACAGTTCCGTCCTCATTTCGAAAGGACTTGCGGCGACAGTTATCGGTGGTTTGTTATCTTCAACATTGCTCACACTCATTGTCGTCCCAGTCATTTATGAAATTTTGTTTACGTTAAAAGCGAAATTAACACGACGTAAAAAGAAGGCGTAAACCATTGACGTAAAACGGTTCATTATGTAAGATGAAACCATTATCCTCAATGAAATAAGTCGGTTCATTAGGCAAAACACAGAGTGCTTTAAACATAAACAAGAGGGTTGAGACAGGATATGTACATGACTTTGTCTCAGCCCTTTCTCTTTATAGGTATAACGATTTTCTTATAACAATAAAGGCATGTAAGGAGGAAGACGATGACATATACAACAATTTTAAGTGAAATTCCGGATAGTTATTTTGGCAAAACAGTAGGACAAAAGATTGAACATGGGCCATTACCGTTGATTAATTTAGCAGTCGGTATACCCGATGGCGACACACCTCCTGAAATTATAAAAGCGTTACAGGAAGCAATTGTGAAACCTGCTAATCAAAAATATTTAGCCTTTCAAGGAAAAGACGCGTTCAGACAAGCGATTGTCGATTTTTATCAACGGCAATTCAATGTGACACTTGATCCAGATAAAGAAGTTTGTTTATTGTATGGCACGAAAAACGGGCTTGTTGCCTTGCCGACGTGTGTCATTGAGCCAGGTGACGAAGTGTTATTACCCGATCCAGGCTACACAGATTATGATGCAGGCGTGCGACTCGCAAGGGGCATACCGAAACCATTAAAATTATCACCTGAACGTCATTACATACCGGATTGGAATGCAGTGGATACTACAAATACAAAACTCATCTATTTAACGTATCCGAATAATCCGACTGGTTCTGTTGCAACACCTGAATTTTTCCAAGAGACGATTGACCGTTTTAAAAAGACGCCCACAAAAATAGTACATGACTTTGCATATCAAGCATTTGGATTTGACCAACCGAATCCGAGTATTCTCCAAGCAGACGGAGCCAAATCATGTGCTATAGAAGTGTTTTCGTTTTCAAAAGGTTATAATATGTCAGGATATCGTGTCGGTTTTGCGGTCGGTAACGCGGAAATGATTGCGAATCTTCGGAAATATCACACACATACTCAAGCAGGCATGTACGGGGCGTTACAAGATGCTTGTACAGTCGCATTAAACGTATGTGATCATGAATTGAACAAACAAAATGACATATTTAGGAAAAGACGCGATAAAATAGAAGTGGCTTTAAATGAAGCAGCCATTCCGCATGAACCGATTAAAGGGGGCATTTTCTTATGGTTGAAATGTCCAGAAGGGTTTTCGAGCGATGCCTTCATTCAACATTTAATACAAGAACAATCTATTTTAGCGGCACCGGGGCATCCTTTTGGTGAAGAAGGGGAAGGCTACGTGCGTCTATCATTTGCGATTGATGAAGCACAACTGGATGAGGCCATTGCACGACTCGTCTCATTGAAGCCACTTTATCATCAAGTATAGAAAAAAGAGGACTGATGACATGACACAACGTCACATCGGCCCTCTTTTGTTTCAGTGATATACAAAAAACTAACGGCGCGCTTTGGCTGAGGCGCAACGTTAGTTCTTCATGGCTACACGATATGCATATGTAAATGGCAGATTTAAATAAAAACTGCAACCAGTACGATATAAATAACGAGAATAAAAAGACTCATCATATTTAAAATACGTACACCTTTTTCATCATTTTTAAGATGTTTGAATGCGGTGATTTCAACATTACCAATTAATAAAATTAAGACGACAAATACCCACCAAGTTTCTGCGGGGTAATAGACGAGTGAAGTCGCAACGACAATGATGAGTAATAGTCCCATAATCACTCTTAATAACTTCGGCATCATAATACGCATTTTAAAAATACTAATATAGGCAACAACCAAATACATGAGGGGTAATAAGATTAAGTAAGCTAACATGAAGTACATCCTTTCTGTATCTTGCTAGTAAAGTCAAATGTTGATTAAGTTAGAGTTGAATGGCTCCTTTTAATGATTTTCTCGAAGTTGCCTACGTACCTCAGCAATTTGTTGTTCGATTTGTTCGAGTTGTTGAATCAGTGGATCGACTTGTTGAGACGTGGACTCGCGTTTTTCCAAATCACCTTGTAAGCGTACATAGTCCATTTTAAGCTCTTGTAATTGCTGTTCTAAATCCATAGGGCACCTCCTTATATCAATCCTTTTCATTATAACACGTTAACATTGCTTAATTAAAACGTTTTACAGTAATATAGAAGCAAGTTGTTTCAAAGGGGGATGTATCATGACAGAGAATTTTTTGATGATATTATTATTAATTGCACTAGGGTACATCCTAAAGCGTATCGGTTATATTAATGGGAAAGACAGTCGCGTGATTTCGACGTTAGTGCTTAATGTGACGCTGCCTTCTGTCGTCATCGTCAATTTAAATCATGTTCTTTTGACGCCATCACTCGCTGTGTTGCCTGTGATGATGATTTTATATGGTGTTGTAACAAAAGTGCTCATTGTCCTCATGTTCATAAAATATAATAATGAAGTACGGGGAACTGTCGCAATGATGATGGCAGCACTGAACATCGGCATTTTTGCATATCCGTTAGTTCAACAAATTTGGCCTGAGCAAGGCTTGTTGTATTTTGGGATGGCCGATATCGGTGGGGCAATCGTGATGTTCGGCCTCACGTATTTCGCTGCAAGTTATTTCAAGCAAGTAGGTGGCGGTTTTAATCCTAAGCAAATCTTATGGAACATGTTGAAATCTGTGCCGTTGATGACATATATTACGATGTTAGTACTCAATATTTTTCAATGGCATTTACCACACACAGCGATTCGTTTCTTCGATATTTTAGGCCATGCCAACTTACCACTTTCGATGATTTTACTTGGTGTTTTAATGGACTTTAGATTAGAACGCCGCTTTTTGCCGTTAACACTTAAATATCTCGTATTACATTACGGTTTTGGTGCACTATTCGGAACGCTCATCTATTTTTTCTTACCGATAGACGATGCGATGATTAAAACAACCTTACAGCTCATTTGGCTGTTACCTGTTGGCGTTGCAGCACTGTCTTATGCGGTTCAGTTTAAATATCGGACGTTACCAGTTATTGCGATGGCGAGTAATGTCACGATTGTGATCAGTATTGTGATTTTGTACTTGTATCAATATTGGTTCGTATAAAAAAGAGGCTTGGGAAATTCGAATCCCTGCCTCTTTCTTTATCGTCCTCATTGGTCGCATATGTCGATATATGCACGACGACTATTTATAAATTTTAAACTTTTGATATTCAGATGAAATGTGAAAGCCGAGCTCATGAAAACGTTCGACCAGTTTATGATTTTTGCTTCGGATTTTAAAATAAACACGTTCGATCTCAGGTCTCGTTAACGCACGGTGAATCGCATGCTGAATTAAGTCGAACGCAATGCCCTTTAAGCGATAGTCCGCATGGCTTGAGAAATACTTAATTTCTGCATGACGCTCTGACTCATCATAAATTAAGTATAAGTACCCTTTTAAAATGCCCTCTGCCATATACAAAACGAGTTCATGTTGATCGTCAAGTGATGACACGATCTCTTTTGCCGTCATCGCATTATGCGTAAACGTATCTTCGTGCAACCGTTGAAAATAGCGATAATACGCTTTACTATACGGAATCATATGATGTAAGTTTTGCGTTTCGCCCAAATCTTGACTCGTTTCTAGATGATAATCTGTAAATGTGTACGATGCGCCAATGGTCTTCATAAACGTTTTAATCAGTGCGTGTTGCGCTGTAAATGCAAAGTAATACGTCGATGGTGGGTGGTGTTGTGCTGTGATCGTATCGAAAAGTTGTTTGAACGTCTCTTTCGTTGGTTCATACCCCGTCTTTACAATTGGACCAATCACTTTGTAACGGTCTTCAGAATAAGAAATACAGAGTAATAGCATTTGAATTTCATCGCCTTCTTCAACGACAAATAGCCCTGTTTCATCTGCGGCTTCTTCTAAAAAAGTGAAAAGTGCTTGTTCATCATCTAATGGCAACTTATTCGTATAAGACGGGCGTTCTGACACATACGTTTGAATAAATGACGCAATAACTGGATTGGGAGTAACTTGAGATATCTTCATCATGCGCCTCCTTAATGATATACTTAGCTTAATTATAAGTTTTTTTGATATGAAATGAAAGCAACTTGTGAAGCATTCAACGGAGATTTAAAGCGTTGTTTTTTGATAAATAATTGGAATGAAATATGGAGGAATGAAACATGAGTAAAGCACTGATATTAGCAGAAAAGCCATCAGTGGGGCGTGATATTGCCAATGCTTTAAATGTAGGATCACGCAAAGAAGGTTATTTTGAAAACCAACAATATATCGTCACATGGGCACTCGGGCATTTAGTGACGAATGCAACACCAGAACAATACGATAAAAAGTATCAACAATGGGTGTTGGACGATTTACCGATTATACCGAAACAAATGAAATCCGTCGTAATTAGTAAGACACGAAAGCAATTCAATACAGTTCAACATTTAATGAAGCGCAGTGACGTCAAAGAATTGATTATTGCAACGGATGCTGGACGTGAAGGGGAGCTCGTTGCACGTTTAATCATTGAAAAAGCGCATGTGAAAAAGCCAATTAAACGTTTATGGATCAGTTCTGTTACGTCGAAAGCAATTAAAGAAGGTTTCAAAAAGTTAAAAGATGGACGTGCGTATCAACATTTATACGAAGCGGCGTTAGCGAGAAGTGAAGCGGACTGGATTGTAGGGATTAACGCCACACGAGCATTGACGACGAAATATGATGCACAATTATCACTTGGACGTGTACAAACACCAACGATTCAACTCGTAGCGATGCGTCAAGAACAAATTAAAAACTTCAAACCGCAACAGTATTACACTTTAGAAGTTGAAGTGAACGGCGTGACAATGACGTATCAACACGAGGGACGCATTTATCAGAAAGAAAAGTTAGAAGCGATTGTGAGTGCGTTGCAAAATAAGCAAGCGCAAGTGAATAACGTACATGAAAAAGAAAAAAAAGTTTATCCGCAACCGTTATTTAATTTAACTGATTTACAACAAGCGGCTTATCAAAAATATCATTTAGGTGCAAAGCAAACATTAAATACGTTGCAACAATTGTACGAACGACATAAATTAGTGACTTATCCACGTACAGATTCGAATTATTTGACGACAGATATGGTGGACACCTTGAAAGAGCGCGTACAAGCAACGATGGGGACGAATTTGATGCCGTATGCGAGAGAGATTTTAAAGCAGCCTTTAGCGAAGAAATTGTCATTTGTGAACAATCAAAAAGTTTTCGATCACCATGCGATTATTCCGACAGAAGTGCGTGCGAACGTTGCGTCATTATCGCCGAATGAGCAGAAAATTTATACGATGATTGCACAGCGCTATTTAGAAGTGTTGATGCCACCGTATCGTTATCGTGCACAACAGGTGGAAGTGAACATCGGCAAACATGTATTCACATACCAATCACAAGTTCCGGTAGAGTTAGGCTTTAAAAAGTTACAACAAGACCGTGCACAAACTGAACGGGCTGTGTCATTTAAGCAAGGCGAGACATTCGATGTAGGACGACTACACATTGTGGCGCACGAAACGACACCGCCAGCATATTTTAATGAAGGCACACTACTTAAAGCGATGGAGAGACCAGATAAGTTTTTCGACTTAAAAGATAAAAAGTCCGCACAAACGTTAAAATCGACAGGCGGGATTGGTACGGTTGCGACACGTGCAGACATTATCGATAAGTTGTTTAATATGAACGCGATCGAAAGTCATGACGGTAAAATTAAAGTCACTTCTAAAGGGAAGCAAATTTTAGACCTCGCGCCACCTGCATTAACTTCACCACGACTCACGGCTGAATGGGAAGATAAATTGATGCAAATTGAAAAAGGGCAGTACAAAGCGCACCAATTTATGCAAGAAATGAAACAGTTTACGCATGAGATTATTCATACGATTAAATCGAGTGAGCAAAAATATAAGCATGATAATTTAACGTCTGCGCAATGTCCTACGTGCGGCAAATTTATGTTAAGAGTAAACACGAAAAATGGTTCGATGCTCGTTTGCCAAGATCCATCATGTAAAACGAAGAAAGATGTGAAAACGAAAACGAATGCGCGATGTCCGCAATGTAAGAAACGTTTGACGAAATTCGGTACAGGTAAAAAAGCGACGTATCGTTGTGTCTGTGGTTATACCGAAACGCAAGAACATATGGATCAACGCTTTAAAAATAAAGGTAAAGATAAAGTATCGAAGCGAGAATTGAAGAAATATATGAAAGAAGACGAGTTGGAAAACAATCCATTTAAAGATGCATTAAAAGGACTTAACTTGTAATACACTTATAAATATCGAACGAAATATAGTTTTTAGGATATAAAGTTCGGAAAAAGTGTTGAAATTCACCCGTAATCGTATTAGACTATTGGAGTATTTCATTTAAAGGAGAAAATTAAAGTGAAAAAATATTTCCGATTTGACGAAAACCAAACGAGTTATCGTCGCGAAATTTTAGGTGGCTTAACAACGTTTCTGTCGATGGCATACATTTTGGCTGTCAATCCACAAATATTGAGTCTTGCTGGTGTTGAAGGCGTACCTGATGCACTTAAAATGGACCAAGGTGCCGTGTTCGTTGCGACAGCACTTGCTGCATTTGTCGGCTGTTTATTTATGGGCTTGATAGCGAGATATCCTATCGCACTCGCACCGGGTATGGGATTGAATGCATTTTTCGCATTTACAGTCGTATTAACAATGGGGATTCCATGGCAAACAGGCTTAACAGGGGTCTTCTTCTCAGGATTAATCTTCTCGATATTGACCGTTACAGGTTTGAGAGAAACAATCATTAACGCAATTCCATTTGAAATGAAAATGGCTGTTTCAGCGGGGATAGGTTTATTTATTACTTTTGTCGGTTTACAAGGTTCAGGGATTATTAAAAATGAAGAAGCGACACTTGTAACTTTAGGAAAAATTACAGATCCCGGTGTATTATTAGCCGTGTTCGGTATTATCATTACAGTCGTGTTATACGCCAAGAAAATTCCAGGCGCTATCTTTATTGGGATGGTCGCAACGTCAATTGTTGGTTTACTGACACAACAAATTGCACCGCCAAACGCGATTATAGGTAAAGTGCCAAGTATCGCACCGACATTTGGTGCTGCGTTTGAATCATTCCAAGATCCGTCACAACTATTTACGATTCAGTTTTTGATCGTCATTTTAACATTTTTATTCATCGACTTCTTCGATACAGCTGGGACAATTGTTGCGGTTGCATCTCAAGCAGGCATGATGAAAGACAACAAGTTACCGCGTGCAGGACGTGCGTTGTTCTCAGACTCATTAGCGACAATGGTGGGGGCAGTCTTTGGTACCACAACGACGACATCTTACATTGAATCAACTTCAGGTGTGGCAGTTGGCGCACGTACAGGTTTTGCTAGTATTGTGACAGGGATCTGTTTCTTACTCGCATTATTCTTCAATCCATTAATGGCAGTGGTTACGCCAGCAGTAACGACACCAGCACTTGTCGTTGTCGGTGTTTTAATGGCTTCGAATTTAGCGGAAATCAGCTGGAAACGTTTTGAAGTGGCAGTACCAGCATTTATCACGATTATTATGATGCCACTTTCATACTCAATTGCAACAGGGATTGCGTGTGGCTTTATTTTCTATCCGATTACAATGGTCTTAACAAAACGTCATAAAGAAGTGCATCCGATTATGTACGGTTTAATGGTAATCTTTATTTTATATTTCGCATTTGTACATGGTTAAAATCACTTTAATGAAGCTCGAGTAGTGTGTCATGCACTATTCGGGTTTTTATTTGGTTGAAGCCAATTGAGATAGATGATTCAAGCGAAAGAAGGAAGACATAGAAAATTTTAATCATCAAACCATTCATAGATTTATGATTTATTAATAAATTTAAAACGGTAGCAAAATAAGGGGATGGGATACAAAAAATTGATGCTATTGTTTTCTTGATTTCATAAACTTGCCCCTAAAATGTTTACTGTAAGATTGCCCAGAAGGCTGAGACTCCTGTGGGAATGCGTGCATATTGCTGACAGTCGTTTCTTCACTTTAATAGTGGTTGCTGTTTATCGCAGTAGCTGTCTGACTTCTCAATGCACATGCTTTTGAGAAGTCTAGTCAGCCTTGCGGGGGTAGTACGACGAAATCTTTGTTACACATGAGATTTCTGTACTGCTCCCAAAATCCACAATGAATGGGTGCGCTGGGAATCAATAAACGGTGTTCCAAAAGCAGGATTTTCGACAGAACTCCCGCGATTTCGGCAAAATTTGGAAATCAATTTTGCTCATCGCTCGGTTCTGCTCAAATCCTAAGCGCTTTTGTCACAACCTCCCTTCAGCCCCTAAGAACGCGAAGCCATGAAGGCAATCTAAAGCCACAAATCATAGGGAGGGCAAGTTTAACAAAAATATTGCATCAATAGCATCAAATTTTTTGTCCAATCTCTATGAAACAATTTAATAACGTTTATGATCACGTTCAGAATGCGTATAACGTGTATATGATGCTTTAAGATAAACTGGGGTTACAAATAAAACGATCAATAAGAAAATCATTAATACGAACATAATCCAATGCAAAATCATACCTACGAAAGGAACCACCGCAAGCGCACTCGCAATGATACCGCCAGCAGGGATGAGCAGCATAGGGCGAATCGTATTTTGGCGATCGAAAATAAAGATAAGCACCATAATTAAATAGATAAAAGCATTAAATGCGAGTGGTTGCCAACCTAATGCAAGGACATACCAACCGCCTAAAAAGGGAAAGCCAGCAATGAACTCAGAAACAAGTGCAATAATAGATAATATGACTAAAGCTGTTTTAGAATTTCTCGTCAAAATAAGCAACTCCTTAATAATTTGATCAAACGCCTAAATCGACGCTTGCTATGTGGGATACATTGTGATCATACTACACTATATAATATAGAAAGCTTTAATACAGTACCTCAACTTTTTGTCAGTAAATCATATCAAAATGAAGAAAAAAGATTTACCATTATTATAATTGTTTAAATGATAAGAAACAAAATGTAAGATTAAATTTGAAAAAATCTCTCTAAGCTATTGAACTTAAAGCGTATATCAAGTAAAATGATGGGGTATGTGAATTAGACATAAAAAACTTTGTATAAATA
Organism: Staphylococcus delphini; assembly: GCF_900636325.1. Lineage (NCBI taxonomy): Bacteria > Bacillati > Bacillota > Bacilli > Caryophanales > Staphylococcaceae > Staphylococcus > Staphylococcus delphini. Next base: position 724,712 of record NZ_LR134263.1, read on the forward strand.
GTTGCAAGGTTAAAACATTTCATGTATCATGTCTAATGTTGGACTTTTAATGCGATGAAGCGAAAGGTTACTGACACACCCGGCCGCTTTGCCATGGCGTTGTGTGAGATAGTTTTCGTGGAGAAGTCTATCACTTTAATGAAGACGAATAAGGAGGGTAAATCATGGCAAAACAAAAAATCAGAATTAGATTAAAAGCTTATGATCACCGTGTTATCGATCAATCAGCAGAAAAAATTGTTGAAACTGCAAAACGTTCTGGAGCGGATGTTTCTGGTCCAATTCCATTACCAACTGAAAAAGCAGTTTACACAATCATTCGTGCGGTTCATAAGTACAAAGATTCTCGTGAGCAATTCGAACAACGTACACATAAACGTTTAATCGACATTGTAAATCCTACGCCAAAAACAGTTGACGCACTTATGGGCTTAAACTTACCATCAGGTGTAGACATCGAAATTAAATTATAATAGAAAATTTTAGGAGGTGGACTTTCGATGACCAAAGGAATCTTAGGAAGAAAAATCGGGATGACTCAAGTGTTCGGTGAGAATGGTGAATTAATCCCAGTTACAGTAGTAGAAGCTAAAGAAAATGTAGTATTACAAAAGAAAACTGTAGAGGTTGACGGTTACAACGCAATCCAAATCGGTTTTGAAAACAAAGAAGCATACAAAAAAGGTAGAAAAACTAATAAATATGCGACTAAAGCAGCTGAAGGTCACGCTAAAAAGGCTGACACAGCACCTAAGCGCTTCATTCGTGAATTCAGAAACGTTAATGTTGATGATTACGAAGTAGGTCAAGAAGTCTCAGTAGATACATTTGAAGTTGGCGACATTATTGACGTAACAGGAACTTCAAAAGGTAAAGGTTTCCAAGGTGCAATCAAACGTCATAACCAATCACGTGGACCTATGTCTCACGGTTCTCATTTCCACAGAGCACCAGGTTCAATCGGGATGGCATCAGATGCATCACGCGTATTCAAAGGGCAAAAATTACCAGGTCGTATGGGTGGTAATACAGTAACTGTTCAAAACTTAGAAGTTGTTCAAGTTGATACGGAAAACAACGTAATTTTAGTTAAAGGTAATGTGCCTGGACCTAAAAAAGGTTTTGTACAAATCCAATCAGCAATTAAAGCTAACAAATAATTAGTAGCGAAAGGAGGAAATGCATAATGGCAAATTATGATGTATATAAAGTTGACGGTTCAAAAGCTGGTACAGTAGAACTTAGCGATTCAGTATTCGGAATTGAACCAAATAATAATGTTTTATTCGAAGCAATTAACTTACAACGTGCTTCATTACGCCAAGGTACACACGCGGTAAAAAACCGTTCAGCTGTTCGTGGCGGTGGACGTAAACCATGGAGACAAAAAGGTACAGGACGTGCGCGTCAAGGTACAATCCGTGCTCCACAATGGCGCGGTGGTGGTATCGTATTCGGTCCAACACCAAGAAGCTACGGCTACAAAATGCCTAAGAAAATGCGTCGTTTAGCATTACGTTCGGCACTTTCTTACAAAGTACAAGAAAATGAATTCAAAATTGTGGATAGCTTTAACTTAGAAGCACCAAAAACAAAAGAATTCAAAACAACTTTAACAAACTTAGAATTACCTAAAAAAGTGTTAGTTGTAACAGTTGGAGAAGATGTAAATGTTGAATTATCAGCACGTAACATTCCAGGTGTAACAATCACAACACCAGAAGGTTTAAACGTATTAGAGTTAACTCACGCAGACAGCGTATTAATCACTCAAGAAGCAGCTAAAAAAGTTGAGGAGGTGCTCGGATAATGGAAGCTAGAGACATTCTAAAGCGCCCCGTAATCACTGAGAAATCATCTGCAGCTATGGCTGAAGATAAATACACTTTTGATGTAGACGTACGTGCTAACAAAACAGAAGTGAAAAAAGCAGTAGAAGAAATCTTTGAAGTAAAAGTTGCTAATGTCAACATTATCAACTACAAACCAAAGAAAAAACGTATGGGCCGTTACCAAGGCTATACAAACAAACGCCGTAAAGCGATTGTGACATTAAAAGAAGGTCAAATCGACTTATTTAACTAAAAATCAAATACCAATAAGGAGGTAAGCGACAATGGCTCTTAAACATTACAAGCCAATTACAAATGGTCGTCGTAATATGACTACATTAGATTTTGCTGAGATCACAAAATCTGAGCCTGAAAAGTCATTATTACAACCGCTACCGAAAAAAGCGGGTCGTAATAACCAAGGTAAATTGACTGTACGTCACCATGGTGGCGGACACAAACGTCAATACCGTGTTATTGATTTCAAACGTAATAAAGATGGAATTCCTGGTAAAGTGGATTCAATCCAATATGATCCAAACAGATCAGCAAACATTGCTTTAATCGTATATGCAGATGGTGAAAAACGCTACATCATCGCACCTAAAGGTTTAGAAGTAGGTCAAATTATTGAAAGTGGTTCTGACGCAGACATTAAAGTCGGAAATGCACTTCCATTAAAAGACATTCCTGTAGGTTCAGTTATTCATAACATTGAATTAAAACCTGGTCGTGGCGGACAACTTGCACGTTCAGCTGGTGCTAGCGCGCAAGTATTAGGTAAAGAAGGTAAATATGTACTTGTAAGACTTCGTTCTGGTGAAGTACGTATGATTCTTTCAACTTGCCGTGCTACTATTGGTCAAGTTGGTAACTTACAACACGAACTTGTTAACATTGGTAAAGCGGGTAAATCTAGATGGTTAGGTAAACGCCCAACAGTCCGTGGTTCTGTAATGAACCCTAATGATCACCCACACGGTGGTGGTGAAGGTCGTGCGCCAATCGGACGTCCATCTCCAATGTCACCATGGGGTAAACCAACGCTTGGTAAGAAAACTCGTCGTGGTAAAAAACGTTCAGATAAACTTATCGTACGTGGACGCAAGAGAAAATAAAAATAGCTTATTTGGGTGTGCGGCGTAATCGCTGCACGCACATAATAAGAAAGGAGGCGCCAATATGGCTCGTAGTATTAAAAAGGGACCTTTCGTCGATGATCACTTAATGAAAAAGGTTGAGGCTCAAGGCGATAGCGAGAAAAAGCAAGTAATTAAAACATGGTCACGTCGTTCAACGATTTTTCCAAACTTTATTGGACACACATTCGCAGTATACGACGGACGTAAACATGTACCTGTATATGTAACTGAAGATATGGTTGGACACAAATTAGGTGAATTTGCTCCAACACGTACTTTCAAAGGACATGCTGCAGACGACAAGAAAACAAGAAGATAATACCATTTCTAGTAAGTAGAGGAGGAAATACGAATGGAAGCAAAAGCGGTTGCTAGAACTATCAGAATCGCACCTCGTAAAGTTCGATTAGTATTGGATCTCATTCGAGGTAAAGACGTAAGAGAAGCAGTAGCTATTTTGAAATTAACAAATAAAGCTTCTTCTCCAGTAGTAGAAAAATTATTAATGTCCGCTTTAGCTAATGCAGAGCACAACTATGGTATGAACACTGATCAATTAGTTGTTAAAGAAGCATATGCTAACGAAGGACCAACATTGAAACGTTTCCGTCCACGTGCACAAGGACGTGCAAGCGCAATTAACAAAAGAACAAGTCATATCACTATCGTAGTAAGTGATGGACAAGAGGAAGCTCAAGAAGCTTAATCAAATTTTAAGGAGGGAATACCGTGGGTCAAAAAATTAATCCAATCGGACTTCGTGTTGGTGTAATCCGTGACTGGGACGCGAAATGGTACGCTGAAAAAGATTTCGCATCACTTTTACATGAAGACTTAAAAATTCGTAAATTTATTGATAAAGCATTGAAAGACGCATCAGTATCTCACGTTGAGATTGAGCGTGCTGCTAACCGCATCAACATTGCTATTCACACTGGTAAACCAGGTATGGTAATTGGTAAAGGCGGTTCAGAAATCGAAAAACTTCGCAACAAATTAAATCAACTTACTGACAAAAAAGTTCACATTAACGTAGTTGAAATTAAGAAAGTTGACCTTGATGCACGTTTAGTTGCTGAAAACATTGCACGTCAATTAGAAAACCGTGCTTCATTCCGTCGTGTTCAAAAACAAGCGATCGGCAGAGCAATGAAATTAGGTGCTAAAGGTATCAAAACACAAGTTTCAGGTCGTTTAGGCGGTGCAGACATCGCGCGTGCTGAACAATATTCAGAAGGAACTGTACCACTTCATACTTTACGTGCAGACATCGATTATGCACATGCAGAAGCTGACACAACTTATGGTAAGTTAGGTGTTAAAGTATGGATCTATCGTGGTGAAGTTCTTCCTACTAAGAAAAATAGTGAAGGAGGAAAATAATTATGTTACTACCAAAGCGTGTAAAATATCGTCGTCAACATCGTCCTGATACAAAAGGTCGTTCAAAAGGCGGTAACTTTGTAACATTTGGTGAGTATGGTATTCAAGCTACAACAACATCTTGGATTACTTCTCGTCAAATTGAATCAGCTCGTATAGCTATGACACGTTACATGAAACGTGGCGGGAAAGTTTGGATTAAAATCTTCCCTCACACACCATACACACAAAAACCTTTAGAAGTACGTATGGGTGCTGGTAAAGGTGCGGTTGAAGGCTGGATTGCAGTTGTTAAACCAGGTCGTATTTTATTTGAAGTTGCTGGCGTATCTGAAGAAGTTGCGCGTGAAGCATTACGTTTAGCGAGCCACAAACTTCCAGTTAAAACGAAGTTTGTAAAACGTGAAGAATTGGGTGGTGAAACAAATGAAAGCTAAGGAAATTAGAGACTTAACCACTTCAGAAATCGAAGAGCAAATCAAATCTTCAAAAGAAGAGCTTTTTAACCTACGCTTTCAATTAGCTACAGGTCAATTAGAAGAGACTGCAAGAATCAAAACAGTTAGAAAAACAATTGCACGTCTAAAAACTGTTGCACGTGAAAGAGAATTAGAACAAGGTAAAGCAAATCAATAATTGATTGAAAGAGGAGGTTACTAAAGTGAGCGAAAGAAATGATCGTAAAGTTTACGTTGGTAAAGTTGTTTCAGACAAAATGGACAAAACAGTGACTGTTTTAGTTGAAACTTACAAAACGCACAAACTATATGGCAAACGTGTAAAATACTCTAAAAAGTATAAAGCACATGACGAAAACAATTCAGCTAAATTCGGAGATATCGTTAAAATTCAAGAAACTCGTCCTTTATCAGCGACAAAACGTTTCCGTTTAGTAGAAATCGTCGAAGAATCAGTAATCATTTAATGACTATAAAGATAAGGGAGGTTTAATCATGATCCAACAAGAAACACGTTTAAAAGTAGCAGACAACTCTGGTGCTCGTGAAGTACTTACAATCAAAGTATTAGGTGGATCTGGCCGCAAAACTGCTAACATCGGCGACGTCATCGTAGCAACTGTTAAAAATGCTACACCTGGAGGCGTTGTTAAGAAAGGCGATGTTGTTAAGGCTGTCGTTGTACGTACGAAATCAGGTGTACGTCGTAAAGATGGTTCTTACATCAAATTTGATGAAAATGCATGTGTTATCATTCGTGATGACAAAGGACCACGTGGTACACGTATCTTCGGACCAGTAGCACGTGAATTACGTGAAGGAAACTTTATGAAAATCGTTTCCTTAGCACCAGAAGTACTTTAATCGATCGTAAATCATAAATAATAAATTCCAAGGAGGTGCCCACATGCATATCAAAAAAGGTGACAACGTAATCGTTATCGCAGGTAAAGACAAAGGTAAAACAGGTAAAGTTGTAGCAACTCAACCTAAAAAAGACCGCGTCGTTGTGGAAGGTGTGAACATCGTTAAAAAACACCAAAAACCAACTCAAATGAATCCTGAAGGTGGAATCTTAGAAACAGAAGCAGCAATTCATGTTTCTAACGTACAAATATTAGACCCTAAAACAAACGAACCTACACGTGTAGGCTACAAATTTGTTGATGGTAAAAAAGTAAGAATCGCTAAAAAATCAGGCGAAGAAATTAAGTCTAATTAATATCTAGTTGAAAGGAGGATCCACTTTGAACCGTTTAAAAGAAAAATTTAATTCAGAAGTTACACAAAACTTAGTTAAAAAGTTTAACTACAGCTCAGTAATGGAAGTACCTAGAATCGATAAAATTGTTGTGAACATGGGTGTAGGTGACGCAGTACAAAACTCAAAAGTGTTAGATAACGCTGTTGAAGAATTAACTGCAATCACTGGTCAAAAACCATTAATCACTAAAGCGAAAAAATCAGTTGCGACATTCCGTTTACGTGAAGGTATGCCAATTGGTGCTAAAGTAACATTACGTGGCGAAAGAATGTACGAATTCTTAGATAAATTAATCTCAGTTTCATTACCACGTGTACGTGACTTCCGCGGTGTATCTAAAAATGCATTCGACGGTCGCGGTAACTACACATTAGGTGTTAAAGAACAATTAATCTTCCCTGAGATTGACTATGATAAAGTATCAAAAGTACGTGGTATGGATATCGTTATCGTTACTACTGCAAACACAGATGAAGAAGCGCGTGAATTATTAACACAATTCGGTATGCCGTTTCAAAAATAATCTCTAAAGGAGGCGAATTAAGTGGCTAAAAAATCAATGGTTGTTAAGCAACAACGTAAACAAAAATTCCAAGTCCGTGAATATACACGTTGCGATCGTTGTGGTCGTCCACATTCTGTATATCGTAAATTTAAACTTTGCCGTATTTGTTTCCGTGAATTAGCTTACAAAGGTCAAATTCCTGGCGTACGTAAAGCTAGCTGGTAAAAATTTAACTCTTGAAAGGAGGCAACAACTATGACATTGTCAGATCCAATTGCAGATATGCTTACTCGTGTAAGAAACGCAAACATGGTGCGTCACGAAAAATTAGAATTACCTGCATCAAACATTAAAAAAGAAATTGCTGAAATCCTTAAAAATGAAGGTTTCATCAAAAATGTAGAATATATCGAAGATGATAAACAAGGTGTTATTCGTCTATTCTTAAAATATGGTTCAAATAACGAACGTGTTATTACTGGTCTTAAACGTATTTCAAAACCTGGTTTACGTGTTTATGCTAAAGCAAATGAAGTGCCTAAAGTATTAAACGGTTTAGGTATTGCATTAGTTTCAACTTCTGAAGGTGTAATCACTGATAAAGAAGCTAGAAAACGTAACGTAGGCGGAGAAGTATTAGCTTACATTTGGTAATATTAAAAAATAAGGAGGTGCCAGAACATGAGCCGTGTTGGTAAAAAAATTATCGAAATCCCTAGCGATGTTACTGTAACGATCGAAGGAAATACAGTTTCAGTAAAAGGGCCTAAAGGTGAATTATCACAAACTTTAAATGAAGAAATGACTTACAAACAAGATGAAAGCACACTTGAAGTTGTTAGACCATCAGATTCTAAAGAACATAGAACAATTCATGGTACAACTCGTGCGTTAATCAATAACATGGTACAAGGTGTATCTAAAGGATACGAAAAAACACTTGAACTTATTGGTGTTGGTTACCGTGCACAAGTTCAAGGTAGCAAACTTGTATTAAACGTAGGTTACTCTCACCCAGTTGAATTTGAAGCTGCTGAAGGGATCACTTTCTCAGTAGAAAAAAATACGACAGTTAAAGTTGAAGGAATCGACAAAGAATTAGTAGGTGCAACAGCATCAAAAATTCGTGACGTTCGTCCTCCAGAGCCTTACAAAGGTAAAGGTATCCGTTACCAAGGTGAATATGTACGTCGTAAAGAAGGTAAAACTGGTAAATAATAAATCACTCTAATAAGAAAGGAGTATTGACATGATCAGCAAAATTGATAAAAATAAAGTACGTTTAAAAAGACATGCACGTGTTCGTACGAAATTGTCAGGTACTAGCGAAAAGCCACGTCTAAACGTATATCGTTCAAACAAACACATCTATGCACAAATCATCGACGATACTAAAGGCGTTACTTTAGTTCAAGCTTCAACTAAAGATAGCGAAGTAGATGCTTCTACAACAAAAGTTGAAATGGCATCTAAAGTCGGTGAAGTAATTGCTAAAAAAGCAAATGAAAAAGGCATCGAAGCAGTTGTATTCGATCGTGGAGGATACTTATTCCACGGACGTGTGAAAGCATTAGCAGATGCAGCTCGCGAAAATGGACTTCAATTTTAATCTAAAAGGAGGGACAATATAAATGGCTCGTAGAGAAGAAGAAGTTAAAGAATTTGAAGAACGCGTTGTTACGATTAACCGTGTTGCTAAAGTTGTAAAAGGTGGACGTCGTTTCCGTTTCACTGCACTTGTAGTAGTAGGTGACAAAAATGGTCGCGTTGGATTCGGTACTGGTAAAGCACAAGAGGTACCTGAAGCAATCAAAAAAGCAGTAGAAGCTGCGAAAAAAGATTTAATTACAGTTACTCGTGTTGACGGTACTACACCACACACAATCACTGGACGTTTCGGTTCAGGAAGTGTTTTAATGAAACCAGCAGCTCCTGGTACAGGTGTTATCGCAGGTGGACCAGTTCGTGCCGTATTAGAGCTTGCAGGTATCACTGATATCTTAAGTAAATCATTAGGTTCAAACACACCAATCAACATGGTTCGTGCGACAATCAATGGTTTGAAAAACTTAAAAAATGCTGAAGATGTTGCGCGTTTACGCGGCAAAACAGTAGAAGAATTATACAATTAAGGAGGGAAACAGATAAATGGCTAAATTACAAATCACCCTCACTAAAAGCGTTATTGGGCGTCCAGAAACACAACGTAAAACAGTTAAAGCACTTGGCCTAGGTAAGGTCAACTCATCTGTTACAGTTGAAGACAACGCAGCAATTCGTGGACAAATTAACAAAGTAAGTCACTTAGTATCAGTAGAAGAAAAATAATTAAGGAGGTGCCAAAATGAAATTACATGAATTAAAACCATCAGAAGGATCACGTAAAGTACGTAACCGTGTCGGCCGTGGTGCAGGTACTGGTAACGGTAAAACAAGTGGTCGTGGTCAAAAAGGTCAAAAAGCACGTTCAGGTGGTGGCGTAAGACCAGGTTTCGAAGGTGGTCAATTACCATTATTCCGCCGTATTCCAAAACGTGGTTTCACAAACATTAACCGTAAAGAATACGCTATTGTTAACTTGGACCAACTTAATCAATTTGAAGATGGTACTGAGGTAACACCTGAGTTATTAATCGAAACAGGCGTAGTTAAGAATGAAAAAGCTGGCATTAAAGTTTTAGGTAATGGTTCATTAGAAAAGAAATTAACTGTTAAAGCACATAAATTCTCAGCTTCAGCTAAAGCCGCTATTGAAGCGAAAGGCGGAGCACAAGAGGTGATCTAATGTTTCACACGCTTGTGAACTTTTTTAAAACAAAAGAAGTTCGTAACAAGATACTTTTTACTCTTGCAATGTTAGTCATTTTCAAAATAGGTACGTATATCCCAGCACCTGGTGTTAATCCAGCAGCATTTGATAATCGACAAGGTTCTCAAGGCGTCACTGACTTGTTAAACACGTTTGGTGGCGGAGCCTTGAAGAACTTTTCCATTTTCGCTATGGGAATCATGCCCTACATCACTGCTTCAATTGTTATGCAACTATTGCAAATGGATATTGTACCTAAGTTTACTGAATGGGCAAAGCAAGGTGAAACAGGTCGTAAGAAGTTAAACAACTTCACGCGTTATTTCACAATTGTTTTAGCATTTATTCAATCGATTGGTATGTCGTTCCAATTCAATAATTATTTGGACGGGGCACTGATCAAAGAACAAAATGTTTGGTCGTATTTGTTAATTGCAATAGTACTTACGTCAGGAACTGCATTTTTAATGTGGTTAGGTGAACAGATCACGCAATATGGTGTTGGTAATGGTATTTCTATTATCATCTTTGCAGGTATCTTATCTACATTACCGTCAGGACTCATGCAATTTTACCAACAGGAGTTTATCGGACAAGATGATGTTACATTCGCTTGGTTGAAAGTAGCTGGACTCGTTGTCGGTATGATTTTATTAACTGTCGGCGCGGTATATGTATTACAAGCGATTCGTAAAATACCTATTCAATATGCAAAGAAACAATCTCATATGCGTCTTGGTTCACAAGCAACATACTTACCATTAAAAGTTAACTCAGCTGGTGTGATTCCAGTTATCTTTGCAATGGCATTCTTTTTATTACCGAGAACATTATCATTGTTCTTCCCGGATGCCGACTGGGCACAAAAGCTAGGAAATTACGCTGATCCATCTAATAATATGGGTATGGTAGTCTATGTTGTCTTGATTATTGCATTTGCTTATTTTTATGCATTTGTTCAAGTCAACCCTGAAAAGATGGCAGAAAATCTTAAGAAGCAAGGCAGTTACGTTCCAGGGATTCGTCCTGGTGAACAAACGAAAAAATATATCACTAAAGTCTTATATCGCTTAACGTTTGTCGGTTCAATCTTTTTAGCGGTCATTGCGATTTTACCAATTATCGCGACTAAATTTATGAACTTACCACAAGCGATTCAATTGGGTGGTACAAGCTTACTCATCGTTATCGGTGTTGCCATCGAAACCATGAAAAGTTTAGAAGCACAAGTGAATGAAAAAGAATATAAAGGCTTTGGTAGACGATAATTTGTAGGAGGGCACTTATGAACATTATCTTAATGGGATTACCTGGTGCTGGTAAAGGAACTCAAGCGAGTGAAATCATTAAAAAGTACCCTATTCCTCACATTTCAACGGGGGATATGTTCAGAAAAGCGATTAAAGATGAAACTGAACTTGGTAAAGAAGCGAAATCCTATATGGATCGTGGTGAACTTGTACCAGATGAGGTTACAGTTGGGATTGTGAAAGAACGTATCTCTGAAGACGATGCAAAGAAAGGTTTCTTATTAGACGGATTTCCTCGTACGATTGAGCAAGCAGAAGCATTAAATTCAATCCTAGAAGAACTTGGAAGAACGATTGATGCAGTTGTGAATATCGAGGTGCCAGAAGAAGAATTAATGAATCGTCTAACAGGTCGTCGTATTTGCGAGACTTGTGGCACAACATATCATCTTGTTTTCAATCCTCCAAAAGTTGAAGGTATTTGTGATATTGATGGTGGTAAGCTTTATCAACGTGAAGACGACAACCCTGAAACTGTTGCGAACCGTTTAGAAGTGAACGTAAAGCAATCTAAACCAATTTTAGAGTTTTACAATCAAAAAGGTCTTTTGAAAAACATCGACGGGTCAAAACACATTGATGAAGTTACATCAGATGTGATTGAAATTTTAGAGTCACTTAAATCATAACGGCTTGGTGAGATCCTTTTGAATCAGTCGTTAACTTTGATAGCATAAATTGATTTTTATGGTGACAAGGCTTTATAACGATTGTGTAAAAGAGAGTATAACCAAAGTAGACCGTTCATGAATAAATATTCTATATCCTTACAACAAAAGGGAGGCGTTATTCCAAATGGCAAAACAAGACGTTATCGAACTTGAAGGTACAGTATTAGATACTTTACCAAATGCAATGTTTAAAGTAGAATTAGAAAATGGTCATGAAATTCTAGCACATGTGAGTGGTAAAATTCGTATGAACTATATCCGTATTCTACCTGGCGACAAAGTAACAGTAGAAATGTCTCCGTATGATTTAACACGCGGAAGAATCACATATCGTTATAAATAATTGTCACTCCAACATTGAAGGAGGTATAAAAATGAAAGTAAGACCATCAGTAAAACCTATTTGCGAAAAATGTAAAGTCATTAAACGTAAAGGTAAAGTCATGGTAATCTGTGAAAACCCTAAGCATAAACAAAAACAAGGTTAATTAAAAGAGAGGTGTAAATTATAATGGCACGTATTGCAGGAATTGATATCCCACGTGATAAACGCGTAGTAATCTCATTAACTTATATCTACGGTATCGGTAAAACATCAGCACAAAAGATCCTTTCAGAAGCAAACGTTTCAGAAGATACACGTGTTAAAGACCTTACTGACGATGAGTTAGGTCGTATTCGTGAAGTTGTAGACGGTTATAAAGTTGAAGGTGACTTACGCCGTGAAACAAACTTAAACATCAAACGTTTGATGGAAATCTCATCTTACCGTGGTATCCGCCACCGTCGTGGTTTACCGGTTAACGGTCAAAAAACTAAAAACAACGCTCGTACGCGTAAAGGCCCAGTTAAAACTGTAGCTAACAAGAAAAAATAATAGGTAAAGGAGGCAAATTATACTATGGCACGTAAACAAGTATCACGTAAACGTAGAGTGAAAAAGAATATTGAAAACGGTGTGGCTCATATCCGTTCAACATTCAATAATACAATCGTAACAATTACAGATGAATTCGGTAATGCTTTATCATGGTCATCTGCAGGTGCGCTTGGTTTTAAAGGTTCTAAAAAATCTACACCATTCGCAGCACAAATGGCTTCTGAAACAGCTTCAAAAGCAGCGATGGAGCATGGTTTAAAATCAGTTGAAGTAACTGTAAAAGGCCCTGGCCCAGGTCGTGAGTCAGCGATCCGTGCGTTACAATCAGCAGGTTTAGAAGTAACAGCGATTAAAGACGTTACTCCAGTTCCACATAATGGTTGCCGTCCACCAAAACGTCGTCGCGTATAATTAAATTTTCGTTTTGTCACAAATCACTTGAATTTAAAGATTATGCAAGTCGACGTACTTAAGGAGGATATGTAAATGATTGAAATTGAGAAACCTAGAATTGAGACAATTGAAGTTAGTGATGATGCTAAATTCGGTAAGTTCGTTGTTGAACCATTAGAGCGTGGTTATGGTACTACACTAGGAAACTCCTTACGTCGTATCCTACTATCATCATTACCAGGTGCGGCTGTGAAGTATATCGAAATTGAAGGTGTGTTACACGAGTTCTCAGCAATTGATCATGTCGTTGAAGATGTTTCAACAATTGTGATGAACATTAAAAAGTTAGCACTTAAAATTTATTCTGAAGAGGATAAAACACTCGAAATCGATATTAAAGAAGAAGGCGAAGTCACTGCAAAAGATATCATGCATGACAGTGATGTTGAAATTTTGAACCCTGATCTTAAAATTGCGACAGTGTCTAAAGGTGGTCACCTTAAGTTACGTTTAGTTGCGAATACAGGACGTGGGTATGCATTAGCTGATCAAAATAACTCAAGTGATCTTCCAATTGGTGTGATTCCAGTAGATTCATTATACTCTCCAGTAGAGCGTGTGAATTATACAGTTGAAAATACACGTGTGGGACAAAGTTCTGACTTCGACAAATTGACATTAGACGTATGGACTGATGGTTCAATTACACCGCAAGAGTCAGTATCTTTAGCTGCTAAAATTATGACTGAGCATTTAAACATCTTTGTTGGTTTAACTGACGAAGCACAAAATGCAGAAATCATGATTGAAAAAGAAGAAGATCAAAAAGAAAAAGTATTAGAAATGTCTATTGAAGAATTAGACTTATCTGTACGTTCATACAACTGTCTTAAACGTGCGGGTATTAACTCAGTACAAGAACTCGCTGACAAATCAGAGGCTGATATGATGAAAGTTCGTAACTTAGGTCGTAAGTCTCTTGAAGAAGTAAAATACAAATTAGAAGACTTAGGTTTAGGTCTAAGAAAAGAAGATTGATAAAGGAGGTTAACTCATGGGTTACAGAAAATTAGGTCGTACTTCAGATCAACGTAAAGCAATGTTACGTGACTTAGCAACATCATTAATCGTTAGCGAACGCATCGAAACGACTGAAGCACGTGCGAAAGAACTTCGTAGCGTAGTTGAAAAATTAATCACTTTAGGTAAAAAAGGTGACTTAGCTTCTCGTCGTAATGCGGCTAAAACATTACGCAACGTTCAAATCTTAAACGAAGATGAAACGACTCAAACTGCACTTCAAAAATTATTCGGTGAAATCGCTGAACGTTACCAAGAGCGTCAAGGTGGTTACACTCGTATTCTTAAAGTTGCTCCACGTCAAGGCGATGGCGCGTTAAAAGTAATCATTGAATTAGTATAATTGATACACACTACTACATGAAAGCAAATGAGTGCAACGATAATGTTTGCCACATACAAATATTGTCTAGCTCAGAGTACCCCATCTAACTTAATATTGACGACAAAGCGTGAACTCAATTCAGATGGGGTGCGCGCTTTTTTATGTCAATGTTGGATGGGACCTCAAAGATTTGTGTCTCATTTGTCCTCATTTTTGACTGTTTTATCATTATTGAATGATCATAAGACTGTAAAAAGATAGAGGCTGTGAATACTGCATAGTGTTTCGGCCTCAAGATATTAGGCAAGGGCGTGAGATGATGATGGATTGTCTCATGCCCTTTTTTAAATAAAACGATATGAGTCACGTCAAACAAGGGACAATGATGGCTCACGATTGGATTGAATCACAGGCAAACATTTCCGATACATATACAAATGACGCTGTTTTTTGTAAAATGGTCATATTAGCACATAAAGGAGGCACTAGAAATGGAACACGAACACTTGATAGAATTTGATCACGTTTCATTTCAATATCATGAGGATCAACCGAAAGTTTTAAATGATATCCAATTCAAAGTGAACAAAGGTGAATGGCTATCCATTGTCGGTCATAACGGTTCGGGTAAATCAACATTAGCGAAACTGCTCACAGGTATTGAAGAAGATTATCAAGGCGACATTCGTATTAACGGCAGTTCGATTAAAGGTGTCGATCGTTCAGCTTTTCAACATCATATTGGCATCGTGTTTCAAAATCCCGAAAATCAATTTGTAGGATCGACAGTAAGTTATGATGTGGCTTTTGGTTTAGAAAATAAAGGGTTGTCCTATGATGAGATGCATGACATCGTGCCTTCAGTCCTTAAAGATGTAGATATGTATGATAAACAGCATCATGAACCTACTGCGCTTTCTGGTGGCCAAAAACAGCGTGTCGCGATTGCGAGTGTTTTAGCTTTAGAGCCACAACTGATTATTCTAGATGAAGCGACGGCGATGTTGGACCCAGAAGGTAAGCGTGATATATTAGCAATGGTGAAAGCACTCCATCGCAATAAAGGGGTTACGGTCATTGCGATTACACATGATCTTTCAGAAGTCGTGTCGTCAGATCGTGTGATTGTGATGAATCGCGGCGAAGTGTTTTTAGAAGGAACGGTTGACAAGATTTTTGAGCAAGGTGAGGCGTTAGTAGAGATTGGTTTGGACTTGCCCTTTGAGATGCGCATGGCTCAAAAGTTAAACCTCAGCCAATCGTTTATGACTTATGATGGATTATTGGAGCGGTTGATATGATTAAATTTGAAGAAGTTTCCTATACGTACCAAAAGAATACACCTTACGAATATCAAGCGTTAAATCAAGTCTCAACAGAATTTTTACCTGGACGTTATTATGCGATTATCGGTAAAACGGGGTCTGGCAAGTCCACACTGATTCAACATTTCAATGGTTTAGTGAAACCGACGCGCGGCAAGGTCCAAGTGTTAGATGTCACCGTCAACCGAAAAACGAAAGATAAACATTTGAAATCCATTCGTCAACGGATCGGTATGGTTTTTCAATTTCCGGAGTCCCAGTTATTTGAGGAAACGGTGGAAAAGGAAGTGTTGTTCGGACCACGTAATTATGGGCTTGACTTAGAAGAGGCACGTGGCAAAGTGCTGATGTTGCTTGGCGAACTCGGTTTTGATGCAGAGAAAGTGATGCAGCAGTCCCCATTTCTACTCTCAGGAGGGCAAATGCGTAAAATTGCGCTCGCTGCCATATTAGCGATGGATCCGGACATTTTAATTTTAGACGAACCGACAGCGGGTTTAGATCCACGAAGTAAAGCGCAAGTGATGGCGTTATTTAAGAAACTACAGTTAGAAGAAGGGAAAACGATTATTTTAGTGACACACGATATGAACGATGTCGCTGAATTTGCGGATGAAATTAAAATCATGCAAGGTGGAACTTTAATTGAGTCCACCACGCCGTATGACTTTTTCCAACGACCTGATGACGTCAATGCTTTACATTTGTGCCTTCCTGACATTGTGCGGTTACAGCGTGATGTTGAGGCGAAATTAGGCATACAGTTCGATAAGTTGGCATTAACCGAAGCATCGTTTGTAGCGATGTATGAAGAATGGAGGCAACGTCATGAAAGATAAGTTAATTATTGGACGTTTTCTTCCACTCGATACTGTCATACATCGACTCGATCCACGCGCAAAACTCATTTTTGTATTTTTATTTATTATCATTATTTTTTTTAGTCATGATCCATTAAGTTATTTGTGGCTGGCACTGATATTACTCATAATCACTCAACTCGCGCGCATTCCTTTATGGTTTCTTATCAAAGGGCTCTTGCCGGTATTCTTCTTTTTAATTTTAACCTTTATGATGCATCTGTTTCTCACTAAAGGTGGTACACGTTTGATTGAATGGGGCTTCATTACTATTGATTCAAACGGGATTAGAGAAGGGATACTCATCATGTTTCGACTCGGGTTCATTATGATTGTGTCAACGATTTTAACATTAACGACGAGTCCGCTCAATTTGACGGATGCATTTGATCGTCTATTTAAACCGTTGAAATACATTAAAATTCCTGTCGCAGCGTTAAGTATGATGATGTCGATTGCATTACGTTTTATTCCGACATTAATGGAAGAATTGGACAAAATCATTTTATCTCAAAAGTCACGGGGCTCTGACATTAGCTCAGGTTCATTGACTGCGAGAATTAAAGCATTTATTCCATTACTCATTCCGTTGTTTATTTCTGCGTTTCAACGTGCGGAAGAACTTGCCATTGCGATGGAAGTGAGAGGATATGATGCGAATGCAGAACGAACGAGTTATCGCATTTTAAAATGGCAGCTGAAAGACACATTATTAATCATCAGCCTCGTTCCTATTGCAGCGGTCTCTTTATGGTTAGGCCATACTTTTTAAAGAAAGGACGATATTATGCAACGTGTCCTCGTTAAAATCAGTTATAACGGTGCACAATTTTTAGGATTTCAAATTCAAAATCAAGGGCGAACAGTTCAAGGCTACTTTGAAAAAATATTAAAACGCATGCATCAACAACATGTACGCATTCATCCATCCAGTCGAACGGACCGTGGTGTACATGCTAAAGCACAATATTTTCATTTTGATACGCATTTAAACATTACGCCAGAACGTTGGCAACATGCGATGAACAGTGCATTGCCTGATGATATTTATGTTCATGACGTTTCTTTTATTGATCAAGATTTTCATTGTCGCTATGACTGTGTGGGGAAGCGCTATCGATATAGTATTTATCAAGCTGACCATCGCAATCCGTTTTGGTCACAGTTGAAGACCTTTGAGCCTAAAGCATTGGATATTGAAGCGATGCAACGTGCGGCAAAGTATTTCGTTGGTACGCATGATTTTACGACGTTCTGTTCGCAAAAAACAGAAGTTGAAAGTAAAGAACGCACGATATATGAAAGTCGTATTGAACAAACTGAGGACGGTATCGATTTCGTGATTACTGGATCAGGATTTTTGTACAATATGGTGCGTGTCATTATGGCGTATTTATTAGAAGTCGGCAAAGGGAAACGTTCAGCAGACGACGTACCAAACTTGTTAGCCCAGCAAGATAGAAATCTCGTTCCGCATACAGCACCCGCAGAAGGACTGTATTTGGAGAAGATTTATTTAGCGCCAGAGCAGTTAACAGCGGACTTTGGAGATGACATTCAAATTCACTATAAAAAATCAACACAAATTTAACGAAACACATTGACTTTATGCGCTAAAACCTATATCATAGTTAACGGTATTGTTTTATATCACCCCACGATAAGCCCCGGAAACTTATTGTGTTACAAGATATATAAGCAGGAAAGAGCAACAGCTAACGGAATAAATAGCGCACTGGATTGTTTCGTACAATCACCCAAAAACTATAGAAACATTTATTCACTAGGAGGACTCAATTATGCGTCAAACATTTATGGCAAATGAATCAAACATTGAGCGCAAATGGTACGTTGTCGATGCTGAAGGGCAAACATTAGGTCGTTTATCATCAGAAGTAGCAAGTATCTTACGCGGTAAAAATAAAGTAACTTACACACCACACGTTGATACAGGTGACTACGTGATCATCATCAACGCATCAAAAATCGAATTGACTGGTAACAAAGAAAACGATAAAATTTACTACCGTCACTCAAATCACCCAGGTGGTTTAAAATCAATCACAGCTGGCGAGTTAAAACGTACAAACCCAGAACGTTTACTTGAAACATCAATTAAAGGCATGTTACCAAGTTCACGTTTAGGTGAAAAACAAGGTAAAAAATTATTCGTTTATGGTGGCGCTGAACATCCACACGCTGCACAACAACCAGAAAACTACGAGTTACGTGGTTAATTAGAAGGAGGAAATGACATTGGCACAAGTTGAATATAGAGGCACAGGCCGTCGTAAAAACTCAGTAGCACGTGTACGTTTAGTACCAGGTGAAGGTAACATTAAAGTAAATGATCGTGACGTACGTGAATACTTACCATTCGAATCATTAATCTTAGACTTAAACCAACCATTCGACGTAACAGAAACTAAAGGTAACTATGACGTTTTAGTTAACGTTCACGGTGGTGGCTTTACTGGTCAAGCACAAGCAATCCGTCACGGTATCGCACGTGCATTATTAGAAGCTGATCCAGAATACAGAGGTTCATTAAAACGTGCTGGTTTATTAACACGTGACCCACGTATGAAAGAACGTAAAAAACCAGGTCTTAAAAAAGCCCGTCGTTCACCTCAATTCTCAAAACGTTAATATCGATTATATATTATGTTTCAAGACATCTTCTCATTGCGGGAAGGTGTCTTTTTACTTTGGCATTGTGCGATAAATGGCAATGCAGAATAGAAACGCGACAACGCCTTGAATATGGGAGACAATGATAAGTATGTTCAAAGGCGTGTGAAATCAAGGCGTTGATCGTGTATTGGATCATAAACCTCTGTGATTACTATTTTATAATGACTTAATGAAGTGAAATGCAAATGATTCAAGAAGGGCATGTTAAACCAATGTACCGAATGAGCGTGCATACAATGTAAAAAATAGGCTCTCAAAAACAAAAGACATGGAAAAATTGATGAAGAAATATGACTGAAAATTCGGTATAATGAATGTGATATTTAAAATAAGTGATGGGGAATCTGATCATAAAATTAAAAACCTATAAAGTGATTCAGGAGGTGAGTGGGTATGGTAATCGTCATAATCATACTCATGATAACGATTCTTGGTTTAGTATTTGTCTTAAAAAGAACAAATGCGATGGTAAAAGAAGAGATGCATAAAAGAATGGCAATCGAACAACAATATGAAAAGAAATTGGAGCAGAAAGAAACTGAGGTTGACACGCATATTCAAACGTTGGAAAGTTATCAATTGAGTAAAGGTGAAATAGAAACAGATCTTAAACAGTTAGAGAAAAATTACATCCAATTAAAAGAGACACTTAACAAGCATAAGATTTTTTCAAATAATATCGGTGAAGTGATGGCATCAAGAGATTTGTCTCATATTTTTGAATCTTATAAATCTAGGGGGATAGTGAATCAATATCATATTATAGACAATATCCTTTTCAGTGACGAGAATGTAAGGCAAATCGATCATGTGGTGGTTTGTGATTATGGGATATTTATGATTGAAACAAAGACTTGGAAAGGGGATATATTTTATAATACCAATAAGGAAGCATTGCAAGGGACACCATATAGATTTTTAGAGAAATACTTGTTTAATGATAAGTTTGAAAAAGCATATAAAACTTTTGTACTTAAGTCTGATAAAGATGGTAAATTTGAAGTATTAGATTATGGTAACCCCTATCAACAAGTCAGACAGTCTATTTATAAGGTGTATCATTACTTCAACAAAAAGTATTATGTGAATGGATTAGTCTATTTTAATTATAAAGCGGAAGCAGACCATTATATTTTCTTTGATGGTTCAGAAGAAAATAATCCAATTAAAGCCGTTAATCAAATCGAACATTTGGTAGCGTACTTTGATGATAAAATTAAAAACAGCAAGAAATATATGAACGCGGATGATATCAACGTAGTCGCAACAAAGTTAAAAGAAAATATGATGCTATAGGATAATGACTTATAACAGCCATAAAACAACATTTTCAAACCGCTATTGACAATCTGTTAATTTCATATTTTCCTCCAAGTTATAACAGTAGATATTCCTAATGTTAACCTCATTATAATAAATATGGAACTTTCTATATATTATTATGATAAACTAATTATAATAATCAACTGAAAATTCTTTATAATAAAGTTGATATCATTTTAAGGTGTTGAGAACATGATAATAAAGTCCAAAGAAGAGTTGATAAATATTATTGAATCTGATAAAAACATGATGGAAATCTTAAAGACAGCGTCATTACTTGATTTACCAGATTGGTGGATTAGTGCTGGTTTTATAAGAAATAAAATATGGGATGTTCTTCATGACTATAATATAAAGACTGAATATAACGATGTAGACGTTATTTACTATGATGTATTAAATATTCAAGAAAATACTGAAAAGATTTATGAAAAAGAGTTAAATAAATTAAACTCAGAGATACCTTGGTCGGTTAAAAATCAAGCAAGAATGCATTTAAGAAATGCGACAGATCCTTATAATTCATCTGTAGATGCTGTAAATCAATATCCTGAATGCCCAACTGCTATATGTATAAAGTTAGTAAATGATAAAATTGCTATTCATTATGATTACGATATTGAGGAATTATTTAACGGTGTCGTTAGACCTACACCATACTTTGATAACAAAGAAAAAATAGACATATATTTAAAAAGAATTGAAGAGAAAGATTGGATTTCAAAATGGCCGAAGTTAGAAATTTATATACTATATGAGGTGACAAGTGGATAAGAATATTGCTTTAAGTGTACTGTCATTTATGAATGTCAGTGAAATAATTGATACACCACGTGAAATATTTGGTGGTCTTCTTCATAAAATGTACGAAGTAGAAACTGATCAAGGAATATATGCAATAAAGCGATTGAATGAAGAAATCATCTCACGACCTAAAGCGCCTAATAATTATATTCTCTCCGAAAGATTTTCTAGTTTTTCAAAAGAAAGTGGTATTGATGCTATCTGTGCAAAATATAATAATGATTTGCCTTGGACAATTGTTGATAACAAATATTATATGGTATTTGACTGGATTGAAGCCCGTTCGCTTGGTCAAGATGGAAATGAAGATAACCACTTAATAACTATTTCTAAATTACTATCAAAGTTACACCATTTAAATTATTAAAGTGATTTGAGTTCAAAGAGAATACAACACAATGGACTATCAAGAATTTGATCAGATAATTAATAATGTATCAGTTAATGGGGGTGCGTGGGGGAAAGAAAGCAATATTCTAAAAGAAAATATTAAAAGTATGGATTGATTTATATAATCGCTCAACGAGTCACCTATGTAATAAATAAATCATAAGTCATAGAAACCTTGATTCAAAAAATGTATTGTGGAAAGAAGGAATACCGTACATTATCGATTGGGAATCAACAGAATGGATCTATGTCAAGAATACGGACACAGAAAAAAGAGAATTCTACCGCGCTTCGCTTGCTAGCCTAGCCCATCATGTACTTTTAAAAATCAAAAAGTACATTCTGAGCTAGGTTATTTTGTTGCGTATTTCTTCTCAAATTCAATGGGGCTCATATCATTTAACGTTGAATGCACTCTTTTGGAATTGTAAAAAGTAAGGATATACTCCACAATGCTAAACATCGCTTCATTCCTGGTTTTATAGTTCTGATGATGTATCAATTCCTTTTTGATGATACTATGAAAAGATTCTATACATGCGTTGTCGTAACAGTTTCCTTTACGACTCATGCTGCTCTGAATCCCTTTTTCACGTAGTAAATTTTGATATTCTATTGAGGCATATTGACTTCCTCGATCTGAGTGATGGATTAATCCCTCTTTAGGTTCTTGAATTGTATACGCTTTGTTTAAAGCTGACATCACAAGTTCTTTTGTCATACGAGCTGCCATCGCCCAGCCAATGATTCTACGAGAAAACAAGTCCATGACTGTAGCTAAATAGAGCCATCCTTCTTTTGTGTATACATACGTGATGTCAGCCACCCAAACACTGCCAAGTTGTGATACTTTAAACTGTTGATTCAATAAATTAGGGTAGACAGGAAGATGATGCTTTGAATGGGTCGTTGCCTTGTATTTCTTTTTTGTGATAGACCTTATACCGAGCTCCTTCATCAATCTACTGACAGTTCTTTGGGTTACAGTATGGCCATGACTCCTCAGTATTTGTGTGATTTTGGGGCTTCCGTATCGCTTTTGACTCTTAATATAAATTTGATAAATATGCTTCTTCAAACCATCACGTTTTACTATACGCGCACTTGGCTTGCGATTTTTCCAATCATAATAACCCCTATTCGAAACACCAAGGACTTGGCACATCTTCACAAAACGAAGTTCATGTCGGTGTTCATAAATAAACCTGTATATTACTTCTGGTCTTTGGCAAAGATGTGCATAGCCTTTTTTAAGATTTTATTCTCTTCTTCTAAATCTCTTAATCGCTTTTCTAAATCTGCTTCTGCTTGTTTATTTGACGTACGTTTACCGCTACCGACAAAACCTTTTTCACCGTCTTTACGGTATATACTCAGCCATCTTGTTAACGTTTGAATAGGAATATCTAGATCTCTAGAAACTTCTGAGGCACGTCTCCCTGATTCGACTAATTGAATTGCTTCCATTTTAAAGCTATGATCGTATTTTCTTCTCGCCATCACTGACACTCCTATCAATTGATTTCTTTTATTATACATGAAATTCTTATCAATTTACCGTGTCCATTTCTTAGTCTAGCATCAAATCCTCCTAAGATCCTTTTTGAGATTGTTTATTTATAATCGCTTGTATATATAGCGCTAAAAGTAGTTCTGAACAACAGTGACTGCTAGTAAGTGTAATAGTATGCTTTTCTCCACGTTTTATTGTACTCTTATTTTTAGAGAAATCAAAAAAACTTCTATTTGCTTGGAAAACTATTTTATTTTTAATATCTGAAATTGTAGTTTGAGTACTCATATAAGCGTTATTGAATGAATACTGTTCATTATCAGATTTAAAAATATAAGGTAATTGTTGCTTAATACCTTTCTCTTTGAAAAGTTTCCTCATTTCAAAAATACCTATAAATTTACCATTTAAGTACACATTATATTTATATCTAAGTGAAAAAGCATTTTGTGGAATAATTTTAACTTCATTATTTTCAGAAGTTAGATATGTACTATATATAGGATAAAAGCCAAATAAGCTCACAAATTTATGCATTTTATTAAAATATGTTGGAGTATATGTTATATTTTCAAATCCATATACAGGAACTACTTGATTATCAACTATATACAATGGAGATTGAAAAAAATATTCATTCGATTTTAAGTTTAAATCATCATTTCCAATCAATTCATATGTAGAATATCTTTTTTGTAAATATTTTCTGAACAAAAGTATTAGTACAATAATAAATGTAATTCCCCAAAATAGTAACCATGATAACCACAATGGAATATTTAGAATTGTACCCGTATCTAATAAAACTGAAATTGTATTAATAATACTAAATACTAACAAAGTTATCCATATAAGTGTTTCTCTAATCATTGCCAATGGTAATACCATCCCTATACTTATTTAATTTAAAATAAGTATGATTTTGAATGTTTTCAAAACCATACTTATCAAAATCTATCAATATTATAAATAGTAGAAAAACTTAAAGCAATGATGAATATTCCCAAAGTGCTGTAGCAACATCTACAACTTTAGCTTGTGGTGTAAATAACTAGCAATAAATCTAGCCAAATCAGATATAACACCTGCAATATCCGTCCATGCAAAACCATCAGATGCATTAGCTATGGCTTTTATTTTGATTGTTAATGAATTTACTAATCCTCCAACATCTGTATCTGGTGCAAACCTTTTGATCAAATCTGATAGTCTTTATAATTTTATAACATTGATAATACCCTTTAAACTTTTATCTTGATATAATTATAAATATCAGAAGATTAAAATGTTTATCAAGATTTAAATACTTATATTTATCTCAGTTGAAGTTTTATTATTTGATACTTAATTGATGATTCTTAAATAGGTACAATACTTGATATATAAGTAGGGAGATTTGTTTTTGAAAAATAATGGGGTTAGAAGTTTATATAATACTATTTTTGAGGCTTTCATTATTTAGATAGTGGTTTTGCACCTGTTGCAGTTGCAATACACATCGTTTATTTTGATTCAAATGATGTTTTGAGAATTAAGCATTTTGTTTCAGAATCAAATGATGATAATTCAGATCCAGCCGGAAAATTTCGAGAAGCGCTTGAAAAATTAATCAATTGGGCGGAGACAACAACAGCATTAAACCATTCAGATGCTTTGAAACAATTTCAAGTGTTGTGGAATGAAAAAAGGTATCCTGGATTAGGTTTTACAAAGAAGTTGTCAATTATGCATCACTTAGAAATTATGGACAAGTATTTGAGTAGAAGGTGAAGTCATTGAAATTTTGTGAAGAATGTTTTTCTAATATTGAAATTCAAGCCATTATCAAATCGTTTGGTACAGTCGGTCACTGTGATATTAATAGAAATCACACAAACGTTCAATACAGTTGATAATGCAGTATTAAATGTTTTGAATCATTGTAAATAGATAGTTGAACCAGTTACTCGTATTTTATCTTCTGCTTCACAAGCCACTTTATACCGCCTAAGAATACTGTAATGAACTACTCCCCCTAAAAAGCTATAAAATAGAATTATATTTAAGAGATGAATAAGGAAATGACAACTTCTTGCGGTTTGATCCTCCCGAGTGATTAAAATGTTGTTCTCTTTTTCGAACTGGTTTTCACTAAAAAGATTGAATTTTCTGTTTGTTTATGTAAGATATAATTGTCGGAATGTAAGGGGTGATGGTACCGTACCAAACACATCAACCTAAACTGTCATATAAAACGAAAGCATTTGTGCTGGAAATAACTAAGCACTTGTGTAGAAAGCTATAACAACAGCAGTGGAGAAACAAGGCGATTGTTCAATCAATGAAATTTAACAGAAAATAGGACATTTAATAGGGGATATCATGAATAAAAGTATCATTATATATCTGATTTCGTATGCTTTGATTATATTAGGGAACAGTGCAACATTTGTGGCGGTTTATTGGATTATTGGGGAAAAATCAACTTATTCTACTTTGGCTCTCATCGTTTCAATCGTCTTTTTCATTCGATTTTTGACGTCTAGAGTGATTACCAACAAAATTGATTTATTTAATCATGTGAAATTATATAGCAATTTGTTTATTACAAGAATATGCATTTTGATTATCGCTTTATTTTCACTGAAATATTTTGATGATGTATGGACGGTCTGTCTACTAACGATTGTTTTGAACTGTTTAGACGTGGTCAGCGGTTCTATTACACCGAAATTCATTAAGAGTTTTGGAGAAAAGCAAATTGTTACATTGAATTCATATTTATCTATTGTTGAAAAAGTGCTCTATGTGTTAGGAATGTCAATCGGCTCATTTTTAATTGCAAGGACAGGAATTGATAAGATCATCTATATTGAGTTAGTCATGTATGCGATCAGTTTAGTCTTCATATTATCGATATCAAAAGATTTGGTCCACAAATTTGAAAAGGTGGCTGAGCAAGAAGAGAACGTGGCTTACGATACTTCTATTGTGAATTACATTTTGATGATAGCGATTGCGGCAAATATTATGATTACACCCTATACGACACTCATTATCCCGTATATTAGAGAAAATATTAGTGCCAATCCTGATATTTTTACAGCAACTGAAATATTGATGATGGTTGGTGGCGTGTTAACAGGGATATTGACCTCGAAATATTTAAAACTGGATTCGTATCAATCGGACAAGTTATTTGTAGTGAGCGCGATATCTCAAGGTATTTTGATTATATTGCTTTCGTATAATTCGAGTATGATCCTATATTTCATTGTCATGTTTCTTCTAGGGGCTTGCATTACGGCATTTAACATTCCATTTTCAATTATTTTACAAAGCAAAGTACCTATCAAAGCTATTGGCAAAGCAAAATCTCATATTATCAGTATATCGACCATTTTTTCAGCCATTTCATATGTGTTATCGTCGTTTTTAGTTAAATACATGGACATTTCTCATGTCTACCTTATTTTTCCGATATTAGGTTTGTTGACATTGGCGGTTTATAAGTTTAGAGGCAAGATTAAATTTGGAATGTAAAAATGGTTGCGTGTGTATGTTGGATGGTAGAAAAATGTATTTGTTTTAAATGATGTGAAAAGCCTAATATAAGGATTAATTGCTGAAACACAAATCATTGAATGATGACATCAAAAGCCAAGACTTTAAACAGGTCTTGGTTTTTGATATGTTTTTAAAATCCGTAAATGCTATGACTAGAGCTGATTCAGGTATCCATTTCAACTTTATTTGTATTTTACAATAGCAATTAATAAAAATGTTGTTAGTTCCAAATGTAAAATTAACAACTTTATGATTCTTTTTGAACTAACTATTAAAGGAGGTCTGCTATGAATGATTTTTTCTCTTTAACATTGTCGCTGTATAGGCCATATGTTAAAAAATTAGAACTTATTTTGAATGAACACAGCTTGAATCTTGCACGATGGCTTGTGTTAAAAGATATCGGCTATCATCAACCGATTGCATTGGTGGGGATCCTAATCATATCACTGTAGGCGGGCAGTCAGCAGGTGCATGGTATACAGTGGCTTTGCTAGGTCATGTTGATGCGCATCATTTGTTAAACATAGCCCTCCTCGCAAGCTTTCCAGGTCGAATCAAGCCATTAACTGCGCGCAGTTCACAACAGTTGTCTGCGCAATTACAAGACTATTTAGCACCCAAAACAATGGCAACTGCAACAACCCAAGAGATTTTAGATGCACAAAATCAAGTGATGGCACACCTTCCACATCACCAATCCAGTCGCATTCCTACAAGCTTTATTCCCATTGAAAGCACACAATTATCCAAAGATTTGATTGATCAGGCAAGTAGAAGTGTCAGGGGGGGAACAAAGATGTGATCGCTTGGGTGACTCGAAATGAAATGAATGCATTTAAGCCACATGGTCATATCCCAGGTGAACTTGAGAAGATGAGGATTGCAGAATTTGAACAACCGACAATAGCATTATTACAGCAATTTGAAAATCAAGGCAGTGACGTTCACTTTCAAATCATTGACGGGGGAAATGACAGACTTGGCGCGCCGCATTGTTTCGATTTACCACTCTTATTTGGAAACTTTGAACAATGGTCAAATGCCCCGATGCTTGAAGGCGCAAAAGATCAAAAATTAAAAGCAGTCTCAAGACAATTACAACAACACGTCGCGCAATTGATGAGGGCGTGATGTCGAATGCAATCACAAAACATGTTTTAGCACAGGTTAAGACGTGTTTTGTGATTTTTTATTGCAATTAAAAAACCCCACTGACACAGTAGGGTGTTAATAAAATATTACATTGACGCTTTAAGCTTATTTTAACTTAACTATGTTTATTTAGAATGAAGTAAAACCTTCGAATAAATAATAACATAAGTGTTCACAATTATCAAACTATTTGCGATAATATTAATAAATAAATTAAATGGAGGTAAGCGTATTGGCTCAAAAACCTTATGTTCTAAGTCTCGATATTGGTACGGGAAGTGTCGGTTATGCGTGTATGGATAAAGATTTTAACATTTTAAAGTATTATGATAAAGATGCAATAGGCGTATATTTATTTGATGGTGCACAGACAGCTCAAGATCGTCGACAATTTCGAACTGCAAGAAGAAGAAATAATCGGCGTATTAAACGTTTAGGCCTTTTACAAGAAATATTAGCGCCATTAGTTCAAAATCCTAACTTTTATCAATTTCAAAGACAGTTCACTTGGAAAAATAACAACATGGATTTTAAAAACAAAAGTCTCTCTGAGGTTTTAAACTTTTTAGGCTATGCTCCTAAAAAATATCCGACGATTTATCATTTACAAAAAGCGCTCTTATTAAAAGATGAAAAATTCGATCCAGAACTTATTTATGTGGCGCTATATCATTTAGTGAAATATAGAGGACACTTTCTTTTTAATCATTTAAATGTCGAAAATTTAAGCGACAATGACAGTATGGACGATTTTGTAGAATTGATTGAATTATATGAAAGTATCAATCATATTTCTTTGAATCTTGATTACGATAAGATAAAAGCAATCTATGAAATTTTACAAGATAACGAAATGACTAAAAATGATCGGGAAAAAGCGATTGTTAAAATTGAGAAAGCACTTAAACATTTTTCAAAAATGCTGTTAGGTCTTAAATTTAAAGAAGCTGATCTATTTAGTCTTGCTGACAATGCGGAGGAGTTAAAAGAAGCGAAACAATCGCATTCTTTTGCTGATAATTATGAAGAGAACTTAACGTCATTTTTAACAGTAGAGCAATTAGAGTTGATTGAGCGTGCTAACAAAATTTATTTGGCGTTGACGCTTCAAGATATATTAAATGGAAATAAATCTTTGGCCATATCAAAAGTAGCAGCTTACGATAAATTTAAAAATGAATTAAAGCTAGTGAAAGATATTGTATATCAAGCGGATCCAACGAAAGCACAATTTAAAAAGATTTTCGTTTCGAGTAAGGAAAGTTTAAAACAATATGAAGCGATTCCGAATAAAGAAAATTTAAGCCAGCTCTGTTTATTCGATCAATATTTAATTCGACCTAAAGATCAATACAAAAAACTGATGGATGAACTCAAAAAATTCATTCCTCAAGAGAGTCCATTATATTTTGAAGCACAAAACGACACGTTGTTAAAAGTTTTAAATACGACAGATAATGCAAGTATTCCAATGCAAATCAATTTATACGAAGCAGAAACGATTTTGAGAAACCAACAAAAGTATCATGCTGAAATCACGGATGACATGATTGAAAAAGTTTTAAGTCTCATTCAATTTAGAATCCCTTATTATGTTGGGCCGCTTGTTAACGACCAAACAATAGCAAAGTTTGGTTGGATGTCAAGAAAATCTAATAAACCCATTAAGCCATGGAATTTTGATGAAGTTGTAGATCGTTCGAAAAGTGCGACTCAATTTATTAGACGTATGACGAATAAATGTACATATTTGATGCATGAAGATGTATTGCCGAAAAATAGTTTGTTGTATCAAGAAATGGAACTATTGAATGAATTAAATGCGATCCAAGTAAGACTTCAAACAGATCCAAAAAATCGTAAATACAGATTGACGCCTCAAATTAAATCATTTGCAATAGAGCATATTTTTAAGAAGTATAAAACAGTGAGTCATAGCAAATTTTTAGAAATCATGTTGAATTCAAATCATCGCGAAACCTTTATGAATCACGGCGAAAAGCTATCTATTTTTGGAACACAAGATGATAAAAAGTTTGTATCGAAGTTATCTTCCTATCAAGATATGACTAAAATTTTTGGCAATATTGATGATAAAAGAGGGCAAATTGAAGAAATTATTCAATGGATTACTATATTTGAAGACAAAAAGATATTAGTTCAAAAATTGAAAGAAAACTATCCAGAGTTAACGTCACAACAAATCAATCAATTGAAAAAGTTGAATTACTCGGGTTGGGGAAGATTGAGTGAAAGATTATTAACACATAAGTATCATGACCATTCGATTATTGAACTGTTGAGAAGTTCTGATGAAAACTTTATGGAAATTATCACAAATGATGCTTATGGCTTTCAGAATTTTATAAAAGAAGAAAATCAAGTGCAATCAAACACAATTCAATACCAAGATATTGCAAATTTAGCAACTTCTCCAGCATTGAAAAAAGGCATATGGTCAACGATTAAACTGGTGAGAGAATTGACTTCAATATTTGGTGAACCAGAAAAGATTATTATGGAATTTGCGACAGAAGATCAACAGAAAGGTAAAAAACAAAAAAGTCGGAAACAACTATGGGATGACAATATCAAGAAAAACAAATTAAAATCAGTGGATGAATACAAATACATCATTGACGTCGCTAATAAATTGAATAATGAACAGTTACAACAAGAAAAGTTATGGTTGTACTTATCTCAAAATGGAAAGTGTATGTATTCTGGGCAAAGCATAGATTTAGATGCACTACTATCTCCAAATGCGACAAAATATTACGAAGTGGATCACATTATCCCAAGAAGCTTTATTAAAGATGATTCAATCGATAATAAAGTATTAGTCATTAAAGCGATGAATCAAACGAAAGGAGATCAAGTTCCGTTACAATTCATCCAACGACCTTATGAAAGAATCGCTTACTGGAAAAGCTTAAATAAAGCGGGATTAATCAGTGACAGTAAATTGCATAAATTAATGAAACCGGAATTTACCGCTATGGACAAGGAAGGATTTATTCAACGCCAGCTCGTCGAAACGCGCCAGATTTCAGTACATGTGAGGGACTTCCTTATAGAAGAATATCCGAATTCGAAAGTGATCCCTATGAAAGCGAAAATGGTGAGTGAATTTAGAAAGAAATTTGAAATTCCTAAAATACGTCAAATAAACGATGCACATCACGCGATTGATGCCTATTTGAATGGTGTCGTATATCACGGAGCGCAAATGGCTTATCCTAATGTAGATTTATTTGATTTCAATTTCAAATGGGAGAAAGTAAGAGAGAAATGGAAAGCTTTAGGTGAGTTCAACACGAACCAAAAGGCGAGAGAATTGTTCTTTTTCAAAAAGCTCGAAAAAATGGAAGTGAGTCAAGGTGAACGGCTTATTTCAAAAATCAAGTTAGATATGAATCATTTTAAAATCAATTTCTCTAAAAAGTTAGCAAATACAACGCAACAATTTTATAACCAAATGCCTGAATCACCTAAAATAGCTGAAATTAAGTATGAATCCAATAAAAGTGCAGATGCTGTATATACGAGTCTCAAACCACATCAAACATTTGTCATTGCAATCAAAACGGCGACTAAAAAAGGCAAAGTGAAAATGCAATATCAAATGATTGATTATTATGTAATTGATTTTTATAAATTTAAAAATACAGATGAAAAAGAATTGGCATTATACTTAGCGCGACGAGAGAATAAAGATGAGGTATTGGATGCCCAAATTGTATATAAACTCAACAAAGGGGACTTGTTGTATTTGAATAACCACCCTTGTTATTTCGTTTCAAGCAAAGAAGTGATTAATGCAAAACAATTTGAGCTGACTGTTGAGGAACAACTTTCTTTATACAAGGTGATGCACAATAAAGAGACAAGTGTTGAAAAGTTAATCAAAGTATATGATTTGATATCTGAAAAGGTCATTAACGACTATCGCCATTATTTAGATAGTGAGTTAAAAATAGAAAGAGTTCGGACACTTTTTTCAGAATCTCATCAAACGCATGAAGATTTTATAAAAGCATTAGGCGAATTATTTAAAGTCGTTACAGCATCGGCTACAAGATCAGAAAAAATTGGAAGTCGAAAAAGTGGTATGGGGCATCGTGCGTTTTTAGGAAAAGGGAAAGATGTTAAAATTGCATATACGTCAATTTCAGGCTTAAAAACAACGAAACCTAAATCATTGTTTAAATTAGCGGAGTCTAGAAATGAGCTTTAGAACAGTAATCATAACAAAAGAATCGAAATTGTCACTTAGAATGAATCAATTGATTGTTAAAAATGATAATTTAAGCCGTATTCCTTTAAATGAAATCACGTGTCTAGTCATTGAACATCCTAACGTTACAATGACTGGGCATCTCATGGTCGCATTAAGTGATCAGAAGATTGTAACGATTTTATGTAATGCAAAACATTTACCGAACACACTTTTATTACCCCTATATGGTCATCATAGACAAGCGAGACTTATTCAAAATCAAATGAGTTGGAAAAGGGAAAGAAAAGCACAACTTTGGCAATTATTAGTCAAACACAAAATTTTAAATCAAAAGCAAGTTGTTCAGGAATGTTTTAAAGAAAGTAGCATTGAATTATTTGACACGTTTACTAATAGTGTAGAGTTAGATGATATTACTAATCGCGAAGGACATGCGGCAAAAGTTTATTTTAATATCATATTAGAATCTGGGCATGCAAGGGGTGATGACACTATTCAAAATGCTGCTATGGATTATGGCTATCAAGTGTTATTAGCTATTTTAGCAAGAACGATTGTAAGTAAGGGCTATCTTACCGAATTGGGCATCAAACATCATAATGAATTCAATATTTATAATTTAGCGTCTGACTTTATGGAGATTTTTAGACCACTTATAGATTATTTGGTTTTAAAAAATGTAGATCAACAATTTGGAACTGATCAAAAAAGAGCAATATTGAATATTTTAAACAGAAAGCTCAAGGTTGAGAACAAAAGATATTATTTTCTAAGTGCTGTAGAAATTTATGTAGACAGTTTATTTAAATATCTATCGACAGGGGATATAGAAGTTGTAAAAATACCAACTTGGACATATTAATCTAACATGGATTTTAAGAAAGTAACAAATGTTTTATAAGGAGATATATGTTGAGGTGAGATATTTGAGATTAATTTTAATGTTCGACTTACCAGTAGAGACATCGAGTGAAAGACGCGCATATCGACAATTTGTTAAGTTTTTGACGAATGAAGGATATGTGAGACTACAGTATTCTGTATATTGTAAGTTGATTTTTAACAGTTCTACATTGAATCATCAAATTAATAAATTAAAAAGTATAGTGCCTTCAAATGGTGCGGTGCAAACATTGGTTGTAACAGAAAATCAATTTTCAAATATGAAATATCTGGTGGGATCGCCGCCAAAAGGACAGATAGGTTTAAGTTCCGATAGAGTGATTGAATTATGAAAATAGCAAGTCATATTACAGAGGTTCTCAAATTAAAAGAGAGAAGCATGAATATTATTACTTTTGAAGATACTAACCAATGTGAAGCTTTTATTCAAAAC
The DNA here is from genome assembly GCF_900636325.1 of Staphylococcus delphini. Taxonomy (NCBI): domain Bacteria; kingdom Bacillati; phylum Bacillota; class Bacilli; order Caryophanales; family Staphylococcaceae; genus Staphylococcus; species Staphylococcus delphini. Next base: position 757,950 of record NZ_LR134263.1, read on the forward strand.
TTTACGGATTACATGATGAATAAGGAGGTTGAAGATAGTCAGTTTGCACATTTTATATCGGACGATTATGAGACGATGAGCCCGAAAAACTTTAATCCTATTATTTTGAATTGTGGAGATAGAAATCTATTAGGTCAAAAATTGATAGAAGATAAAGTGTATCAGGTTTTTGAAGAACAAATTATTAATTATGAAGTAGCAAATCACTCATTCTTAAAGTTTGAACAAAGTCTAATTGATTTAAAAAACACGTTAGGTATATACGATGATGACTATCAGATAGAATTACAACCATCGATTTTTAAGTTGAGAAGATTGCTCAAATTGTTTGGATTAGATTTCCATAACGATCTTGAGGATTTAAATGAAATAAATAAAAGAAAAGTTTTCATTGATCTACTCATTCACTCAACAAAAGAAAACATTTTGATTGTATTATTTCCGGAGTCTCACTTGGGTATTCGCGATATTAAAGTATTTATGCAACTATTAAAGAAGTATCATTTCACAACAATTGTTTTCACCAATCATCCTTCTATCATCATTAATGAAGAAAACATATTTCTTTGTAAAATTAATAAAGAGTGTCATGACATTGAAAAAATAAAAGAAGAACTATCGTTATTTATTCCAGAAGAGATGGTGAGACATCAATTGACTAACATGATTGCTTATCACGAGTTTTTAGGTGAAAATCTTTCTGAGTTTGAACGTTATTTTAAGTTTATAAATCATTACAATTAAGTTATACTAAACACAATATAAATGGTTCGAGGATTGAAATACAAAACGATCAATGAGTAAGTTATAGCTATGTGACTTACTTCGTGATTAAGTTGAATTCCTATATCATTTGAGCATAATGATTTGCTTCTTTTATGTGTGCTAAGCCTCAATTTGATACAGAATCGAGTTGAGATTTTTGGAATTTGAGGTTTTAGCACTATGTTTATTTAGAAAGAAGTAAAACCGTATGGCAGAAGAGATGGAAGGCGGTATGTTTTAGCACTATGTTTATTTAGAAAGAAGTAAAACCCAAATTTGCCCCCTGAAATTGAGGTTACGTTTTAGCACTATGTTTATTTAGAAAGAAGTAAAACTTCATGTGTTAGATTTTGTGGTTGAGGGCAGTTTTAGCACTATGTTTATTTAGAAAGAAGTAAAACACGTTTATTATCTGAACGCCGTTTTTGCTGTTTTAGCACTATGTTTATTTAGAAAGAAGTAAAACTGCCATTTTGTCTGTCGCGCATAACCGCAGTTTTAGCACTATGTTTATTTAGAAAGAAGTAAAACACCTTGGAAGTATCAACTTTAAGAACACCAGTTTTAGCACTATGTTTATTTAGAAAGAAGTAAAACAATATACAGATGAAAAGTATAATGAAGCGAGTTTTAGCACTATGTTTATTTAGAAAGAAGTAAAACCATGACTGTACTAGAAATGAAAGAGTTTTTGTTTTAGCACTATGTTTATTTAGAAAGAAGTAAAACGCAGTTGGAGCTTTAATGATTGCTGAGCCGTTTTAGCACTATGTTTATTTAGAAAGAAGTAAAACTGTTTTTCTATACTCAGCATTGAGCACAGTGTTTTAGCACTATGTTTATTTAGAAAGAAGTAAAACTTATTTTTGGAGATAATCCATTAATGCGCGTTTTAGCACTATGTTTATTTAGAAAGAAGTAAAACTGCAAAATGGTTACAAGGTTTGATGTGGGGGTTTTAGCACTATGTTTATTTAGAAAGAAGTAAAACGAAAAGTTGGCAAACGACTTAATAAAATCAGTTTTAGCACTATGTTTATTTAGAAAGAAGTAAAACTAACGCTTTGAAATATAAGAGAAACACAAAGTTTTAGCACTATGTTTATTTAGAAAGAAGTAAAACATATCATACTGCTTAGCTTCTCACGCGTGCGTTTTAGCACTATGTTTATTTAGAAAGAAGTAAAACCCTAACATCAAACACATTACCTTTAACAAGTTTTAGCACTATGTTTATTTAGAAAGAAGTAAAACCATTAAGATGGATAATATTCTTTCTATTCAGTTTAGCACTATGTTTATTTAGAAAGAAGTAAAACAAGTAAGTTCGAATTCGCAACGAGTAATGCGTTTTAGCACTATGTTTATTTAGTGAGTATAACAAACCTATTAAAAATCAAATATGAACTACATTTACGTCTCTCACTATGCTTTTACCTCAAATTAAAGTTATAGTGGGGGCTTTTTTTATTTTTTTGAAATTACCCCCCACCGCTTCCTATTCCTCCTCCATGTTATAATAACTACAAATGCTCATAAAAACAGAAAGAAAGTAGGGGAAATGTATGGAAGCAATTATTGCACGACAACCGTTCCAATTAGGTGAAGGTCAAAAGTTTGAAAAAGTATCGCGTGAGGTACCAACACCCGGGGCACATGATATTTTAGTCAAGGTCCATGTGACTGGGGTGAATCCGGTTGATACGAAAATGCGTCAAGCGCCATTAAATGTTGATGCGCGTGTACTTGGCTTTGATGCGGCAGGTGTCGTTGAAGCAGTCGGTGATGCGGTTACGGATTTTAAAGCGGGTGACCGTGTGTACTATTCAGGTTCGAACCAACGAGATGGCTCCAATCAGACGTATCAGCTCGTGAATGAAAATTATTTGGCGCATATGCCGAAAACATTGTCATTTGCTGAAGCGGCAGCGTTACCGTTAACTGCGATTACCGCTTATGAAACATTGTTCGATGTATTCAATATTTCTCCCAATCCTCAAGAAAACGAAGGCAAGACTTTGTTCATCATTAACGGTGCGGGTGGTGTTGGCAGTATCGCGACACAAATTGCGAAAGCGTATGGTCTCACTGTCATTACGACAGCATCGCGTCCTGAAACGAAAGCTTGGTCTGAGAAAATGGGGGCTGACGTTGTGTTGAATCATAAAGAAGATTTGGTTAAACAATTTGATGCCCAAAATTTAGCGTGTCCCAACTACATTTTCTGTACATATGATACAGACCACTATTATGATGTGATGATTGATTTAGTTCAGCCAAGAGGTCATATTGCGACGATTGTTGCGTTCAATCACAAGCAAGATTTAAATGCTTTGAAACAGAAAAGCGTTACGTTTACGCATGAATTTATGTTTGCCCGTACGATTCATGGTGTCGACGAATGGATGTATCGCAAATATTTAGAAGATGTAACTGCAAAAGTCGATGCAGGTCAATATCAAACGACTTTAAATGCAGTTTTAACAGGTTTAACGCCTGAAAATGTATTGAAAGCACATGAAATGATGGAAGGTCAATCACATATCGGTAAACTTGTGATTGAAATTGTTGAATAAATTGTTTGAAATAGGGAATGTGACTGTTAACTAACGATTAAGGGGAAGTTAAAGTCATGAAACAAACAGAGAAAAAGAAACATGTGAGTCTCGTCTTTTGGATTTCATTACTGTTATGTAGTTTATTCGTCCTAGTTGGCGCAATTTTTCCAAAACAGATGGAACAAACGACGCAATCGATCACAACTTGGATTGGCCAAAATTTTAGTTGGTACTATTTATTATTGTTATTAGCCATTTTCTTGATTTGTGTTTATTTACTCTTCTCGAGATACAGTCAGATTACATTAGGTGAAGAAGGGGAAGAGCCTGAGTTTTCATTAAAATCATGGTTTGCGATGTTGTTTAGTGCAGGAATGGGGATTGGTCTCGTTTTTTGGACGACTGCCGAGCCCATTTCACATGCTTACACGGCGACACCGATTCATCAAGTAGGAACACAAGCGGCTATTGATGACAGTTTACAATTCGCCTTTTTCCATTGGGGCATTCATGCATGGGCGGTTTACGCGATTGTTGCGTTGGCGTTCGCGTATTTCAACTTTCACAAAGGTTACCCTGGTTTAGTCAGTGCGACGTTAACACCGCTGTTTGGCGAAAAACGGATGCAAGGACCGCTCGGCAAATTGTTAGACATACTCGCGATTATTGCGACGGTCACAGGTGTATCGGCGACATTAGGTTTCGGTGCGCTTCAAATTAGTGAAGGCTTAAATTTCTTATTTCATATTCCGGCCAACTTCACGACACAAATTTTGATCATCATTATTGCGACGGCATTATTTATTTGGTCGACATGGTCTGGGATAAGTAAAGGGATTAAAATATTAAGTAATATTAACATGATCCTTGCTTTTATCGTGCTCGTTGTTGTCTTTATTATTGGGCCGACGCTTTACATATTGAACATGTTTACGAATAGTTTAGGTAATTACATTGCACACTTTTTCGATATGAGTTTACGTTTAACGATTAATAACCCAGAAAAGACACAATGGATTCAAAACTGGACGGTCTTTTATTGGGCATGGTGGATTTCATGGGCGCCATTTGTGGGTATTTTCATTGCGCGTGTTTCAAGAGGACGGACGATTAAAGAATTTATCGTAGGCGTGTTATTCGTACCGTCCTTCGTCTGCTTCATTTTCTTCGCAGTGTTTGGAGCATCAGCCATTTATTTACAAGATACTGGTATTGCGAACATTGCGGGTGGAGCGATTGAGACAGCTACTTTTACGACGTTGGAACATTTTCCACTTGGTTTCGTTATGAGTATTGTCACATTAGTGGTCGTGATGATTTTCTTCGTGACATCAGCAGACTCAGCGACTTATGTGCTCGGTATGCTCAGTACAAATGGTGATAATCATCCAAATAGTTGGGTCAAAGTCAGTTGGGGCATTATGCTCGCCCTTTTTGCACTCATTATGTTACTGACAGGTGGAACGCAAGCTATCCAAAATTTATTAATTATTGCGGCGCTCCCATTTTCCTTTGTGATTATCTTTATGATTTGGTCATTATTCAAAGCCCTTGCTGCAGAACGACCGCGATTAAGTAAAAGAAAATAATTATTACAAGAAGTGAAATTGTTGAAAAACAGTTTCGCTTCTTTTTTCAATGTCGCGATTGTTAAAAACGGAGTGCAAATGATTGACTGTGATTCAATGCTATCTATATCATTTTCAACGTTTCTTTTAAGCAAAACATTGTAAACATAATTATGTCGAAAAAAAGTTAGATACAAAAGAACAAATAATTTTTTAAAAATATGACAAAATTTTAGTTTTTCTGTCAAAAATGAGGGTATATGCTTGATGTAAACAATTGAATAGGAGGTGGCATTTGATTATGACACGAATTAAAAATTTTATTCTAGGCTTATTAATCGTGGTGATTGTCGGCTTTTTGTTATTTATGTATGTTGACTATCAGCCGATTAAACAATACCAAAATTACTTTTATCAGTTTAATTGGTTCCAACCGTTATTAATCGGTCTAGCTGGATTACTTATTCTTATCGGTTTGATTTTATTTTTCAGAGCTTTCAAACCCACATATCGTAAACCGGGTCTCTATAAAGATTATTCAGATGGCCATATTTATATTTCACGAAAATCAATTGAAAATACGGTTTATGATACGCTTTCAAAATATGATGCGATTCGTCAACCGAACGTCGTATCTAAACTATACAACAAGAAAAAGAACAGTTTCATTGATATTACAACAGATTTTATCGTGCCATCAGAATCGACGAATGTTCCATCACTCGTTGAACAAATCAGATTAGACATTAAAGAGAGCGTTGAACGTTTCTCAGAATTACATGTTAAATCAGTCAAAGTCAATGTCCGTGACCAGAAAAGAGACAATGGTCCACGAGTCGTGTAAAGGAGGGGTCCTATGTCTAATGAAAATCGAAACGGTCAAAGTGAGCGAGATTCAGTAGAGCAAGTTGCGAAGATATTACAAAACTACAAATGGCGTATCATTGGGTTTTTCTTCTTCCTCATTATTGCCATCCTGTTTTTAACACTTGGCTTTTGGAAAACAATTTTAATCATCGTGTTATGTTTAATCGGTACTGGTGTGGGGTATATTAAAGACCGTACACAAGATTTCTTAAATTTACTTAATCGGTTAAGTTGATTCAATAACCCTGGAAAAAGTAAACAAAAATAAATAATAAAGGAGTTTTTGAAATGGCAGTTGAAAATAATAAAGCAAAAGAAAGTTACAATAGAGAAACAGGTGTGAACGAAAATGAAAGACAACAACGTGAAGATAATCAAGGCCAACAATTTTCAAACAGCTTAACTTTCTCTGATGAAGTTGTAGAAAAAATCGCAGGGATTGCAGCGCGTGAAGTTCGCGGTATTTTAGATATGAAAGGCGGCTTTGTGGATAGCATTAGTGGTTCATTCTCAGGTGGCAACAATGTGACACAAGGTGTATCTGCTGAAGTTGGCGAAAAACAAGCGGCAATCGACTTGAAAGTTATTTTAGAATATGGTGAATCTGCGCCGAAAATCTTCCGTAAAGTCACAGAATTAATTAAAGAACAAGTGAAACACATTACTGGTTTAGACGTAGTTGAAGTGAACATGCAAGTGGATGACGTGATGACACGTAAAGAATGGCAACAAAAGCATGAGAAAAACAAAGATCAAAACGAGAACAAAGGTTTACAATAAGATATAAAAATGGAGGTATACGCTGCAATATGGCGTATACCTCCATTTTCTATATCTTTCGCAATCAAATCTAAACAACGCGTTTCTTCTTTAACATCAAGATAATGATAAAGCCGATGAAGCCAATACCGGCGGCAAAATAAATCGTCGCATGTAAATCAATATGTGACACGATCAAACCACCGAGCAAGGCACCGAAACCGATACCCGCATTTAACGCGGACATGTTCCAACTCATCACTTGACTGTTATCGCCTTCTACTTGGTCAATAAGCCCGGATTGTACTGCTGGATTGGTACTCCACTGAATGATATGCCAAATAAATAAAGCGATCAGTAAAATAGTAGATGCTGTCCAAAGTTGATTTAACACGAGCATGACGATGACAAATGCACCCCCACTCACTAATAGCCATGTTTTAAATGACAGTTTATCTGTAAAGAATCCACCCATAGATGTCCCAAGCATCCCCGCGATACCGATTATGAGTAAGGCGAGAGAGACAAATTGGATGTTATGTCCGCCAGATAAAATGAGTGGATTAATGTAAATATAAGCCACTGAATTTGCTGTTAATAATATAAAAGTAATCGATAGGAGTTTCGTTACTTCTCCTTTGTCTAAAATTCGGCTGGTGTGATTTTGCGTGGGCTGTAGGGATGATTTCACTTCTTTTGGCAAGTAAATCGTGAGCAGTACGCCTGCAATCAATCCGACTAAGATGATGAGCCCGAATGTAAAACGCCATCCTGCCCAATCGCCAATTAATGTACCAATCGGAACGCCGAATACATTGGATGCACTAAATCCTGTATATACAATGCCTAACATTTTACCACGGTTTTCAGGTCGCGCTAATACGACAGTTGTGGAAAGTATTTTAACGACGATCAATGCAGCAGCAGCTGACGAAATGATACGACCGATAATTAAAATTGTAAAGTTAGGGGAGAGTGCAATCATCAAATTTCCTATTATGAAAAAGGCAATCGCTGACAGTAACACACTTTTAGGTGAATATTTTTCGGTAAGCTTCACTAAAATAGGACCTGTTAAAGCAAAAGTAAAAGCATAAATCGTCACGAGTTGACCGATCCATGCTTCTGATATATTTAAATCTGCGCTCATCAGATTCATAATGCCAGCGACAACCATTTCAACCATTCCTACGATAAAAATACTTAACATAAACGTTAAGGTACGCATGATTGTCATAGTCATTCTCCTCAAATGTAATTTTTGTCTATAAGCTATTTTAATACAATTACATAGGATAAGAAATGCTTTTGACTCAATCTTTAGTAGAAATATGCCGATTTGATACTTTTAAATCATTTATGTTGAAAGTGGATTGTCGACTTTAACGTACGTATATTCATGTGCTTCATCCATTAACCGCATCGTTGTCACACATTTATAATCAATCGTTTCATTAAAGAATACGTCTCGCATATGAGCTAAACGTTCTGGATCAATGTCGGCCGCTTCAAGCTTGTCAAAACATTGTTCGATTTGTTGACGAACGATCGACCATAACGTATTTTCAAGTGCGGCATCATCATAAAAGCGGGCGAGTGCTGCAACGAGTTCACCGAGATGATTTTGAATCGTTGAGTAAAAGGCTTTGTTGAATACAGACGTTTGACTCTTCGTTAATATGCGTGATTTTTCATGGAAATGAGACGTATCATAGCCCATTTGTGCTAACTGTTCTGCATCGATGCGTAAGCCTTCAAAGTCACGGATGAGCATCTGTGAAAAGGCGCCAGTGCTGGGTTCAAATACAGCAATCGTGTTTTGTAAATGCGCTTCTAATGCGATGCCGTATTTTACTAATAGTGGCACGATGTAATCAATGAGTGAAGCGGCGTATGTTTTAAACCACTGTGCACGGACATCGATGTCTGTTGTGCTGTCATTTGTTTGACTAAAACGTTCAACCAATTCGATGATGAGTGGACGTGCTGTTTCTGGATGCGTGACAACTAGACTTGACGGGATAACTGGTAGGCAATCACTGTCAATCATGTCATAAATATTTTGTCTAAATAGTGTGCCTAACTGTTCACTGCGGCGTTCTTGTTCATCGGGTTGACGGTCTGTCGGTTGATAAAAATGCGCACCGGCAATTTCTGGTACTGGTGAAGTTGAAACAGTGTTGAAAAGTGCATCTCGTGCTGAAATGTCGGTTAAAATGTTGGTCATTAACGGCCCATTATGCGTCGTCTGTTCTGACAGCGTACGGATTTCGCCTGTAATGTGCACGTTCGTTGAAAGTTTAATATGGGGTGACACGTCAGGCTTTTTAGGCATTAATGTGCGAAATGACAATCCTGCATAATATGATTTTGCATAATCTAACGGGATGATAGCTTTTGTATCGAGTTCGTTTTGGTATTCTGTGCGAATGATATGTTCATATTGCCACGGATGAACGATCAACGGCATATAATCTTCTAGCGGCGCATGCGAGCCTATCGCTTGTTGCGCAACTGACTTCAACCCGTCAAATGCATGATAGACCGCTTCTGCATATGTACCTTGTTGTGCCATTGTGCGTGCGATATCATGATGAACAAGTATGAACTGCATCGGTATCGCGTGTTGATATTCTGAGGAGTAATCAATCGTTTCTTGTGCGGACATGCCTTTACGTAATTTCGCACCAGGATGTAACGGATGCCCTTCAATCACGAGTTGCTCAGATGTTAAATAAGGATCATCTTGTGCTTCTATATAATCAAGTAATGATGACGCGTCTTTTAATGGATGTTGTGCTTGGTAACTTAGCGCCAGTGTCATATGTGCGGCACTATTCTCCATATCATCACGAAATTGTTCTGCGGCTGCCCCTTGATATTGTGTGTCTTCATTAATGATGACTTCGAGTACTTCATTAGGATGCAATACGCGACGGTCCTCTCCATCTGGTGTTCTCCAATAAAACGGTCCTGTCACATCAACGCGGTTAAATGCGTGATGACCGATGACACGGGCATATAATGTGAGCTGACCATATGTAAAGTGAATCATGAGTAGTTCGCCGGATGGAATGGCAGAATGCGCGAACTGTTCTGCTTGGACAAACGTGCTATGAGTATAACTTCCGACCAAGTTTTCACGATACAGTGATGCCATCAGTCGTGCAGTAATTTTGTCACGACCTACTAAAACATGTCGTTTAAATTGTGTAGCCCAGTTCGAATCAAATTGGAGAACTGTTTGATAATTTTCCATTTCATCTTTTGTAAAGTCTTTCTCTATTATACTCAGATGATTTTGTTCCGTTTTCATGACGACACCTCATTCATTTTATTTTACAAATACGAAAAGGATTCGTATAATCCATAATATCGGAAATGAGAATCATTATCAATTAAAGAAGGTGAATATTTTGGCAAAATGGTTTTTTCCGAGTACCTTTTTACTATTTTTAGGGAATTGGATTGGTCAAATTGCACTCAACTGGTATGCTTATCAACTCAATGAAAACCCAATGGACCTTGCACTCATCAACTTCTTTAGACTTGCACCGATTTTCATTTTAAGTTTATGGGCAGGCAGTATTGCTGATCGTTACCGTCGATCAACGCTGATTAAAATAACCGTGACGAGTTCGATGGTCATTACAGGGACTTTAACGGCATGTGTATTGCTCATGAATGACATACCTATGCTTTATTTATACATATATGCCTGTTTGCGCGGCTGTATGAGTGCCATTGAAACACCGGTGAGACAAGCTGTACTACCCGACCTCTCCGAAAGACTTACTGTTTCTAAAGCTGTTTCATATCATTCCTTTTTATTAAATGTTTGTCGTTCAATCGGACCTGCTGTGGCGGGCTTCATCATTGCAGCTTATGATGTGCCGATTGCATTTGTCGTACAAACGATTTGTTATGCACTTGCACTTGTTTCAAGTCTTCCGTTAAAACTGGCAGTCGTTAAACCTGTTAAAAACAAGCAATTTTCATTAGCTGTCGCCATGCAATATTTTAAACTGCATTTGCAAGGGAGAAGAATTTTTATGACGTCGCTACTCATTATGGCGATGGGTTATTCTTATACCACAATGTTACCGATTTTAACAGATGAGGTATATCCTAATAGTGCATCAGTATTTGGGACAGCGATGACAGTGAGTGCGATTGGTGGTATATTAGCAACGCTCACGATTCCTTATGTACTACAAAAATTTCCAACTGACAATTGCTATTACCTCAGTTCGATATTGTTTGGTATTGCGTTACTTTTATTATACCCACTTGGCGAAATTGGCTTATTTTTAATGATCTTTTTCGTTGGGCTCTTTGGTCAGTTTGCACGAACGACGAATCGTATCTACTTTCAAAACGATGTCGAACAAGAGAGTAGAGGCAAAATTTTAAGTGTCATTATGATGGATAGAGGGATGATTCCACTTGGCGCAATGTTGCTCAGCTATTTTACAGAGTTGATAGGTATCACGACGACCTTTTTAGTGATGGGTGGCGCGACGACCGTCATTGCAATTTTAGGCTTTTTAACAAATTTTAAGATGAATGGAGGCAAGACAGTTCATGACACTCACGCATAAACTGAATGCAGATCAAAATATTCAATACCGGATTCTCATCGCATGTATGAAAGAACAATTATTTCCTGAAAAGACACAACTTCAATTCAAACAAAATCAAGTTGTAATTCAATATCAGCAACATGTGTTAGCAGTTCAATATGAGACGATCAGTACGTTATATCAACTCGAATTGAGCGGTCCTATTGTTTATCGTGTTGGCACAGCGGACGTCACGATTGAAACAGTAGAACAATTGATTGAGATTTTAGGCACACATTTTGGCATAACCTTTCATGATCAATTGGTGGAGGAGTTACTACATAGTCGTCTCGGTCTTGAACTGAGCTATCAACAACTGCGTCAACGCGAACGTGTGATGCGGCATTCATTAAAATTTTCGCGCATGCCAGACACGTTGAACTTTATTGCATGGTTAAATCATATGAATGGTGATGAAGTATTCTCAGTCCTTGGTTACACAGAAGGCATGGTTTGGGAAGGGCATCCGTCACATCCATTAACGAAGACGAAATTGCCACTCAATGCAGAAGAAGTTCAACAATATGCGCCAGAATTTATGAAAATCATTCCATTAAAAATGGTACTCGTACGTAAAAATTTATTAAAAAGTACGACGATGACTGGCGAAGAGGATTTCGTATTGAAAAAGATGTTCCCAGATAAAGAAAGTCAATTAAGACAGTGGATGCAAACGTATGAAGGGACATTGGATGATTACCGGATTATGCTCGTTCATCCATGGCAATATGCAAATGTGATAACTGACCGGTTTAAAACTATGATTGCGCAACACGACATCATTCCAACACCTTTTACAGTAGATTCGAAAGCGACATTATCATTTAGAACGATGCGCTTAATGCATTACCCATATCATGTGAAATTGCCTGTCAACGTTCAAGCGACGAGTGCTGTGCGTACCGTTTCGACTGTGACGACGGTCGATGGTCCTAAACTCAGCTATCAATTACAAGACATGTTAGACATTTATCCGACCTTGTCTGTTGCGAGTGAACCGTATGGCGCATATATTGATGTGGAAGCGGATTTGGCACGTCAATTTGCGATGATTGTGCGTCATTCGCCTGAAGTGCATACACATGACTACACACAACTTGTGACAGCTGTTCTGACGCAAGTGAACCCTGTCGATGGCCAAGTCGTCGTCGATAGTTTGATTGAGTATCTTTACGGGGACATCAATGCGGAAACGATAGAGCAGTTCATCCGTCAATACATGGAAGCACTCATTCCACCACTCATTGCGTATATTCAACAATACGGTATCGCGTTAGAAGCGCATCAACAAAATACGATTCTGCAAATAGATAAAGAAAATGAGACATTGTCGTTTATTGTACGTGATTTAGGCGGTTCGCGGATTTATCCTGAAACATTAAAGCAAACCGTTCCTGATTTTGAAATTACGAATGACAGCTTAGTGAGTGATGAGATTGAAGCAGTAATCGCCAAGTTTCAGCATGCAGTCATTCAAAATCAACTCGGCACATTGATTCATCATTTCCATCATGTGCATCAAATTGACGAAGCGACATTGTATGCTATCGCAGCAGCAGAAATCGAAGCAGCCATTGATCCAACACGTCCACATGCAGACGCATTAAAACGTATGTTATTCGGTGACAGGATGACCGTTAAAGCGTTACTTAATATGAGAATGGAACAAAAAGTAAAACAATACGTGCAAATAGACATAAAAAATCCTTTAGAAAGAGAGCTGTAGTTTATGCCTCAAATACACATTAATCTGAGTAAAATTAAATATAATGCGATGGTTTTACAGCACATGCTTGCAGGACAAGGGGTACGTATGGTTCCAGTGATGAAGTGTATGGGTGGCGATACCAAAGTACGTCAACAGTTTCGTGAAATGGGCTTTAACACTTTAGCTGAATCACGGTTAACAGCGATGATGTCGAGTGAACAACAGCCCACTGAACACGATATGATGATTAAAGGGGCATTGCCACATGAAATCCACGATGTTGTGTGCCACAGTCAAATCAGCATCCAAACAGAACTGGAGACGATTCGCGCGCTCAGTGACGAAGCAGTTGCACAAGGGGTAAAACATCATATTTATTTAATGGTCGATTGGAAAGACGGGCGAGAAGGCGCATTGACATATGAAGTTGTGCCACTCATTAAAGAAATCATTCGCTTAAAAGGAGTCTATTTAAAGGGATTGTCATTTAACTTCATGTGTTTCCGTCAAATTCCACCGACTGAAGAAGATATTGTGTATATCAATTATTTTATTGAATCGGTCGAACGGGACACAGGCGTGAAATTTAAGACGATTTCAGGTGGGAATTCGAGCATGTTGACACTTGCCATGTATGCAGACCTTGGACGTATTAATGAACTGCGAATCGGTGAAGCACTGTTTAGAGGTTATGAAACGGCTTATAACATGCGCTTGCCGTATTTATTTGATAATGCAGTGACATTAAGTGGGCGTATTTTAGAAATTAAACCGCGCTTAAATCTTGAAACACGTCAATCTTATATGCAAGCCTTAGTCGATATTGGACAGCTCGATACCGTTATTTCGGGTATTCAACCTGTAGATCGCCAGCTTAAAATTGTTGGTCACTCCAGCGACACACTCATGATGAATTTAGGACTTGCTGATTTTTATCAAATCGGCGACAAGATTGAGTTCCACTTAGACTATAGCGCCCTCGCACATAGCATGCATATGCAACATATTCCGAGAAGCTATGAAGAAGATTTAGGCATCGAGCAATTAGTAAGTGGATTTGTCGATATCAAAAAGAATAATTTTATCAAACAGTATTGACATTGAGAATCGTTATCAATTATTATTAAAATGTATTTGAAAAACATAGTTCAAAGGAGTGGCAGTATAGTGAAAACAAAGAAATGGTGGGGTATTGTCGCCCTAATTGCTGTAATGATTATTGTTGCAGCTTGTGGCAATGTAAGTGATACTGACAAGTCAAAAGATAAGTCAGAAAGTACAAAAGGTGTTGAAATTAAGCACGACGGTGGCACAACTCAAATTGACAAAGCACCTAAAAGAGTCGTTGCTTTAGAATATTCATTTGTGGATGCTTTAGTCGCATTAGGTGTGAAACCAGTGGGTATTGCGGATGATGGTAAAAAATCAAACCTTATCGATCCACTTCGCGATAAAGTTGGCGATTACAAATCAGTAGGTGCACGTAAACAACCTAACTTAGAAGTCATCAGCGAACTTAAACCTGATTTAATTATTGCAGATAATAACCGTCATAAAGGGAACTACGAGCAATTAAGTAAAATCGCACCGACTATTTTATTACCAAGTTTAGATTCTGACTACAAAGACAATATCGAAGCGTTTAAAACAATCGCTAAAGCATTATCTAAAGAAGATCAAGCTGACAAACGATTGAAAGAACATGAAGAAAAAATTGATAAGTATACGAAACAAATTACAATGGATAAAGACAAAAAAGTTTTACCAGCTGTCATTTCTCAATCAGGTCTTTTAGCACACTCTGACAAATCATACGTCGGTCAATTTTTACGTGACCTTGGTTTTAAAGAAGCATTAACTAAAGAAGTGGCAGATCAATTACCTGAATACTTAAATGCACCGTACTTAAATATGAACTCAGAACAATTAGCTGAAGTGAACCCTGAACGTATGTTTATTATGGTGAATGGCGAAAATGATCCATATTACGCTAAAATGAAAAAAGACCCAGTTTGGAATCGAATCGACGCAGTTAAAAATAATCGTGTGCATGTTGTAGATCGTCAAACATGGGCAAAATCAAGAGGTTTAATCTCTTCAGAAGAAATCGTTAAAGAGCTTGTTGAGATTTCTAAAAAGGAAAGCAACGACAAGTAAGCGTTCGAATGGGATGAAAGAATGAACTCATTAAGTGCGTTCGTTCAATGTACGATTCTAGTAAGTTGACGTGCATGATCAATGAACGGGCTACAATGTAATGATCCCAAGCGCTTGTCATTGTATATAAAAGGTGATTTGTTATGTCAAAGTTAAATATAAAATTAAATGATGAACATCACCAAAGAAGACGCACTACGCTTACGTTTATTGTAAGCGTGTGCTTTCTTATTTTTGCGGTTTATTTAAATCTTGCAATTGGTTCATCTAAAATTTCTTTTCAAGCGATGTTAGATTATTTCTTTCATCTAAAATCTACAAAAGAAACATTTTTAATCCACCATGTACGTATGCCAAGAATGATTGCAGGTGTGATGATTGGCGCAGCACTGGCTGTGGCAGGGGTGTTAATGCAAGCAATTACACGAAATCCACTTGCGTCACCACAAATTTTCGGTGTCAATGCAGGTGCTTCGTTTACAGTCGTCCTCATTACTGTTTTTCTCCCTGCATTGGCTGATAATACTGTAGTGTTTGCCTTTGTCGGTGCATTTATTGGAGGCTTTACAGTCTATACACTTGCAGGTACGACGAAAGGGATGACGCCTGTAAGATTGGCACTTGCCGGGATGACAATCCACTTGTTTTTCACAAGCTTAACGCAAGGTATCATCTTGTTAAATGAAGATGCCACGACAACAGTGATGTTTTGGCTTGTTGGCGCGTTGCATACGATTAAATGGCCGCAAATATTCCAAGTTTTACCGTGGATCATTGGTGGACTTATCGCCGCATTATTACTTGGGCGTCAACTTGCTATTTTAAATTTAGGGGATCAGTTGGCAATGGGTCTCGGCCAAAATACGAAACTTATTCGTGCCTTAGCTGGACTACTCGTCATTATTTTAGCAGGTGCAAGTGTGTCTATCGCAGGCCCTATAGGTTTCGTGGGTCTCATCGTGCCACATATCGTCAAACATTATTTGAACCGGAATTATTTTTTAATCATTACACTGTCTATGATTATGGGGGCTAATTTAGTATTGATTTCAGATGTGATTAGCCGTTTAATTGCCTTTCCATTCGAATCACCAGTCGGCATCGTGACATCCTTTGTCGGTGCGTTATACTTCTTATGGATTACAATGAGAGGAGTGAAAACACGATGAATATTCATTTTGGT
This sequence comes from Staphylococcus delphini, assembly GCF_900636325.1. Classification (NCBI taxonomy): domain Bacteria; kingdom Bacillati; phylum Bacillota; class Bacilli; order Caryophanales; family Staphylococcaceae; genus Staphylococcus; species Staphylococcus delphini. The sequence goes on from NZ_LR134263.1 coordinate 774,137, forward strand.
AGACGCTATAGTTTCATCATCGTACTTCTTATTGTAAGCGCCATTTTAAGTTTAAGTGCAGGTGCGGTTTGGATTTCACCGATTACGGTTATAAAAGAAGTATGGTCAGGCAACAACTTTATATTAAGCGAATTTAGAGTACCTCGTATGTTACTCGGTATATTAGTCGGAGCGGCATTAGCGATTTCTGGTGCAGTCATTCAAGGTGTCATTCGCAATCCTCTTGCGTCACCGGATGTGATTGGGATTACGAAAGGGGCAAGTTTGGCGGCAGTCATTGTCATTATTGTCTTCCCGACTGCCCCATTATTCGTACTGCCGGTTGCTTCATTTATTGGGGCATTAGTCATCAGTCTCATTTTATCGTTGTTGATTAGTTGGAAAGGGATTAAAGGGTCACAACTGGCGTTAATCGGGATGGCCATTGGTGCTGTTGCGATGGCGTTAGTACAATACTTACTCATCCGTAACCCTATGGAAGCCAACATTGCACTCGTTTGGTTAACCGGCAGTCTTTTCGGTCGTTCGATGGACCACGTGTTGACTATTTTACCTTGGTTGATTGTTGCGATTCCTGTTATTTTTGTATATGCGAGAAAGCTCGATATTTTACATTTAGGAGAAGAAGTGGCGATGGCGTTAGGTACACCTGTACAACGCACGAAAATGATTTTACTCTTCGCATCCGTGATGTTGGCAGGTGCCGCCATTTCTGTTGTGGGTGGATTAAGCTTTTTAGGACTCATTGCGCCACACATTGCACGAAGTCTTGTCGGTCATCAGCACCGTCATATCGTTGCGATGTCAGGACTTGTCGGTGCACTATTGATGGTCATTGCGGATGGTTTAGCACGTATCATAGCACCGCCTATTGATATTCCAGTCGGTGTGTTGATTGCGATTATTGGTGCCCCATATTTCCTTTATGTGTTACGAAAAATGTAACGGATAAACTTGCAATTAAATCTTTAACATTTGATTCAACATTGCATATATATAGGAAATTTTGTATAATTTATATCAATTGTTGAGCTGTCTGATACTAAGGGGAGAAGGCGGGAGAAAATGGAAGATTTGAATCAGAAAGAAAAAAATATAGGGAGATTGAAATTTATTATTCTATCACTCACTGGAATTGTGTTGTTTTTAATTCCACTCCCTGTGATAGAAGATGGGAAACGTACAACAACGTTACCGATTGCATTTTTAGCAAAACAATTTCAAGCGATACTCGGACCAGCGATTCCATGGATTATTATGCTGATTATTATCGTTTCAGGGATTTTAACGATATTATGTAGTACTGTTTTAAAGCATCGTATACCAAAGAATAGCTTTAGAGCGAATGCATTTATTGTGACATGGCCATGGTTTGTCATTCGGATGCTGGCTATCATTATCGCTTGTATGACATTTTTAAACAAAGGATTTTCATGGGTATATTCAGAAGATACGGGAGGCCTTATTTTTACAGGATTACTCCCAACGCTAGTCGCGGTATTCTTCTTTGCAGCAATCTTTTTACCATTGTTACTTGAATATGGTTTACTAGAGTTTTTAGGTCCGATTTTTAGACCTGTTATGCGACCGTTGTTTACACTTCCAGGACGTTCAACTGTAGACAACCTCGCGTCATTTATCGGTGATGGCACGGTCGGCGTGATGATTACGAGCAAACAATATGATGAAGGCTATTATACGCGACGTGAAGCGACAGTCATTGCGACGACGTTTAGTGTTGTATCATTAACTTTTGCGATTGTCATTGCAGAAACGATTGGCTTAATTCATCGTTTCGCACTTTTTTATGGGACAGTCGTGTTAGCCTGTTTCATCGCAGCACTCATTATGCCTAGAATTTGGCCTTTACGCTATGTAGAAGATCGTTTTTCAGATGGTGCAACGGCTGAAGAAAGACCAGAAAAACAATACAGTTACAAAGAATCATTCCGTCGAGGTTATGAAGATGCAGTGTCGACAGCATATCGTGCACCAGGATTTAAACAATACATGGTTACCGCCTTTAAAACGGTGATGGACATGTGGCTTGTTGTTATTCCTGTCGTGATGACTGTCGGTACAGTAGCGACCATTTTGGCGACGTACACACCAATATTCACATGGATTGGCTTGCCTTTTGTACCGCTTTTAGAGCTGTTACAAGTACCAGAAGCACAAGCGGCCTCTGAAACAATGATTATCGGCTTTGCAGACATGTTTTTACCATCGATCTTAATCGAAAGTGTTGAAAGTCAAATGACACAATTCATTGTCGGCGTATTAAGTGTTTGTCAATTGATTTATTTATCAGAAGTCGGTGGCGTTATTTTAGGATCAAAAATTCCAGTTGGATTAGGAAAGCTTTTTGCGATTTTTTTAATCCGAACATTGATTACGTTACCCATTATTGTGTTTGTGGCACATTTATTTTTCTAAAACAAAGTTGAAAATAAGACAACAGGCGAGGGCGTCATGATGCTTCCTTAGCCTGTTTTCTTTTATGTGAGTGTGAACGCTCAATCATTCTAGTCTTAATTAAACACGAAAAAAATGGGACAGCGTGAGCCATCCCATTTCATAACTTTAAGTATTACTTCGTCACTTCGTTGTATACTTTTTTATCATTAAACGTATAAATAATGTATTGTTGTTTGTTTGTGTCGATAATCACACGGTTTGTTTTACCAAATGTAGAACCGATACGATAAACTTTTTTCGCATCTACTTGAGGTACTGCATGAATATCTTGATCTTCACTCACATTGAGGATTTCGTCATTAGGAATGTGAATATCTGCTACTCTCCATTGAATATGCACTTCTTCTTCGTTTTTCTTTACTGTCATTGCCATTACAAAACACATCCTTTATTTCTATTTGTAGATTCATTGTAACTGATTGAAACCGCTTTTTCAAATAAAATGAGTTACAGTGAGTTAAATGTGTTATACTATTTGGGAATTGACGAAATATGCGAAAATATGTTCGTGTTTTTGCGCGTTTTATGGTATAATCCACACATCAATAGAAAGGTGGTTAACATGACCGGTAAAACGCACTCCGCTGCAGGTATTCTTATTGGAGCTGCAGTGGGCATACATTTCCAATTAGATATTTTTGAAATGGCCACATGCATTGTTGTATCTGGTCTAGCGAGTATTTTTCCTGACATATGTCATACGCGGAGTAAGATTGGACAACGACTGCCTATTTTCAGTCATATTATCAAACATCTGTTTGGTCATCGTACTTTTACACATTCTTCACTCTTTATGTTCGGGGTTTACTATGCATTACATATGATCGAAACACCAATTTACTATATGATTGGCATAATTTGTGGTATGCTTTCACATGTGATATTAGATATGTTAACACCGAGAGGCGTACATTTATTTTTTCCAATACCGATTCGCATACGTTTCCCAATTCACTTTAAGACAGGTGGTACAATAGATTTATCACTTGCGACTACTTTTAGTTTTGTCACACTGTATTTGTTGTTTGAATCAACAATGAAACAAATTTTAAATTACTTTTTGCAATAGTGATCAAAGCAGATGAAGTGATGTGTTAATGAAATTGAGTCACAGCTTTATTAAAGGAGCGTATAATTTATTATGTTAGAAAGTCATAAACTTGAAAAATATAATCAAGCGCATTTAACAGAATACGAAAAGCTAATGAGTACGAATGAGAAAGAACGACTGAACGACAAAATTGCTCAACTAGATTTAGCAGAAATTCAATCACTCTATCAGCAAGTTTATGTGAACCGTCAAACGATTGATGATGTTTCAGACGTCCAAGAAGTGAACTATGAAACAACTGACCAAATGACGGCTGAAACAATCGAATTTTATCAACAACTTGGTTTACAAGCCATTCAAGAAGGTCGATTCGCAGTATTATTAATGGCGGGCGGTCAAGGCACGCGTCTAGGTTACAAAGGGCCTAAAGGTTCATTTGAAATTGAAGGTGTGAGCTTGTTTGAATTGCAAGCACGCCAATTAAAGGCATTAAAAGAAAAGACAGGTCATTTTGTCGATTGGTACATAATGACGAGTGATATTAATGATGAGGCGACCCGTGCATTTTTTGAAGACCACAATCACTTCGGTTATGATGTTGAACATATTTACTTTTTTAAACAAGACAATATCGTGGCATTAAATGAGCAAGGTCAATTGATATTGGATAAAAACGGTAGTATTATGGAAACGCCGAATGGTAACGGTGGTATTTTCAAATCATTGAAAAAGGCTGGATACCTTGATCAAATGGCTGAACGTCATAATGAGTACATTTTCGTGAATAATATTGATAATGTGCTTGTCAAAGTGTTGGATCCATTGTTCGCTGGCTTCACTGTTCATCACCATAAAGATGTGACGTCTAAATCGATTGCACCACTTGCAAGTGAGAAGGTGGGCCGTTTAGCAGTTCGAAGTGGTAAAGACACAGTATTAGAATATTCAGAGCTTGACCCTGAAGTAGCGAATCAATTTAACAATGCCAATATTGGTATTCACGCGTTTCGCCGCACATTTATTGAAAATGCAGTAGACAAATCACTTCCTTATCATCTTGCAATTAAAGCGCTTGAACAACTAGATGAAGATTTTGGTGTTGTGAAAAAGCCGACATTAAAGTTTGAACTGTTTTATTTTGATATTTTTCAATACGCCACTTCATTTGTGACGTTACAAGTTGCTCGAGATGAGGAATTTAGTCCGTTGAAAAATAAAGAAGGTCAAGACAGTATCGAAACAGCTACAAATGATTTGAAACGCATGAACATCATTGAATAGAGGTAATGATATGGCAAAAAGTGCTACAAAGAAAAAAACGACGTTAGAAACATTTAAAGAAATGAGCCCGTTGTCATTTGGAGAAGAAGTTGGTAATAGCGTCTCGCACGGTGTCGCAGCATTCATCATGTTGTTAGTGTTGCCTTATGCGGCTGTATACAGTTATGCCCATCACGGCGTATTGATGTCTGTCAGTGTGTCTGTATTTGTCATTAGTATTTTTTTGATGTTCATTTCATCAACGGTTTATCATACGATGCAACAAGCGTCTCCTCATAAATATGTGATGCGCATCATTGATCACAGTATGATTTATGTGGCAATCACTGGTACATACACGCCCGTCTCACTTGTACTTGTAGGCGGTTGGCTCGGTTGGACCATTATGATCATCCTTTGGGGTACGACGATTTGGGGGATTTTATATAAAGCCATTGCAACGAAAGTGAATCCTAAGTTAAGCTTGATGATTTATCTCATTATGGGATGGGTCGGCGTGATTTACTTACCTATCATCATCAGTCAATCCAAATGGCTATTCTTTATTTTTATTTTATTGGGCGGTTTAGCTTATACGATAGGAGCATGGTTTTACGCACAAAAAAACAGACCATACTTTCATATGATTTGGCATATATTTATACTCATTGCTTCATTATTTCATTTCATAGGTATTTTATATTTTATGTAGGTGGGTGTTTGGATGAAGCCGCATTATAAGCTATTCATGTTTGCGCTAACGGTTTTACTTTTATTTCAAGTATATTTCGCATATTATTACTTGTTGGGAGAAGGGGCGTTAACCGCATCGCCACTTCTAGGTTTAGTATCATTAGGCTTAGGTATCGTGATTGTCATTATCATGATTTCTGTACACCGGCAACATAAAAAGAACATTAAATAACCGTAGAAAGAGACTGTTCCGAGACGTCAATCGTTCATGTAGCGAGGATTGATGACACCATAACAGTCTCTTATCTTTATATGAATCGTTCTGATCATTCGATGTACTATAACCATATCGGACACATGTTTAAAAATGACTATTGCATACATAAAGTTTGATTTTATTGCTTATCAAATTCACAATAAGTAGAGATAATGAAAATGAACGGTGTTAAACTTTACATAAAAGCAAGCTGATAGATGTTTGTAAAATGAGGTGTGATGGACGAACGCGTGAGTCTTGTGCTTCGGATAGATGTGAACGGTCTCTGTATTGAAAGATGAGAGCGTTTGAAAGCATCTTTTTTCATTTTCAGTTGAGTTAAACTTTTTAATTGGGCAGAGGTGATTAAACTACGATATTAAAATAGGTTTACTTCACAAACCTTATGTCCGCGACAACAAGTATTTATGGAAAGGTAGAAAAGTATGAATTTAAAGCGAGTTAGTATCATTTGCTCACTAGTCTTAATCATGTTTATGGCAGCTATCGAAACGTCGATTGTGTCGTTAGCGTTACCGACGATGCGTGCTGACCTACATGCAACACAACCCATTTCACTCGTATTTACAGTGTATTTTGTAGGGATTGTGTTATCTATTTCTATTTTAAGTGAGTTAATGTCACGGATTAAAATCATCTACGTGACGATGTTAGGATTAATTTTATTTTTAGTCGGTAGTCTTTTATCGGGGATGAGTTCCCAGTTTGAAATGCTCGTGTTTGCCCGCTTACTTCAAGGTGTTGGTGCAGGGGTAAACATGTCATTAGCACAAATCGTACCAAAACTCGCATTTGAGATTCCGTTTCGTTATAAAGTGATGGGGATTATCGGCAGTGTATGGGGAATTTCGAGTATTCTCGGACCATTTCTCGGTGGTTTTATTTTAAAAGTTTCTTCATGGCATTGGCTATTTTACATTAATATTCCTATTGCTGTCATCGTGATGGTGCTTGTGTTAACGTCATATCATTTTGAAAGTGAGTCCACGTCTAAACATAAAGTCGATTTTGTCGGCATGGGCTTATTTTATGTGTTACTCGCATTACTCATGGCGAGTGTGCTCATCACAGGTCATATTTGGATGAATATCGTATGCTTTATTTTATTTGTCATCCTTTTTGGTGTCATGATCAAGCGTTCGGAAAAAGTGTCATTATCCTTTATCCCAACGAAAGAATTTGGCTCTAAAGTGCGCTTAGCATTTTTCACTGACTTTTTCATTGCAGTGACGTTAATTGGCTTTAATGTTTTTATTCCATCTTATTTACAAGATCATTTAGGTTTAAGCCCTTTGCAAAGTGGACTCATCATTTTTCCACTGTCAATCGGCTGGTTGTTAATTAACTTCACTTTAGAAAAAATTGAAGCGAATCGTACTGTTCGAGGTTTATATTTGCTCGCAATAGGTATTTTAATTGTAGGAAGTATCAGTGTATTGATTGGTGCATTTCACCCTATCGTTGTTGCAGTGACATTGTTCTTCTTAGGTATGAGTTTTGGGACAGCTTATACGAAAGATAGTGTGATGGTGCAAGAAGAAACATCGCCGGAAAGTATGAAAAAGATGATGTCACTCTTTACACTGACTCGTAATATGGGGAATTCGATTGGTTCAGCAATTATTGGCTACATTTATGCGATGGATGTAGTTATCTTTAAAACGAGCATCCAAAATGTTATGGTATTTTGTATCATCGTATTAGCAGGTTTATGGATAGTTTGGTTTACACGTAAAGATAAAAGTTTACGTACAGTTTCTGAAAAATAATTAAAGATATGGGGAGGTTTGATTGGTGAAAGGAAAGTTTAATTTGTTTAACTTTGTCACTTTGTTAATCATCCTCTCCATTTTTGTCATTTCTGGGGCTATCTTTTTAACGTTACTCGGTTTTGGCTTATTCGGCTTAAGTCGTTTACTGATTTACTTTCGCCTTGGCATGTTTACTTATAATGAAGGATTTTATGACAATTTAATTTATTACGGCAGCTATATTATCCTCGGTTACTTTGTGATTTTTGGTGTCGAGTATTTGATGGACTGGCTCCAAAAGAAATTATATCCGAACCCTTACCTCGAGGGCTTCACATTTCATTTGATTTCGTATGCGATGATGATTACGATGTTTTATTTTGTGATTCATATTCATTATCAATATATTCAAATCGACTATTGGGTATTGATGTTAATCATCGCGTTTCTCTACGTTTGTAAAGAAGTGTTTTATCCGGATGCTGAGGATTTGAATCGAAAATAAGAGGTGTCATGGCGCAATTTTAAAGAGAAATCAAAAACTTTGCCAAGCTAACTTTTTAGTCGTAAAATAAAGCATTGGTATAGAAATGTAAGAGGAGGAAAGTGTATGCACAAAGGTGTTCATGTAGATAAAACACAAAGAAATATCATCGTTGCTGTTATTTTGATCAGTGCCTTTATTGCAATTTTAAACCAAACATTATTGAATACTGCACTTCCTAGTATTATGAGAGGTCTGGATATTCACGAAAGTACTTCTCAATGGTTAGTTACAGGATTTATGTTAGTGAATGGTATTATGATTCCGTTAACGGCATACTTAATGGATAGAGTACCTACTAGAACATTGTATTTAACAGCGATGGGTACTTTTGTTGTCGGTTCTATCACAGCTGCGTTAGCGCCGTCATTCCCAATATTGATGACTGCACGTGTCATTCAAGCGATGGGGGCAGGTGTGATTATGCCGCTCAGTCAGTTTACGTTATTTACGTTATTCCCCAAAAATCAACGGGGATTCGCGATGGGGTTATCAGGACTTGTCATTCAGTTCGCTCCAGCCATTGGACCTACATTGTCAGGGATACTCGTTGACAATTATTCATGGCGTGCCCCGTTATTCGTTGTCGTTGTTGTTTCGATTACAGGTTTAATTTTCGGTTGGCGTTATATGCGTAACTTTAGTGATACAAAAGAGGTTGTCCTCGATAAAGCATCTGTTGTCCTCTCGACACTCGGTTTCGGTATTATGTTGTACGGCTTTAGTATTGCAGGTACGCGTGGGTTCGATGATTTAATCGTATTAGTAAGTTTAATTGTTGGTATTGTTATTGTAGCTTTATTCATTACCCGTCAATTACGTATTGACAACCCTATACTCAGATTATCTGCTTTTCGTACGAGAACATTCACATTGACGTCCATTTCATCTATGATCGTCTTTACATCAATGGTCGGTCCAGCACTATTAATTCCGATATATATTCAAAATTCACTCGGTCTGTCAGCATTTTTATCAGGGCTCGTTGTACTACCTGGTGCAGTCATTAACGGCGTTATGTCAGTCGTCAACGGTCGTTTATACGATAAATTAGGTGCGAGAGTACTTGTCATTCCAGGATTTGCATTACTCTTAATTACGACATTGATGATGGCTCAATTGACGGCACATACATCTTATACGTATGTCATCATCGTCTTTACAATTCGTCTATTCTCAGTATCGTTATTGATGATGCCACTCAACACAGCCGGAATTAACGCATTACCGAATGATATGGTGTCACATGGTACAGCAATTATGAATACGCTACGAACAATTTCAGGATCAATGGGTACGGCATTGATGGTTACATTAATGAGCTTAGGCGCAGGTCTTTATCAACCAGATGCGTCTGTATCCAAATCAATGATCCAACGTGAAGCAATGGCACACGGTGTCGATTTAGCATTTTACGTTACTTCAGGCTTCTTATTAATCGGGTTTATTATCAGCTTCTTTATTTACGATAGAGGGAAAAAAGAGTGAGGCAATAAACGCCACGCCGTACGATAATGAAATGATAAAAGATGAAACATCAAACAGCATGACGTTGTTTGATGTTTTTTTATGCATCAATAGAAGCGACGTGAATCAATAAACAGTGAAGCAGGTAGAATTCATGTTTGAAATGAAGTAGAAATGATGGTGAGGAAGCGAACCAAAATAAAGTGAATGAGCATCATGCCACACTTGTATATGTAAAAGTGATGAACTGATGAGTGAGACACGCAATTTTTATAGATAGGTGGAGTTTTTACCTTATGCAACAGTGTAAAAGTTTGTTAAAATGAGGAATAAAGCGTATACAAAAGGAGATGTCGGAAGTGTTAACAGTCGAACAGGTGAAACAACTTATTGGAGAAATTAACGATCCAATTATTAATGTACCTCTTAAAGAAACTGAAGGGGTTGTAGAGGTGACCATCAAAGAAGAAAAAGCACATGTTAGCGTTAAAGTTGCGATGGCCCAATTGGGGGGACAACCACAACTTGAATTACAAATGGCAATTGTGGAAAAACTAAAAGAAAATGGTGCGAAAACGGTAGGCATTCGTTTTGAAGCTCTCCCTGAAGAAAAAGTTAAACAATATGCAGGAGTGCAACAACAAGAAGAACAAACGATTGAAGGTGCGCTAGCGAAAGGGAATCACTTAGAATTTATTGCTATTGCTTCAGGTAAAGGTGGCGTTGGGAAATCAACAGTCGCAGTCAATTTAGCAGTCGCATTAGCACGTGAGGGGAAACGCGTCGGCTTAATTGATGCGGATATTTACGGATTCAGTGTACCGGACATGATGGGAATTGATGAAAAGCCGGGTATCGAAGGTAAAACAGTCATCCCTGTTGAACGTCACGGTGTTAAAGTAATTTCAATGGCATTCTTTGTTGAAGAGAACGCCCCTGTGATTTGGCGTGGCCCGATGTTAGGTAAAATGTTGACGAACTTTTTTACTGAAGTGAAATGGGGAGACTTAGATTACTTACTATTAGATTTACCGCCAGGCACAGGAGATGTAGCACTCGATGTACATACGATGTTGCCATCAAGTAAAGAAATTATCGTAACAACACCACATCCAACAGCCGCATTTGTAGCAGCCCGTGCTGGTGCAATGGCGAAACATACGGATCATTCGATTTTAGGTGTCATCGAGAACATGTCTTATTTTGAAAGTAAAGAAACAGGGAACAAAGAATACATTTTCGGTAAAGGTGGCGGACAAAAACTTGCTGATGAATTACAAAGTGAGTTGCTTGGTCAATTGCCATTAGAGCAACCGTCTTGGAAACCGGTAGACTTTTCACCTTCTATATATCAACCAGAAGATCGTTTAGGACAGATTTATAAAGACATCGCTCAGAAAATCATTGTTAAAACAAATCAATAACGATTGTAGCCGAGTAGGAAGTGGGGGGTATGCTTTCTTACTCGGCTTCATTTTAGGGATAATACGAGTTGAAAAGTGGACAGATGAATAGGCGTAATAGCTTGAATTCAATTTCTGTAAAAAAGTTTAAAAAAGGGGTTGCATTTTCAGAACGACCTGTATACAATATATTCTTGTGAGCGAAATAAAGCGCTCGTTTGAAATAAGAAATAAAAAGTTTAAATTTCTTATTGACAACATATCACAGTGGTGATAAGATGTAAAAGTCGTTAAAAACGGCAAACAAATTTAATTCAAAAATATTTGAATGGTGTAAAATTTACTATTGCAAATGTTGAGGATTGAGTTTAAAATAATAAAAGTCTTGTTAATTAAGTAAAGATATAGTAAACTTGATTAACAAACGTAATGAACATTGAAAACTGAATGACAATATGTCAACGTTAATTCCGATAATTTGAGTACTTCAAAAGTACTTTCAAGAGTGATTGACTTAAACAATCAACGAGCTATATCAAGCTTACTTCTTTTATGGAGAGTTTGATCCTGGCTCAGGATGAACGCTGGCGGCGTGCCTAATACATGCAAGTCGAGCGAACAGATAAGGAGCTTGCTCCTTTGACGTTAGCGGCGGACGGGTGAGTAACACGTGGGTAACCTACCTATAAGACTGGAATAACTCCGGGAAACCGGGGCTAATGCCGGATAACATGTTGAACCGCATGGTTCTACAGTGAAAGACGGTCTTGCTGTCACTTATAGATGGACCCGCGCCGTATTAGCTAGTTGGTGGGGTAACGGCCTACCAAGGCGACGATACGTAGCCGACCTGAGAGGGTGATCGGCCACACTGGAACTGAGACACGGTCCAGACTCCTACGGGAGGCAGCAGTAGGGAATCTTCCGCAATGGGCGAAAGCCTGACGGAGCAACGCCGCGTGAGTGATGAAGGTCTTCGGATCGTAAAGCTCTGTTGTTAGGGAAGAACAAATGTGTAAGTAACTGCGCACATCTTGACGGTACCTAACCAGAAAGCCACGGCTAACTACGTGCCAGCAGCCGCGGTAATACGTAGGTGGCAAGCGTTATCCGGAATTATTGGGCGTAAAGCGCGCGTAGGCGGTTTTTTAAGTCTGATGTGAAAGCCCACGGCTCAACCGTGGAGGGTCATTGGAAACTGGAAAACTTGAGTGCAGAAGAGGAAAGTGGAATTCCATGTGTAGCGGTGAAATGCGCAGAGATATGGAGGAACACCAGTGGCGAAGGCGGCTTTCTGGTCTGCAACTGACGCTGATGTGCGAAAGCGTGGGGATCAAACAGGATTAGATACCCTGGTAGTCCACGCCGTAAACGATGAGTGCTAAGTGTTAGGGGGTTTCCGCCCCTTAGTGCTGCAGCTAACGCATTAAGCACTCCGCCTGGGGAGTACGGTCGCAAGACTGAAACTCAAAGGAATTGACGGGGACCCGCACAAGCGGTGGAGCATGTGGTTTAATTCGAAGCAACGCGAAGAACCTTACCAAATCTTGACATCCTTTGACAACTCTAGAGATAGAGCTTTCCTCTTCGGAGGACAAAGTGACAGGTGGTGCATGGTTGTCGTCAGCTCGTGTCGTGAGATGTTGGGTTAAGTCCCGCAACGAGCGCAACCCTTGAACTTAGTTGCCATCATTAAGTTGGGCACTCTAAGTTGACTGCCGGTGACAAACCGGAGGAAGGTGGGGATGACGTCAAATCATCATGCCCCTTATGATTTGGGCTACACACGTGCTACAATGGACAATACAAAGGGCAGCAAAACCGCGAGGTCAAGCAAATCCCATAAAGTTGTTCTCAGTTCGGATTGTAGTCTGCAACTCGACTACATGAAGCTGGAATCGCTAGTAATCGTAGATCAGCATGCTACGGTGAATACGTTCCCGGGTCTTGTACACACCGCCCGTCACACCACGAGAGTTTGTAACACCCGAAGCCGGTGGAGTAACCATTTTGGAGCTAGCCGTCGAAGGTGGGACAAATGATTGGGGTGAAGTCGTAACAAGGTAGCCGTATCGGAAGGTGCGGCTGGATCACCTCCTTTCTAAGGATAATATACGGAATATCACCATCAGGTGATAAGCGGATTAACGTGACATATTGTATTCAGTTTTGAATGCTCATTCATTTGAGGATTCAGAATGATTTGTACATTGAAAACTAGATAAGTAAGTATAGATTTTACCAAGCAAAACCGAGTGACAAGCGTTTAAAAGCTTGAAACAAAAAATTATCGCTAGTCGTCAAATGACGACTCACATAATTAATAACTGGTGATTTTGGACAAGATTGTATTTCGGTAGACAGACATGATGTTTTGAAAACGTTTGTCAGTCTATGAATCGCAAGCATGAGCGAAGGTGCTTACTACGCGTAAGTAACTGAGTGAATGTGAAGTGATGAAGCCGAATGCGAACGTTTGCCAAAATATTATTGTGATAGGTGACGTATTTATGGATTGACCAAACGTTAATGAAAGCGTTTGTCAGTCAACGCATTTCTTGATGCGCGCAGTGAAGTTTACTTTCTGTAAATGAACAAGCGAAGAAAGAAATAAGGCAGAATGCGAACGCTTATCATAACGTTAAGATTAAGTTATTAAGGGCGCACGGTGGATGCCTTGGCACTAGAAGCCGATGAAGGACGTTACTAACGACGATATGCTTTGGGGAGCTGTAAGTAAGCTTTGATCCAGAGATTTCCGAATGGGGAAACCCAGCACGAGTTATGTCGTGTTATCTGCATGTGAATACATAGCATGCAAGAAGGCAGACCCGGAGAACTGAAACATCTTAGTACCCGGAGGAAGAGAAAGAAAAATCGATTCCCTGAGTAGCGGCGAGCGAAACGGGAAGAGCCCAAACCAATAAGCTTGCTTATTGGGGTTGTAGGACACTCTGTACGGAGTTACAAAAGAATTTGTTAGACGAATAACTTGGAAAGGTTAATCATAGAAGGTAATAATCCTGTAGTCGAAAACAAATTCTCTCTTGAGTGGATCCTGAGTACGACGGAGCACGTGAAATTCCGTCGGAATCTGGGAGGACCATCTCCTAAGGCTAAATACTCTCTAGTGACCGATAGTGAACCAGTACCGTGAGGGAAAGGTGAAAAGTACCCCGGAAGGGGAGTGAAAGAGAACTTGAAACCGTGTGCTTACAAGTAGTCAGAGCCCGTTAATGGGTGATGGCGTGCCTTTTGTAGAATGAACCGGCGAGTTACGATCTGATGCAAGGTTAAGCAGAAAATGTGGAGCCGTAGCGAAAGCGAGTCTGAATAGGGCGAATGAGTATTTGGTCGTAGACCCGAAACCAGGTGATCTACCCTTGGTCAGGTTGAAGTTCAGGTAACACTGAATGGAGGACCGAACCGACTTACGTTGAAAAGTGAGCGGATGAACTGAGGGTAGCGGAGAAATTCCAATCGAACTTGGAGATAGCTGGTTCTCTCCGAAATAGCTTTAGGGCTAGCCTCAAGTGATGATTATTGGAGGTAGAGCACTGTTTGGACGAGGGGCCCCTCTCGGGTTACCGAATTCAGACAAACTCCGAATGCCAAATAATTTAACTTGGGAGTCAGAATGTGGGTGATAAGGTCCATATTCGAAAGGGAAACAGCCCAGACCACCAGCTAAGGTCCCAAAATATATGTTAAGTGGAAAAGGATGTGGCGTTGCCCAGACAACTAGGATGTTGGCTTAGAAGCAGCCATCATTTAAAGAGTGCGTAATAGCTCACTAGTCGAGTGACACTGCGCCGAAAATGTACCGGGGCTAAACATATTACCGAAGCTGTGGATTGTCCTTTGGACAATGGTAGGAGAGCGTTCTAAGGGCGTTGAAGCATGATCGCAAGGACATGTGGAGCGCTTAGAAGTGAGAATGCCGGTGTGAGTAGCGAAAGACGGGTGAGAATCCCGTCCACCGATTGACTAAGGTTTCCAGAGGAAGGCTCGTCCGCTCTGGGTTAGTCGGGTCCTAAGCTGAGGCCGACAGGCGTAGGCGATGGATAACAGGTTGATATTCCTGTACCACCATTATTCGTTTTAAGCGATGGGGGGACGCAGTAGGATAGGCGAAGCGTGCTGTTGGAGTGCACGTCCAAGCAGTGAGATTGAGTGTTAGGCAAATCCGGCACTCTTAAGATTGAGCTGTGATGGGGAGAGGAACTTGTTCCTCGAGTCGTTGATTTCACACTGCCGAGAAAAGCCTCTAGCTAGAATAACGGTGCCCGTACCGCAAACCGACACAGGTAGTCAAGATGAGAATTCTAAGGTGAGCGAGCGAACTCTCGTTAAGGAACTCGGCAAAATGACCCCGTAACTTCGGGAGAAGGGGTGCTCTTTGGGGTTCACGCTCTGAAGAGCCGCAGTGAATAGGCCCAAGCGACTGTTTATCAAAAACACAGGTCTCTGCTAAACCGTAAGGTGACGTATAGGGGCTGACGCCTGCCCGGTGCTGGAAGGTTAAGAGGAGTGGTTAGCGCAAGCGAAGCTACGAATCGAAGCCCCAGTAAACGGCGGCCGTAACTATAACGGTCCTAAGGTAGCGAAATTCCTTGTCGGGTAAGTTCCGACCCGCACGAAAGGCGTAACGATTTGGGCACTGTCTCAACGAGAGACTCGGTGAAATCATAGTACCGGTGAAGATGCCGGTTACCCGCGACAGGACGGAAAGACCCCGTGGAGCTTTACTGTAGCCTGATATTGAAATTCGGTACAGTTTGTACAGGATAGGTAGGAGCCTTAGAAGCGTGAGCGCTAGCTTACGTGGAGGCATTGGTGGGATACTACCCTAATTGTATTGGATTTCTAACCCACAGCACTTATCGTGCTGGGAGACAGTGTCAGGCGGGCAGTTTGACTGGGGCGGTCGCCTCCTAAAGAGTAACGGAGGCGCTCAAAGGTTCCCTCAGAATGGTTGGAAATCATTCATAGAGTGTAAAGGCATAAGGGAGCTTGACTGCGAGACCTACAAGTCGAGCAGGGTCGAAAGACGGACTTAGTGATCCGGTGGTTCCGCATGGAAGGGCCATCGCTCAACGGATAAAAGCTACCCCGGGGATAACAGGCTTATCTCCCCCAAGAGTTCACATCGACGGGGAGGTTTGGCACCTCGATGTCGGCTCATCGCATCCTGGGGCTGTAGTCGGTCCCAAGGGTTGGGCTGTTCGCCCATTAAAGCGGTACGCGAGCTGGGTTCAGAACGTCGTGAGACAGTTCGGTCCCTATCCGTCGTGGGCGTAGGAAATTTGAGAGGAGCTGTCCTTAGTACGAGAGGACCGGGATGGACATACCTCTGGTGTACCAGTTGTCGTGCCAACGGCATAGCTGGGTAGCTATGTATGGACGGGATAAGTGCTGAAAGCATCTAAGCATGAAGCCCCCCTCGAGATGAGATTTCCCAACTTCGGTTATAAGATCCCTCAAAGATGATGAGGTGAATAGGTTCGAGGTGGAAGCGTAGCGATACGTGGAGCTGACGAATACTAATCGATCGAAGACTTAATCAAAATAATTGTTCATAAGGTAATGCTTGTGATAAATATACTTACTATCTAGTTTTGAATGTATAACATTCTACAACTTAATCTGGTGCCAATGGCAAAGAGGTCACACCTGTTCCCATGCCGAACACAGAAGTTAAGCTCTTTAGCGCCGATGGTAGTCGGACTTACGTTCCGCGAGAGTAGGACGGTGCCAGGTTAAGATTGATCCACAGTAGCTCAGTGGTAGAGCTATCGGCTGTTAACCGATCGGTCGTAGGTTCGAGTCCTACCTGTGGAGCCATGGCCCCTTGGTCAAGCGGTTAAGACACCGCCCTTTCACGGCGGTAACACGGGTTCGAGTCCCGTAGGGGTCATTTATATATGGAGAATTAGCTCAGCTGGGAGAGCATCTGCCTTACAAGCAGAGGGTCGGCGGTTCGATCCCGTCATTCTCCACCATTTTTAATTGCATACATAGCGGAGGGGTAGCGAAGTGGCTAAACGCGGCGGACTGTAAATCCGCTCCTTCGGGTTCGGCAGTTCGAATCTGCCCCCCTCCACCATCGATGGGCTATAGCCAAGCGGTAAGGCAACGGACTTTGACTCCGTCACTCGCTGGTTCGAATCCAGCTAGCCCAGCCATAAGAGCCATTAGCTCAGTTGGTAGAGCATCTGACTTTTAATCAGAGGGTCAGAGGTTCGAATCCTCTATGGCTCACTTTCAAACCTTATTCCAAATGGGATAGGGTTTTTATTTTTGTCTTCTGTCGCTTTTGCTATCTTACCATTAGCAGCACCGTATCCAACACGCGCATCTCAAACATCGCTCGCCTCCGCACACTTTTTCTAGCAAAATTTAAAATGAATAAAATCTACTGTTTCATTCATGCTCCATCCTCCAAAACACAGTTCGTAGTTATAAAAATTCATTAAAGCACATATAGTTAAATCTCATACGACTTTTGCGTTTTTACAATGCTTGAATTCAATGGCCTAAACAACTATTCTGAAATTGTATGCATATTCAATTGATTTAAAGGGGCAATTGAGCTGCAAACATTGTTAAATGAATCATTAAAAAAAGGGGAGATAACAAATGAATAAAATTATAGAACTCATCGGTGCACCCACTACATTTGGGCAGAAGAAACTAGGTGTTGATTTGGGTCCAGATGCGATTCGATATGCAGGTGTGTTACCTCGTTTAAAACGTATTGGTCATGAGGTCATTGATGCAGGGAACGTTGAATCGCCACCTGTCGATATTGAGAAGTTTATGTCTCAACAAGAGGGCTTACAAAATTATGAGGAAATTCTCACTTTCTCAAAATCATTAAAAGATAAAGTGTCAGAGAGTATTCGACAAGACCATTTTCCAGTGATTTTAGGTGGGGATCATTCATTGGCTATTGGTTCGATTTCAGGTGTTGCAGAGCATTACGACGACCTGGGCATCATTTGGTATGACGCACATGGTGATTTGAATGTACCAGAAGAATCGCCATCTGGTAATATGCACGGGATGCCATTACGTATATTGGCGGGTGAAGGGGATGAAAAGCTCGTTCAACTTGGCGGCTTTGCACCTAAAGTGAAGCCGGAAAATATTGTGCTTATCGGTATGCGTGATTTAGATTTTGGTGAACGTGAATATATTAAGAAGCATCAAATTCGTACATATACGATGGCTGATATTGATGAGCGGGGCATTCGTTCAGTCATTGAAGAAAGTATCGCATATTTAAAGGATAAGACTGATGGTGTGCATTTATCATTAGATGTCGATGCGTTAGATCCTAATGAAACGCCGGGGACAGGAACGAAAGTTTTAGGTGGCTTAACGTATCGTGAAAGTCATTATGCATTAGAATTACTCAACCAATCCGATATGATTACGTCAATGGATATTGTTGAAGTGAATCCACTCTTAGATGTCGAAAATCGCACTGCTCAACAAGCCGTCGCACTGTTAGGTTCGTTCTTTGGCGAAACATTGTTATAAACTATCATTTAAAATATAAGTGTCAAGTATTGAAACGAGGTAAGGATCAAATAAGTCATCTTTACCTCGTTTTCGATTTGTTGTTTAGTGGAATTCCTCCCATTTTACATGAAACGATTGAATACATCGAATCAAATATTTAAATGTGATTTCTTTTTACTCTGATATGACAAACGCTTATGAACATTGGTATAATAAGGGACATGGGAATAGATTACCGGAGGAGATACTATGCAAATTTCACACCTCTTTGAAAATTTAAGTACGCTTGAGGTCATCACAGGTATTCTAGATTTATTAATTGTATGGTATGTCATTTATTTACTGATTACAGTCTTTAAAGGGACGAAAGCAATTCAATTATTAAAAGGGATATTATTTATACTTGTAGGGAAAGCAATCAGTGAATACTTACAACTGACAACGACTTCGAGACTTTTTGATTTGGTATTACAGTGGGGGTTCTTAGCCATAATTGTAATATTCCAACCTGAGATTAGACGTGCGTTAGAACAACTTGGGAGAGGGAGTTTGTTCAAACGCTATGCCACGACGTCTACAGTAGAAGTGCCAAAATTAGTGGATTCAGTCTCTAAAGCCGTGCAGTATATGGCAAAGCGACGGATAGGTGCGTTAATTGTGTTTGAAAAAGAAACCGGTTTACAGGACTACATTGAAACGGGTATACCGATGCATTCAGACATTTCTCAAGAATTATTGACAAACGTCTTTATTCCGAATACGCCATTACATGATGGCGCGATGATTATTCAAGGTGACAAGATTGCAACAGCGGCCAGTTATTTACCGTTGTCAGATAGTCCGAAAATCGCGAAAAGCCTCGGAACGCGTCATCGTGCAGCAGTTGGAATTTCAGAAGTTTCTGATGCCTTTACCGTCGTTGTGTCTGAGGAGACAGGATCCGTTTCCGTTACATTTGATGGGAAGTTGAGAAAAGATATATCACCTGAAGTGTTTGAAGAACTGTTAACAGAGCATTGGTTTGGCTCACACTTTGGAAAGAAAGGTGTGAATTAGATGTTAGAATCGAAATGGGGCTTACGTTTTACTGCTTTTATTTTAGCATTGCTCTTATTTTTATCAGTCAATCATGTACTCGGTGATTCGTTCAATACTGACAGTGTTTCCAAAGACGGGAATAAAACAATCAAAAATGCACCGGTTGAAGTGATTAACAACGATAAAAGTCTGTATATCTCTGGTGCGCCTGATACGGTTGATGTCGAGTTGAATGGACCGCAATCTAAAGTGTTACGCGCACAAAAAACAGAAGATTTTAAAGTTGTGTTAGACGCGACAAACATTCAGCCAGGTGAGTATTCATTAGACTTTCAAGTGCGTGGTCTAGATAAAGATATTAACTACCGTGTTTATCCGAAAGAAGTGACCGTCTCAGTTGAGAAAAAGGAAACGAGAACGTATCATATTGAGCCAAATGTGAGTCCATATGTGATTGATCCGAATTTCAAGATTACAGATACATCGGTGTCACCAGATACGGTAAAAATCACAGGAGGCAAGGCGCAATTAGACCGCATTGCATTTGTAAAGGCAAGTTTCCGTAATGAGAACAATATTTCAGAAAAGACCACGGGAGAAGCGAATATTTCAGTTTTTGATAAGAATATGAATAAACTGGATGTGCAAGTCGATCATCCGACCGTAGATTTAACTGCAGAAGTAGAACCTTATTCCAAAAAAGTTAAATTAGACGTATCGACAAAAGGCACGCCTTCAGATGGTATCAACATTTCAAGTATTGATCTGGAGTCAGATACGATAGAAATATTTGGGAACCGTCATGATTTAGAGAAGATCAATGAAATTAGTGGTGAAATTGATGTGAAAGGTGTTTCATCTAATACGGAACGGGAAGTAAAATTAGACTTACCGAAAAATGTGACGAAAACATCACCAGAAAAATTAAAAGCAAAAATAAATGTAGAATGATGAATGAAATAAAAGGAGATATGATTTATGGGTAAATATTTTGGGACAGATGGTGTAAGAGGCGTTGCAAACCAAGAACTCACACCTGAGCTCGCATTCAAGTTAGGTCGTTATGGGGGATACGTTTTAGCACATAACGAAGATAAAAAGCATCCACGTGTCCTTGTAGGTAAAGATACACGTGTGTCAGGTGAAATGTTAGAACATGCATTAATTGCAGGTTTAGTTTCTATTGGCGCTGAAGTCATGCGTTTAGGTGTCATTTCTACACCAGGAGTGGCTTATTTAACAAGAGAAATGGGTGCAGAGTTAGGTGTGATGATTTCAGCTTCACATAACCCTGTTGCGGATAATGGTATTAAGTTCTTTGGTTCAGATGGCTTCAAATTGTCAGATGCGCAAGAGAATGAAATCGAGGCATTATTGGATCAAGAAAATCCTGATTTACCACGTCCAACAGGTAAAGATATTGTGCACACATCGGATTATTTCGAAGGGGCGCAAAAATATTTAAGCTATTTAAAATCAACTATCGAAGTGAATTTAGAAGGGTTAAAAATTGCGCTGGACGGTGCACACGGTTCAACTGCAGCGTTAGCACCATTTTTATTCGGTGACCTTGAAGCAGATACAGTGACAATTGGCTGTAATCCAGATGGTTACAATATTAATGATGAAACTGGTTCTACACACCCACAAGCGCTAGCTCAAAAAGTTGTCGATCATGAATGTGACTTTGGCTTAGCATTTGATGGTGATGGTGACCGATTAATCGCAGTCGATGAAAAAGGTCAAATTGTCGATGGTGACCAAATTATGTTTGTTATCGGCCAAGAGATGGCGAAAAATCAAGAATTGAACGATAATATGATTGTGTCAACGGTGATGAGTAACTTAGGTTTCTACAAAGCATTAGAAGCGGAAGGGATTCAATCTGATAAAACGAAAGTGGGTGACCGCTACGTTGTGGAAGAAATGCGTCGTGGTAACTACAATTTAGGCGGCGAGCAATCAGGTCATATCGTTATGATGGATTACAATACAACTGGTGACGGTTTATTAACAGGTGTACATTTGGCAGCAGTTGTGAAACGTTCAGGTAAAAAGTTAAGTGAACTTGCGGGTCAAATGAAGAAATATCCGCAATCACTTGTGAACGTTCGTGTAACGGATAAATATGGCGTAGAAGACAATCAAGACGTCAAAGCCGTGATGGATGAAGTTGAAGCGGAAATGAATGGCGAAGGTCGTATTTTAGTGCGTCCATCAGGTACAGAACCACTCGTACGTGTCATGGTTGAAGCTAAAACAGACGAAGATGCGCATAACTTCGCGGAACGTATTGCAAAAGTAGTAGAAGAAAAAATGGGCTTAGACGCTTAAAAATCATGCCCCCCTCTAACAAGTATCGTGTATACCTTGTTGAGAGGGGGTCTTTCTGTTTAAGAAATGGAAACCAAACAAGTGATAAAAAGCTGGGATGTACAATTCCCAGCTTTTTTAAATGCTATGATAATTGTTGATATTTGTTCGCAATGGCATGTGCTAATTTGTCATCTAGTTCAGCATGTTCTTGTAAAAACGTTTCAACCCCGACTGCTTGAATACGTTCTTCTTTTTGAACAGCTTCTGGATCTTGTGCATCTTTGTACACAAGTGCATATGCGGCCAGTTGTGTTAACGCATCATGCGGTTCGTTGGCTTCATATAATGCTTTCAATGGCTTCATAATACGGTCTTGTGGTCCTAATTTTCTTAAGACACCGCGTCCGACACGTTGAATGTCATCTGACAAATATTGATTGTGGTATCTGCCGATAATTTTTTCACGATATACGGCTTGTTCTTTTGCAGAAAAGTCAAATGTGTTAGTAATATATTGACTTGTTTCCGTTAATGTACGTTCTAATTCTTTCGCAATCTTGTCATCATGAACCGCTTCTAAAATCGTTTGATGACCGAAATAATGACCTGCATAAGCAAGATAAGCATGACCTGTATTCACTGTCAGCAATTTGCGTTCGATATAAGGTGTGAGCGCATCTACATATTTCACACCGTCCAATTGTTGACCGTGCCAAGTCGTTTGTTCGATCACCCACTCGTAAAATGGTTCTACTGTGACATCTAAAATATTGGCATTGTGTTGGATAGGGACGATACGGTCTACGGCAGCGTTAGAGAAATGAATGTTGTCATCTAATGTATCCACTTCCTCTAAAATAGCAGCTTTTAATGCATCTGTTGCATTAATCGCATTTTCACAAGCGACGATGTTCACAGGTGTTGTACGCGTTTTTAAAATCGGTGCTAATGATTGAGCGATGATTGGTAAAATGTTGACACCGACTGCAGTTGTAATCAAATCTGCTTCTAAAATAGCGTTTTTAAGTGCTTCTGTTTCTTCAGCAGAATGAATGGCATTGACGTTTTGAATGGTCGTCTTCGTTTGTGCCTCATCAGCGAGTGTCACTTCATAAGCTTGTTCTGCTTTAAGGGCATTGACAATATCTGTATTAACATCTGCAAATGTCACGTCAAACTGGTTGTCTGCGAGGATAAAGCCGATAAAACCACGACCGATATTACCTGCTCCAAAATGAAGTGCTTTCATTATGCATCCGCCTCCTCGAACACTTGACGAATTGCTTGTGGAGATGCCGCATTGACGATTTTGTCTACATTTTCTTCTTCACTGAATGTAATCGCAATTTGTGATAACAAGTCTAAATGTTCACCATCTTTACCAGCAATACCAATGACCACTTTCACTTCTTCACCGTTCCAGTCTAAGCCTTCAGGAATTTGTAATAATGATAAACCTGATGCGATGACTTCATTTTTTGCTTCATCTGTGCCGTGTGGAATGGCTAAAGCGTTACCCATAAATGTGGATACAATTTGTTCGCGGTCTTTCATCGCTTGTACGTAGCCCGCTTTAACGACACCACTGTCTACAAGTAGTTGTCCTACTTTTTCAATCGCTTCTTCTTGTGTAGAAATAGATTGCTTTAATAAAATATTTTCGTCTCTTAATAAGTTTTCCATAATCAATCGCTCCTAGTTATAGTTAATTCAATGTGATAATACTTTGCTTAATCCATTGTTCAATGTGCGTTGCGTCGGTCAGTGCGTCCTCATGTTCGTCTAAAGCAAGTGACAACTGACCATAGATTTCACTGACGAGACGTTGAAGTTGTGTATCTTCCGGTAAAAAGACACAGAATAACGTGTCGACGGTGAGTCCTTCACCAAAGTCGTAAGGTGTCGCTAAGTGCCATACGCCGATGTAAGGTGTTTCGACGTGTGTACTGATAAAATGTGGAATCGCGACTCGAAATGGTGATAATACAAAAGATTGCTTATCGTGACGTTCTTTCAAAAGTTGTTGTACAACAGTTAAATCATGCGTAATCTTTTTGTGATAAAGATGTTGCGCGATATCATACGACCACTCCGTCAGATCCGTTTGGAATACTTCAAATGCATCTAACAGTTGTAAACTTTCGCGCATCGCATCAATTTTTTGGTTCACTTTTGTCGCATCAGTCGTACCTGTTACAGTAGGCGACGTGTCCATATCGTTTACACGCGGATGTACTTCTGACATTTGCGGCAGTTGTTGATGCAAAAATGCAGAAGTTTTTGCAATTTCATGTTCAGGAAGTAGGGGATTCACCGTTAAATACGGGTGTTCTAAATCCAACTCTACGGTAGAAATAATCGCGTCATACTGTGTGAGGTCATGCGATTTTAAATCACTTACAGACATTTGCGTCGTATGGTCAATCATAGGAAACGTTTCTTTTAAGCGATTGGCCAAAATACGACTTGTCCCGACACCGCTACTACATACGACAAGCACAGAGGATGCGTGTTGACGTTTTTGTACAGCGCCACCAAAATGTAAGACTAAAAAGGCAATTTCATGGTCTGGAAAATGAAGGTGTGGCCATAAATCAGTGACCGCATGTCGTACGGCTTGAAATAATAGCGGATAAGCACTTTGAATGCGTGTCGTCATCGGATTGTAAGTTTCGATTTTAGCGTGTATCCGATTTAAAGCAGGCGTAAGATGTAACAACAAGCCTTCTTTCAGTTCATGGATATTGTTAAACTTCAGTCCAGTTTCCGTTGCGACCATGTCAATTAACGCAGCAACTTGTGGTACATTTTGCGACAATTGTTGATCCTCTTTATCATTTTTTCGCTTTGAGCCACGTAAATGAATCGTAATAAAGGCAACTTCTGCCGGATTGAACGTAATGCCGTAATGCTGTCCGAGACGATCTGAAATTTTACAAGCAATGTGATATTCATCAGTCGCTTGAACTTCTGTCATAGTGTCCGCGTTAATAGAGACGTATTGTTCATGACGCATACGCTCAATACTTAAGACAATGTGAACGATGAGTGCCAAATAACTCGATTCTGTCAATGCATACGGCAAATGGTTCAAATCATCCATCAGCAATCGTTCAACTTGGAAAATTTCTTTCATATCGACCATAGGCAGACGGTTATGATTTAACGATTGAAAGACAAAATGGTTTTCAATGACGGAATACACACTCGTACTATCTAAACGTTCCATCATCAATTGGCTTAACAGTTCACGTTTATGCATTTCGCTTCCGAGAATTGAAATGCCGACACCGCGTTTTCGAATGAGCTCAATTTTAAACTGATTTAAATCTTGTTCGAGCTCATCCAACACTTTGCTCAGTTGTTGCAGTGATGCGCCAATTTCCGAAGCGAGTCCGACTTGTTTTACGGGTTCATTAGACTGAATTAAAGCATATAAAATAATAACTTTTTGTTCTTCTGTACTTAAATCAATGACAGTGTCTTGACCGAGTTCTTGTTGTAATCGGGCAATATCATCATGTGCACCGACCAAGAGGAGTCCTTGATTTTTAGGACGTTGAATGGTGATTTCAAAAGGTGCGAGGGTCGCATCGAGATTGTTCAGTTCTCGATGCACCGTTCGCGAAGATACCCCTAATTGTTGAGCGATATCATATCTAGAAATAGGTAATCCTTGATTTTTTAGCAGTATTTCTAAAATGTCACGCTCCCGACGTCTGATATACATGAAGCAGCTCACATCCCCATTACGTGATTTCTTATTCTTGATTCTCTTTTTCTTTAATGTTTTGAATTAACTCTTCATAGCGTGGTGAGTTTAAGAAATTATCTACAGAAAGATGAATCGCGTTAGGTACTTGTTTAATCGCACGGTCTGTCAATGTTTTTTGAGTAATGACAAGTTGTGACTCACCTGGAAGTTGGTTGATTGCTGTATTGGTCACTTCTACATTGTCGATACCAGCTTTTTGGAATTTTTTACGCAACAGACTTGCACCCATCGCACTTGAACCCATACCTGCGTCACAAGCGAAAATAATGTGGTCGATATGGCTATAGTCATGTGCTTCAACATTTTCAGTGTCATATTTGTCTAACAATGCTTCTGGATCTTCTTCTGCAAGTGTTGTGTTATCAGTAGTTGCCGTTGTATGCTCAGTTGTTGTTGCTTCATCTTCTTGAATGAATGTGTCGCGAACACGAGATTTTTTACCTTTTGTCGCTTCCATTTTGGCTGTTGCATCCGCAAGACTCGTTTTAGAACCTCTAGAAAATTTCAAAATGGCAGATGCGACGATGAATGTCACTAACGTTGATAAGAAAATGCTTAAAATCATCACGAGATAACTGCCTTTAGGTGTGACTGCAAAGTATGCAAGGATTGAACCTGGAGACGCTGGGCCTGTTAAACCAAAGTTGAATAAACTAAATGTTGCAACACCTGTCATACCACCCGCCATTGCTGCAAAGATTAACAATGGACGTGCAAGAACGTAAGGGAAGTAAATTTCATGAATACCACCGATAAAGTGGATGAATGCAGCCCCGTACGATGTTGCTTTTTCAGTCCCTTTACCAAAGACCATATAAGCAAGTAAAATACCTAAACCAGGACCAGGGTTAGACTCTAATGTGTAAAGAATCGAACGACCTGCTTGGCTCACTTGTTCTGATGCGAGCGGTGTAAGGACACCATGGTTAATCGCATTGTTTAAAAAGACAACTTTTGCAGGTTCAATAATGATACTTACAAGTGGAAGCAAGTGATGTGAAACTAGGAAATCCACACCTGCACCGAGAATTTTCATTAAACCTTCAACAATAGGGCCTAAAATTTTAAAACCGAAAATAGTCATGAAGAATGCAAGGAAACCTGCTGAGAAGTTATTGAATAGCATTTCTAAGCCGTTTGGTGTACGTGGTTGTAAAAACTGATCTACTTTTTTCATCAGCCAACCGACTAATGGACCCATAATCATCGCACCGATTAACATAGGTGTATCTGGGAATGCGGCGATGATACCCATTGTTGCAGTCGCACCGACAATCCCACCACGTAAATCATGGACAAGACGCCCCCCGCTAAAGGCGATGAGTAGTGGAATTAAAAACTTGATCATCGGGTCGACCATTTTGGCAAGTTCCTCATTTGGAAGCCAGCCATCAGGAATGAATAATGCAGTAATCAAACCCCAAGCAATGAACGCACCGATATTCGGCATGATCATACTACTTAAAAATGAACCGAATGCTTGAACACGACGTTGAATCTGTTCTTTCATCGGCTTTTGTTCTGTTTTTTCTTGATTTGCCATCTATTTGACACCCCTTAATAAAAAATTGATTTGTGTGTACATCTTAAAGCGTTATTTAGTCGTTTACAATAAATAGAAAATACCAACTTGTCACGTTGAAAATGACAAAATACATTTAGTGATATAACTATAGAAGAAACAGGCTCATGATGAAGAAACGCTTTAGAAAATAACAGCTGAAAAATTATGCGACAATAGTAAAAAGAAATGAGGCGGTTTCGTGGTGTATTCAAGATACGACATGTAGTTAAGTGTAAAATGACAAATAATGTCTCAAGGCATCTTTTTGGAAGAGGCTTTTGAGATAAAAAAATGACAAAAGGCTTTGATGAGGACAAACTGATGTTTAACTTAAAATGAAAGCGATTTTAAAGGATAGATGAGGAAATTGCATTGACCATTGTGCGCAAATAATGATTAAAGATTATAATTGAACAGCATTGAATATCAAAAATATATAATTAACTAAAAAGTACAGGATATGAGGCTCCAACACGCAACAATAATTTTCGGAAATATTGTACTTTTATTTGCAAAGAAAGTTTCACTCATTGTACAATAGGTTATATTCTGATGAAGGAGGGTAGAGGTAGTCGGCATTACAAAGCGCCAGCGCAAGTACACGCTATAGATTGATGACTTACATACTAAAGCAGAGTGTGTAACAGATGTATAGAATGTAGTTGTGGACGAGGAGGATAGTGATCGAATATGATCGGCGGATGCTATCCCGGATGTGGCTCATTCGTTAGCTTATTAATCAAATCAACAGGGTAACTTGTTGGACAAAGTTAGTAAGATCGCCAATAGCAAAATAATAATTAGAGAACGATGCTAATGCAATTTTCATTATTGAGACATGAAAACAGTATGTACCAATATGTGAAAAAATGTACAATGGCACCGTTATTTCAATGTGGAGGAATTTATTATGTGCGGAATTGTTGGTTATATTGGATATCAAAATTCAAAAGAGATTTTATTAAAAGGTTTAGAAAAGTTAGAGTACCGTGGCTATGACTCAGCAGGGATTGCCACACGCAATGACAATGAAGTGACTGTTACAAAAGCGAAAGGACGTATCGCTGAATTACGCCGTGAAGCAGACAACGAGATTGACGGTCAAACGGGTATCGGTCACACACGTTGGGCGACACACGGTATTCCTAACTACGAAAATTCACACCCACATCAGTCAACAAGCGAACGTTTTACATTGGTACACAACGGTGTGATTGAAAACTATGAAGAATTAAAAGAACAATATATCCCAAATGTGACACTTGTTTCAGATACAGATACTGAAGTTATCGTTCAATTAGTTGAGCATTTTTCAGAAACAGGATTATCAACTGAAGAAGCATTCACAAAAGTGGTAAGTTTATTACACGGTTCTTATGCGTTAGGTTTATTAGACCGTGATGACAGCGAAACAATCTATGTTGCTAAAAACAAATCTCCTTTATTAGTCGGTATCGGTGAAAAATTCAACGTTATCGCATCAGATGCATTAGCGATGATTCAAGTGACAAGCGAGTATAAAGAATTAAAAGACCAAGAAATCGTACTTGTTAAGCGCGATGATGTCGTGATTAAAAACTTAGATGGTGAAGTCGTTGAACGTGAAAGCTACATTGCTGAAATCGACGCTTCAGATGCTGAAAAAGGTATTTACGAACACTATATGTTAAAAGAAATTCATGAGCAACCTGCCGTCATGCGTCGTATTATTCAAGAATATCAAGACGACCAAGGTGAGTTAAAAATCGACCCGGAAATCGTGAAAGATGTAAAAGAAGCTGACCGCATTTACATCATTGCAGCGGGTACAAGTTATCACGCAGGTTTAGTCGGTAAAGAATACATTGAAAAATGGGCAGGTATTCCGACAGAAGTTCATGTGGCATCAGAATTCGTTTACAATATGCCATTATTATCTGAAAACCCATTGTTCATCTACATTTCTCAATCAGGGGAAACTGCGGACAGCCGTGCCGTATTAGTAGAAACAACAAAACTCGGTCACAAATCACTTACAATTACAAACGTTGCAGGTTCAACATTATCACGTGAAGCGGATCACACATTATTGTTACATGCAGGTCCTGAGATTGCGGTAGCGTCAACTAAAGCTTATACAGCACAAATCGCGGTATTATCTATCCTTTCTCAAGTCGTAGCAACAGAACGTGGTCGTAAAGCAGACATCGACTTATTACGTGAATTAGCTAAAGTCACTGCTGCAATCGAAACAATTGTAGATGATGCACCGAAAATGGAACAAATTGCGACAGACTTTTTAGAAACAACACGCAACGCATTCTTTATCGGACGTACGATCGACTACAACGTCAGCTTAGAAGGCGCGTTGAAATTGAAAGAGATTTCATACATCCAAGCTGAAGGTTTCGCAGGCGGAGAATTAAAACACGGTACGATTGCTTTAATTGAAGAAGGCACACCAATCGTAGCATTAGCAACACAAGAAGGCGTGAACCTGTCAATTCGTGGTAACGTGAAAGAGGTTGTTGCGCGTGGTGCACATCCATGTATCATCGCAATGGAAGGTCTTGAAAAATCAGGCGACACGTATGTCATTCCTCACGTTCACGAGTTATTAACACCACTCGTATCAGTTGTGACATTACAATTGATTTCATACTATGCTGCATTACACCGTGGCTTAGATGTAGATAAACCACGTAATTTGGCGAAGTCAGTAACAGTGGAATAAGGAGTTGCGTACAATTAATTTGTAAGCGGTATTGATAGATTTTTAAGGGGCTAGGAAAACTCAATTTCTGGTCTCTTTTTTTGATATATGAGAAAAATATCATATTTTTAGAGATTTAATTATTTGAATAACTTCAATTAATGGATACATATGAGGGTATATGATAAGTGATAACATGAATCAATCTAATGATAGAGGTGTTTTTGATGACACAATTCGTTAACAACTATTATTTTTCACTCGTTTACGCAACGATGCTTGTGTTTTTTTCGTTGCCGCTCACTCACTTTTATACGCAAAATGTGTTGCTGTACGGACTCATGACTTTCGTGATTTTGCTCAGCACAGTGGTCGTTGAAATGACATTAAATAAAACGCATGCTTTAAAAGGGAAAGCGAAAAAGATGTTATTCACAATGGTGCCGTTTAACGTGATTGTTTTTTCAATATTTATCTTCTTTATTTTTTAAGTAAGGCTGGGAAGTGTTTCCTGGCCTTTTTCAGCGACTTTCCCCCACACTATTGGTACAATCCTCAAACTTTGCTATGATAAAACTAATATGCAATATGGGGGTGGGCACATGTTATTTTCGATTCAACAAGGTGCGAAACGTAAAAGTGGGCGAACACTATTAGCCGACATTAATTGGCAAGTGAACGAGGGAGAATGTTGGTTAATTTACGGTTTAAACGGTGCGGGTAAGACGACCTTACTGAATGTGATTAATGCTTATGACTTTTTAACAGCGGGTGAGATTCAATTATTCGGTATGGTTCCGGGTCAACGCGGCTATTCGGCACACCACGTTCGTGAACATATCGGTTATGTGTCAGGTTCATTAAGAGATCGCTTTTCAGAAGGTGAAATCGTGCGAGATGTTGTGTTAAGTGGCATTTTCAAATCAATCGGACTGTATGAACAACCGACTGAGGCACAGGTCGTATTGGCGAGAGAGATGTTGGTATTACTCAATATGCGGGCATTTGAAACACAATATTTCGGGTTATTATCTACAGGAGAGCAACAACGTGTGTTATTAGCGCGTGCTTTGATGAACCAACCGCCA
This sequence comes from Staphylococcus delphini, assembly GCF_900636325.1. Classification (NCBI taxonomy): domain Bacteria; kingdom Bacillati; phylum Bacillota; class Bacilli; order Caryophanales; family Staphylococcaceae; genus Staphylococcus; species Staphylococcus delphini. Next base: position 805,061 of record NZ_LR134263.1, read on the forward strand.
TTATTAATTTTAGATGAGCCAGCAAATGGTTTAGATTTTGTCGGTCGAGAACAGTTGATGGCAACGTTATCACAGATTCGTCAACATTTTCCACAAACGGCAGTCATTTATGTATCGCACTTTATTGAAGAAGTGACCGAAGATTTTACACATGCACTTTTACTTAAGCAAGGAGCAATACAGAATCAAGGGCGCATAGAAGCGGTTTTAACCCATCATGCCTTGTCTCAACTTTTTGATATGCCTGTCGCATTGTATCAACATCATGGGCGATATCAAATTGTGAAAGTTTAGTGAGTTGATTGTTGCGTCATATCTTTTTTGGTGACACAATGAACATATAATTTATGAATGAAAGGAAAGTAACTATGCAAAACGTGAAGGCAATCTTTTTAGATATGGATGGCACGATTCTCCGTAGCAACAACAGAGCTTCTGAGGAAACAGCACAGATTTTGAACCAATTGCGTGAACAAGGATATAAAGTGTTTTTGGCGACAGGGCGTGCGTATGAAGAAATTCATTTGCTGATTCCTGAAAATTTGACTTTTGATGGAATCATCTCCTCAAATGGTACGTTAGGACATATTGGGGAAGAGGTGCTATTTGAACACGATTTAAGTGTTGAAGCGGTGAACAACATTGTCACGGCTGCGCAACAAGACGGCATATATTATGAAGTGTTCCCATTTCGTGACCCGCGATTTGCTTTAGAACAAGACAAAGCGTGGATGCTGAAAATGATTGAAGGTGACAAACCAGAAGCTGTGCACCAAAGTGAGTGGCTTTCTCGACATGAAGCGATTGAGGGCAAGTTAACGTGGCGCGCTGATATGCCATCTGAGGTAGGGTATTCAAAAATTTATTTATTCCATCCTGATTTAGCACATATTCAACAATTTCGCGAAAAGATGATGGCACAATCAGAAGCATGGCATATTGAAGTGTCGAATTCTACACCGAATAATGTTGAAACGATGGCATATCACATCAATAAAGGTACAGGTATTGAAGAAATGTGCGCGCATTACAATATCGCAATATCGGATACGCTAGTCATTGGAGATAGCGATAACGACCGGACGATGTTTGAAAAAGGTGCTGTAACTGTGGCGATGACCAACGCTGCACCACATATTAAAGCAATGACAGATTATGAAACAGATGTCGACAACAATGCAGACGGGGCAGCACAATTTCTTAAAAAGTATTTATTGAAATAATGACCTCAAAAAACAATCCAAACATGAAAAACCATCAGACAACAACACAACAACGTTTGATGGTTTTTTACGTAAAAAGAGCCCGAGATACAAAAACATCTCAGACCCTTTCAAAAATTCACTGTGTGTAATGAATCCATCATAAAAGTTTTAGCACAGTGATGCATAGGACAAAACTTTTGTAATGATATAAAAGTTCAAGATTCAAAAATTTTGATGCTTTCAACTTTTTATTGTAAAAGGATGCCCTCATTGATTTACAGACTTTGTTACCTCATTGCTAAAATAGGCGAGACGCCTAAGGGATCAGCTGGACCGGCAAATCCACCAACGCTTCAACAAATGCAACATTAAAATCAAAGTGTTGGTTAGTTATAGGTCCAGCCCCTAGGAAAGCAAGCCTATGATAGCAATGATAAAAGTCAAAATGGTTATCAATGAGGGCAATTTTATTAATATTTCAATGATATGCTAAATTTTAAACATGTTCTTCTTTACGTCCGCGGCGCACAAAATATTGAACCGCCGTACCAATAATCAATAAATAAACAACATAACGAAGCAATAAGAAGACAACGTTTAAAACCATCATTAAATAATACGCCAAGTTTTGCGACATATGTGCCAAACTTTGTTGAATTAAGAAATTAATCGGCTCATTTAAAATAATAAAGATTAAGTTCAGTAATAAAATACTGATAAAGAAGCGGAAAAATGTGCGATTACCATTTTTAAAGCCAGACCACGCTTCTTTAAAGTGTGATTTGATCGTTCTTGAGGCATCTTCATTCACTGATACTGCAATGTTTGTAATGAAAAGACCTGCAAACCAAACGACGATACTTAATACGAATGAAATCAGTACAATTAGGATGCTGACGATGAATTGTAAAACGCCTTGTCCGAGTCCTGTACCACTCACCCAGTTGAAAATCTGTTGAATGAGAAATGTCATCCCCGCATTCACTAAAGCATAAATAATGGCCATAACGACGATAAAGAGCAATGTTAAAATACCAAGAATAACGGTTTTGCCCCAAACGCCTCTTCTGAATGCACGGAATAAATCTTTCCAGCGTGCTTTTGTCGTATCTAAAATACTGTGATGAATGGCGCTAATGACACCGACAAAAAATGGGAATATCAGCATTGCGAATAAACAAATCGTTAAAAGTATTGCGCCAACCATCATTAAAATCAAGGTTGTTAAATTTTGTTGCCCTGTCAACATCGACATTTGCCATACTTGTAATAAAAGATTGTATGGTGACATGGCTAATATTGTCAGTAATAATAATATTGCAAAACCAATCAAAGCAATTCCGAATAATTTAGGTTTTTGATTTTGCGTATTGTGCCAAAATAGTTTCGTAAATGTAAACAACTGTGAGCACTCCTTTCGCATATACACAACATTATCAAAAATCGGTATCGTTTGAAAATAAAAAAGGGCAAAAATGGATTCAATTTTTGCTTAAAATGTAAAATTATTGTCAAGCATGCTCACAATATTCAAGTGAAAGCGCTACTTTTTTGATAAAATAATATCGAAGGGTTGTGGAGGCGTAAATGAAGATTTCAAATCAAAAAATATATGAGCAAATTGCAGACATTTTGATCCAACAAATTGAAGATGGCGTGTTAAAAGAGGGCGACCGCTTACCTTCAATTCAAAAGTTGGCAGCAGAGTATGGGGTGAGTAATGCGTCGATACGTGAAGCACTGAATGCATTGCGTATCATCGGATTGATTGATATTAAACATGGGTATGGCACTTTCGTTAAGCAAAAACAGCCACTCCTGTTTGATTTTACCTCGCAAGCACTTACACAAAAAAGGGTGCGTGAAATATTAGAATTGCGTGAAGTGGTAGAAGTTGCGACGGCGAAATTGGCCGCTTCAAGACGAACAGAAGAAGAAATTCAAGTGATGGAAGAAGCTTTAGATGAGATGAACAAGGCTATTGAACGCCATCAATCTGGAGAAGAAGCGGATTTGAAATTTCATCTAGCTATCGCGAAAGCATCGGATAATCATTTGTTGTACGAGTTGTTGAATAATATCGCGGACTTGATTCAACAGACGATGAAAGGGACACGTCACATTTATATTTATAGTCGACAAAAGACGATGGAAAAATTAATGGAAGAGCATAGTGTCATTTTAGAAGCGATTAAAAATAAAGACAGTGAAGCATCTGCAAACTTGATGACGGCGCACTTAGCTGAAATTCGTCAAACGCTCGTGGAAAATTATATCGTCAATGAGCATTAAAGATGAAGATGCGTGGATATGAAATCAACGTAACGAAATAATAGAAAATAAAATATCCGATATGAACGGTAAAGTGTTTTGGATTTTAGAAAACTGTACACTTTCTAAAATCTGAAGCGCTTTTATTTTAGATGTGTTACAATGACAATAGATTAATGTGCTATTTTGTTGCGTCATGACATTGACTGTCTGGTGCGCAATAGAATCCTTTTATGTTTTACTGGAGTCGGTGATAGCTCAATTGAAAACGTGCTGACATTTGAGCTGATTTCAATTTAAGTTATCCAAGTCGGGATGGCACGATGAAATCTATACGTATATCAGATTTCTATGTCACGCCCAAAAATGATATCTAACATACATAATGAATATGAGTAAACTATGAAAGAATGAGAGGTGATCCCCAATGCCATTAATACTCGAACCAGTGTTTCAAGAAAGAATTTGGGGTGGAACAAATCTCGCACAATTTGGTTATGATTTACCGAGTGACCATACCGGGGAAGTATGGGGAATTTCAGCTCATCCACATGGTGCGAATCGCATTTTAAATGGCCCTTTTAAAGGACAGACATTAGATGAGGTGTGGGAAAATCAACCGAAATTGTTCGGTGAATTTCCGACAAAGAAATTTCCATTATTAACAAAAATATTAGATGCGACAGAAAAGTTATCTGTCCAAGTGCATCCAGATGATACGTATGCCTACGAACATGAAAATGGTGAATATGGCAAAACGGAATGTTGGTATATTCTTGATGCCAAACAAGGTGCTGAAATTATTTATGGCACACACGCAGACTCGCACGAAGCGTTAAATGAGATGCTAGAGCGCCGTGAATTTGAGCGTTTGTTTAAGCGTGTGCCTGTACATAAAGGTGATTTTTTCTTTGTACCTGCTGGAACGGTGCATGGAATTGGTGATGGCATTATGATTTTAGAGACGCAACAGTCATCGGATACGACTTATCGCATTTATGATTATGATCGCGTGGATCAAGAGGGCAAGAAGCGCGAACTTCATCTTGAAAAATGTAAGGATGTTATTCAAATTGGTGATGAAAGTCCGAATGTCATTCCACAAACGGAAGTTATCGAAAATCACAAATGTACGATTTTTGTACAAAACCACTTTTTTACAGTCGCGAAATGGGAAATTAGTGGAACTTTGAATTATATGAAGCCTCGAGAGTTTGTATTAGTCTCTGTGCTTGAAGGGCAAGGGCAACTCATTTCTGATGGCGAAATTTATGATATTCAAAAAGGGAACCATTTAATTTTAACAGCAGAAGATTTAGATAACGTATTTGAAGGTGACTTTACGCTGATGGTGAGTTACGTCTAAAGAATAGGAGATTGTTATGAAAATTGGACTGTATATCGCATTGATTTGTGGCATAGTGGCAGGCGCAACGATTTTCTTTCAAGCGCCGCTATTTCCGTCTCTGATTTTTCCGATTATCATTGGAATGGTAGGCATCATTGCGACGTTATGGACTTTACCTCAAAGTGACATTAGCCCGATGTTAAAGCTCGGCGGTATTATGATTAATTTATTTCCAGTAGTTGCTGGCCTATTTCAACTCATGAACGGATAAAAAAGCATTGTTGTTTGCTGACAATACTTTTATAATAAATGAGATAAAATAATTAAAAAGGAGATACATTGTTACCATGACAGCAGAAACGAATTATTTTTGGCTGAATTGTGGTTATAATCGATGGAATCACAATGAACCACTCGTTGGACAAAAAACAGTATTTGAATCAGGAGCACAGTTTAATCCAACACAAGGGTTTCGTGCTTTTAAACAAGCCAAAGTCGGTGATAGAGTCATCTTCTACCAAGTGCAAACAGATGCCGGTTTACTCGGTTGGGGTGAGATTACCAATGTTCAAACAGGGGCGCAAAATAAAATACATGTTGAGTTCAAATTTGTTGAAACATTTAAAGCATTAACGACAGATTATTTGAAAAGAAGTGAACCGCTAGAATTTCGCATGAACAATATGAAAGAAACATTGTTCAATAAGATTTCTTATGATGAATTTGAATTGATTAAAGGGCTAGGGAGCGGTGACATTTCTATTCCACGATACTTTTTTATGGCGGAAACTGAAAACTTTGAACCCGATGAAACGTATACGATCTATACACACACGATTAATGGGATTAAAAGAAATGGCTATCATCATTACACACAATTAGAAGTCGGTGATCAGATTGTCATTTACAACCGTTTTTCTAATCAATCTGTCATCGGTCGTGCAGAAGTCGCACATCATATTCATACGAGACCACCAGAAGCGGGTAGAACGAACAGCACAGCGATTGAAATTCGTTACATAGAAGATATTCCGCCTGTCAGTTTGATGACATTAAACAAGCATCCGAAACTGAAGAATCTGTACTTCTTACAAGAAAATGCGAAACAAGCTATTGCCAGTCTGACGCCAACGCAATTCGATGCGATTATGGAAATGAGTGAAAATGATGGCTTGAAAGGGCAATTTGAAGCCGTGACACATACAGAAGATGGTCAACTAGGCGATGACATTAAACCGTTCATTTTATTATTAGCGCACGATAAAGCAGAGGGGTTAACATCAGCTAAAACGCTTGTTGAAAAAGCCAACGCCGCATCAGTCATTACAGTGGGGCATCCTGACTTTTCTGAAGAGATGTTGTACGGCAGATATTTACCTAATGATGCGGGTGCATTGTACTATAGAGAAGGCTTTATTACAGAGCTCATGCCTAAAACGGATCGTCAATTTTTAGTCATTGATCAATTTGAACGTATCGATGCAGATATTTTTCAAACGTACATTAATGTCTTAGAAGGGCATGAAGTGACGTTACCACGTTATAACAAAAATGGCACTATGGTGAAATGGAGTAGGGAGAAAGACTCATTTTATCGATTTAATCCGCATTGGCACATTGTAGGCGTGACGTATTTAACGCCACAAGAAGTGAAAGCGAAGTATTCGGCTCAATTTTTGAAATATACACGTATTGTACAAGTGAAGCATTAGTGAAAAAAGACATTCGGTTGAGAGGCTGAATGTCTTTTTAATCTTTATAGACTAAGGGCATACAAAAGTTGCTTTAACCTAAAATTTTATAGCCGCCTAGTAAGTAACATACTGTAAATAAAATCAAAGGCGCAAAAATAAATAACAACGCCAAATACAACTTCCAATCTATATTTTTTAGACGAGCCATAACATTTCCACCTTCACATTGATATTTTAATCGTACCAAATGTCTCATCATCATCCAATTAATAAAAAAATAATATAATCATTTCATGCTGAATGGTCATTTCACCGTGAGTAATTTTTCTAACACCATTTCGTGAAATCGCTTTCTATAAAAACAGAAAAATGTGTATAATGATTTTTAAGGAAAAGTGAAAAATGATATTGAAGCATCCTAGTGCCTATCATATTATATTTATACACAATAAAGAATAAATATAAATCATAGGGGAGAGGGATTCAAATGGAAAAGAAAGTCAAAGTTAAAAAAGATATCAGTGTATGGTACGCTTTGTTAACACTTGCGATTATGATTAGTGCGATGCTATACACAGTTGTTAAGCTTCAACAGCCGCCCCACCTGCCTTTATTAATTGGAACATCTGTTGCGATTATCATTACAATGGCGCACGGTTATCGTTGGGAAGAAGTTGAAGAAATGATGTATAAAGGGATTCGTCATGCTTTACCCGCTGTCGTGATTATTATGCTCGTTGGTTTGATTATCGGGGCATGGATTGGCAGTGGTGTCGTTGCGGCAATGATTTACTACGGTTTAAAATTGATTTCCCCTACATATTTCTTAGCTGTAGTCGTGGTCATTTGTGGTATCGTATCGTTAGCAATCGGCAGTAGTTGGTCTACGATGGCAACGGTCGGTGTGGCATCAATGGGTATCGGTATGAGTATGGGCTTGTCACCAGGTATGGTTGCAGGAGCAGTAATATCGGGCTCATATTTTGGTGATAAAATGAGCCCACTTTCAGATACGACCAACCTTGCCTCAGGATTAACGAATGTCGATTTATTTGAACATATTCGTCACATGTTTTATACGACAATTCCAGGTTTGTTGATTTCATTAATTATTTTCTTTGTGATGGGACAAATGTATGGCAGTGATCATTTAGAACAACAAAAAATTGATACGATTATGAACGGTATTCAAGATGCATTTGTCATTTCACCGTGGTTGTTGTTAATACCTCTCATTGTCATTGTTGCTGTTGCATTCAAAGTGCCAGCCATTCCAGCAATTGTTTTAGGGATTGTGTTAGGATTCTTTACCCAAATTTTTGTACAAGGCGATACACTCGTTAACGCGGTAAAAGTGTTACAGACAGGCTTTACAATCGATTCAGGTAATCAAACGATTGACGAATTGTTTAATCGTGGTGGTCTCGAATCGATGTTCTATACGATTTCGCTGACATTGGTTGCGATGACGTTCGGTGGCTTATTGGAATATTCTGGCATGTTAAAAGCGCTGATTTCTGTCGTATTAAAGTTTGCGAAAAATACAGGTTCATTGATTGCATCTGTTATCATTTCATGTGTCGGGACAAACTTATCTTGTTCTGAACAATATATTTCTATCATCGTGCCGTCTCGGATGTATGTCTCAACATTTATTGATAAAGGACTCCACCCTAAAAATTTGTCACGTGCATTAGAAGATGGAGGAACGTTGACATCTGTATTTGTCCCTTGGAATACGTGTGGTGTGTTTATCTTTACGACATTAGGCGTTTCTGTCAGTCAATACGGACCATTTGCGATATTGAACTTTATTGTGCCAATTATTTCGATTATTTACGGCTTTACAGGTTTTAAAATTATTAAATTGTCACCAGCTGAAAAAACGTATTATCAACAACAAGAAGCAACAAATTAAGCAAACACTGAAAATGATATATGAAATGAAAAACGGGTATAATAACTAGAAAGAGGTGATGATATGCCAATCGTTTATTACGATGATCGTTGTATTTATTGTTATAATTATGCCATTTGGTTAATACGTCATGGACTTTCTAGAAGTTATCAGTTTGTGCCGTTAAAAAGCACAGCAGGGGAGGCGTTGAAAAAAGCGCACCCTGAAGTGTTGGATTATAATAGTGTGGTACTCCAAGAAGGGGACCATCTCACATTTCAATCTACAGCGATTGCGAAATTGATTTTTACGTTAGATGGTTATAAGTGGTTAGCTGCATTACTGTGGCTCGTTCCAAAACCGTTGCGTAATTTAGGTTATCAATTGTTTGCGGATAACCGTGATAAAATGTGGAAAACGACTTGGGCCAAAGCCAATACCTATGAACAGTCTTTTTTTAAACAAACCCAAGTGCCTACAAAAGAATAACTAAACTAGTAAAAACCCCGATAATGGCTTTCATGGTTATCGGGTCTTTTTTTATTTCTGTTTACGGGGTGTCTGTTACAAAAATAATGATTCATAATCAGCTCGAAGCGTGAGTACATCATAGTCATCTATAATTAATAAAACGAATGCATCTTTTTGTCGATAAAAAAACGTCTGAAACAAAATTGAGTCATAAAAAAACCACCTACATGTTTATGTCAGGTGGCTTTTTTCATCATTATTCAGCGATTTCTAATGCGACTTCCATCATTTGTGTGAATGAATTTTGACGCTCTTCTGCTGTTGTTGCTTCATCGCGAAGTAAATGGTCACTTACTGTGAAAATACCTAATGCTTTTTTACCTGCTTTAGTCGCATTTAAATATAAACCTGCAGATTCCATTTCAACACCTAAAATGCCCATTTCAATCCATTTTTGGTTGAAGTCTGGGTTCGCATTGTAGAATGTGTCAGAAGATAAAATGTTACCTACGTGGGCACGCGCACCAATTTCATCTGCTTTTTCTTTCGCTTTCACAACTAAATCAAAGTCAGCGAGTGGTGAGAAGTGACCTGGAATTTGGAATTGATCAACGTAATCTGAGTTGGTTGATGCACCTTGACCAATAATAATATCGTAAAGTTGAATATCTTCTTGCATTGCGCCACAAGAACCGATACGAATAATTGTGTCTACATCAAAGAAATTGTATAGCTCATATGAATAAATACCGATACTTGGAATCCCCATACCTGATCCCATAACAGAGATTTCTTTTCCTTTATATGTACCTGTATAGCCAAACATGTTACGTACGTCGTTAAATTGCTCAACGTTTTCTAAAAAGTTTTCAGCAATAAACTTTGCACGTAATGGATCACCTGGCATTAAGACTGTTTTTGCAATTTTTTTACCATTAGGTTGAATGTGTGGTGTGCCTTGAGTCATCTAAAACATCTCCTTAATTCGTTATTATCACTTTAAAGATAACAGATGTATCGTTAAATGTCGACGAAGTTTTGAAGGGAATGCATGAATAAAAGTTGATGCATTGACAAATCATGAGGAATGCTTTCGTTTCACCAATCGGAGTCATTCGTATATAATAAAAGCGTATACAACAATATGGTAACTATAAAATGATATAGAAAAGAGGGAATAGCCATGAGAATGGTGGATATTATTGCTAAAAAAAGGGATGGACATGCATTAACGAAAGAAGAAATTGAATTTGTTGTCAATGGTTATACAAATGATGACATTCCTGATTATCAAATGTCTAGTTTAGCAATGGCAATTTTTTTCCAAGATATGACTGATGAAGAACGTGCATACTTAACGATGGCAATGGTGGAATCAGGTGACCAAATCGACCTTTCTAACATTGAAGGGATTAAAGTCGACAAGCACTCAACAGGTGGTGTAGGTGATACAACGACACTTGTTCTTGCGCCATTAGTTGCCGCATTAGATGTGCCAGTTGCGAAAATGAGCGGTCGTGGGTTAGGTCATACGGGTGGCACGATTGATAAATTAGAATCAGTAGAAGGCTTCCACGTTGAAATTTCAGAAGAAGAGTTCGTAAAGTTAGTGAATGAAGATAAAGTAGCGGTTATCGGTCAAACAGGTAATTTAACACCAGCAGACAAAAAGATTTATGCGCTTCGTGACGTCACAGCGACAGTGAACTCTATTCCATTAATTGCGTCATCCATTATGAGTAAAAAAATTGCTGCCGGTGCTGACGCGATCGTATTAGACGTTAAAACAGGTAACGGCGCATTTATGAAAACGGTTGAAGATGCTGAACAATTGGCACATGCCATGGTTAAAATTGGTAACCAAGTTGGACGTCAAACGATGGCGATTATTTCTGATATGAGCCAGCCACTCGGTCGTGCGATTGGTAACGCGCTCGAATTACAAGAAGCGATCGATACGTTGAAAGGTGAAGGGCCTGAAGATTTAACAGAACTTGTCTTAACTTTAGGTTCTCAAATGGTCGTACTTGCTCAAAAAGCGAAAGATTTAGATGAAGCACGTGGTATGTTACAAGAAGTGATTGATAACGGTAAGGCACTTGAAAAATTCAAAACGTTCTTAAGCAACCAAGGTGGAGACGCATCTGTTGTCGATGATCCATCAAAATTACCAACAGCACAATATCAATTTGAATTACCGGCCAAACGTAGCGGTGTTGTTTCAGAAATGATTGCCAATGAAATCGGTATTGCTTCCATGATGTTAGGTGCAGGTCGTCAAACAAAAGAAGATGTCATTGACTTAGCGGTAGGTCTTGTATTGAACAAAAAAGTCGGTGATCGTGTTGAAGAAGGCGAATCATTATTGACGATTTATGCGAATAGTGAAGATGTAGAACAAGTTAAACAAAAATTGTATGATAACATTACGATTTCAGACCACGCAGAACAACCACAGCTTATTCATACAATCATTACTGAATAAAGGATGATAGGATGAAACAATTAGGTAGAATCGTATTAGGTCTCGAATTTATGGCCATTGGTGTCTTGCATTTTACGAAAGAGCGCCAATTTAGAAATATTGTGCCAGCGTATTTACCTTTACGTAAAACAGCTGTACTTGTGACAGGCGTTTGCGAAATTGTGATCGGTGCGTTGTTAGTGTTACGACGCCCGTCAGACGCATTGAAAAATTGGATTAATGCATTTTTACTCGCCGTTTTTCCAGCCAACATTTATATGGCACGTAAAAAATTGCCGTTAGGTGACAAACCATTATCGGATACTGTGAGATATGGACGTCTCCCAATGCAATTTGTACTTATGTATATCATTAAAAAATTATAGTAAAAATAAACCGAGGAACCACACAGTGAAAGTCGTGTCGTTGCTCGGTTTTTTGAATGCTTATTTACCTGTACCAAAGACGTCATGCCATTGGTCACGTTGATCTAAAAAGACTTGGGCGATTTCTTTTGCACCTTCTAATGAGTGTGAAGCAGCCCAACCGCATTGAACTTCATTGCACGCAGGGACTTCTTCAGCGGCTAAAACATCTTGTAACGTTTGTTCGACAATGTTTAACACATCATCATAATCGGTATGGTTAATGAAAGAGACGTAGAACCCTGTTTGGCATCCCATTGGACTTAAATCGACAACCTTGTCTGAATGGTTACGAATATTTTCAGCCATTAAATGTTCTAAAGAATGGAGTCCAGGCATTTCCATATGTTCTTTGTTCGGTTGTTTGAAGCGAATATCATATTTGTAAATGTCATCTCCATTGAGCCCTTGAATTTTACCCGCAAGACGAATATATGGCGCGACCACTTTCGTATGATCTAAGTTAAAACTTTCAACGTTCATTTTTGGCATTGGTATGACCTCCTTCATGTTTAAATCCATTTTAACATATTCCAATCAAGATGAAAGGGGACGACAAAGTGTTCACATGCCGATATAATAGGGAAAGGAGCTTTAAACCTATTATTACGAGTCGTTTAATAGGGATTAAGGCTTTAAAAAATTTTTTTGTGACACAGCATAAAGGCGTCTCGAAATGAAAATGTGATGCAAAAAGGGTGAAATATAGTATGAAAATTTTGAAGAGTGTTAAAAATAACATGACAAAGTGCAGAAAATTCGTTAAAATAATTACAAAATTGAATCAATATTTATCAAGAGTGGTGGAGGGAATTGGCCCGATGAAACCCAGCAACCTCATCGTACGGCGATAAAGGTGCGAATTCCAACAGTGTAAATGCTGAAAGATAAATGAAGGCAGAGGTGTTATCACATATATACATCAGTCACACTTATCAATGTTTGTGTTGGATGTAAATGGGGATAACATTTTTTGTTTAAGGAGGAGTAACACGGTGACAACGGTAGAGCAACGTATTTTAGATTATATCGATCAACATAGATGGGCTTATATAGATATGAGTCATCAAATTCACGGACGTCCGGAACTCGGTAACGAAGAAATTTTTGCATCACGTTTGCTGATTGAAAATTTGAAGGAACATCATTTTGAGATTGAGCGCGACATTGCAGGACATTCTACAGGCTTTATTGCGACATATGATTCGGAAATTGAGGGACCGACTATTAGTTATCTCGCTGAATATGATGCATTGCCAGGTTTAGGGCATGCGTGCGGTCATAATATTATTGGCACATCAAGTATGTTAGCAGCGGTTGCATTAAAACAAGTGGTAGATGACATTGGCGGTAAAGTCATTCTATTCGGTTGTCCGGCAGAAGAAGGTGGCGAAAATGGGAGTGCGAAGGCATCATACGTACGAGAAGGGCTCTTTGATGACGTCGATATTGCTTTAATGATCCATCCGGGTAATGAAACGTATCCGACCATTCCAACACTTGCTGTAGACGTACTAGATATTAAATTTTACGGCCAAAGTGCGCACGCTTCAGAAAATGCTGAAGAAGCACGCAACGCTTTAGATGCGATGTTGAGCTATTTTAATGGGGTCGCACAACTCCGTCAACACATTAAAAAGACTGAACGTGTGCATGGGGTCATTTTAGATGGCGGTCAAGCAGCGAACATTATTCCTGACTTTACGCATGCGCGCTTTTACACACGTGCTACGACAAGAAAAGACTTAGATGTCCTCACTTCAAGAGTGCATGATATTGCGCGTGGTGCGGCGATACAAACAGGATGTGATTTTGAATTTGAACCGATTCAAAATGGCGTGAATGAATTCATTAAATCACCGTTGCTAGATCAATTATTTGAGCATTATGCCACGGAACTCGGTGAAGAAGTCAGTCATGATGATTTTGGTTACGGTTCGACTGATACGGGGAATGTCAGTCATGTCGTGCCAACGATTCATCCACACGTCAAAATTGGACCAAGAAGTTTAGTCGGTCATACCCACCGTTTTCGTGAAGCAGCCGCTAGTCCAATGGGGGATGAAGCACTCATTAAAGGCGCGAAAATGATCGCATTAATGGGGGCTAAATTAATACAAGATCAAACGTTATTAGCAGAGATACAAAAGGAGCATCAACATAAAAGGGAGAAATGACAAAATGGTACACAATATTCAATATCGAAGTCAATTAACCATGGGAGAAATTTATGACACGAACATCGTTTACACGTCTAGACCCTCATATGTTTCGAATCCTTGGCTCGCACCAGATGAACATCAATCCAACTTTTTAACAGGGCGTGAATTACTAATTGCACAATTGCCAGTCATCGTGCACGAAGCGAGTGTCACTGACAAATTACAACAGTTATTCCAACTCATAGGGCGAGACATTCCAGAAAATGTCATTACGTTTCACGACCAAGAAAGCTATGAATACACATTAAAACAACTGACAGAAGAGCAATCACGTTTAATTTATTTCCAATATGTCCATGGAGATAATATTGTTGACGCGAAGCACTATGCGATGGACAAACAGTTATTCAAAGACTTAAACAATAAGTCATTCATTCCGAAATGGACAGGTGGCCAATATATACCTGAGCGTGAAATTGTCGCATTTCAAGATTTCAAAACAGCAGTCCGACAATGGGAATTGCCACTCGTTATTAAACCAGGAGACGACTTGCCGACAGCAGGGGGGTACGGCGTCATGATTTGTTATAACGAGGAAGATTTGGAGAAAGCCATCGCACGTGTTGAACAAGCAGAAGCAGCGACAGACACGTTAATCATCGAACAATGTATCGAAGCTGTCGATAACTATTGTGTCCAATTTGCGTGGCACCCCGAAGACGGTATCGTGTACTTAGGTTCTGCCAAGCAATTGACGAATGCATATGGCTTTTATAACGGCAACATTAATGCGATCGATGTACCAGAACAAGTGATCCAAGCGGGTTATGAATTTATGGACATCGCTGTGAAAAAAGGATTTATCGGCATTGCAGGCTTTGATTTACTCGTCGATCAACAGGGCGATGTGTATGCCATTGATTTGAATTTTAGACAAAACGGATCGACAAGCATGTTGTTGCTCAAAGATACACTCACAGGGCCGCATCACAAATTTTACAGTTATTTTGCGAACGGTGACAACGAGCGCTTTTTCGAGGCGGTCCGTCATTTCGTGGAACAAGGCGTCCTTTATCCACTGTCCTACTATGATGGGGATTGGTATGAATCGGAACACGTCAATTCAAGATTTGGGTGTATTTGGCATGCCGACAGTCCAGAACAAATCGAGGCGTATGAAAAACAATTTATAGCGCGTGCAGGCTTATAAAACACGATCCACTGAGGTATGTTATAGTTGAAAGAGAACATACCATCGAAATTTGACGAATAGCGATGTCTCGTTTATATTTGTCAGTGATTTTGATTGGAAAAGGAGCAGAGTCATGTCATACAAGAATGAGCGTTTTTATAAAGATATACTTACAAACGAACAATTTTTTATAGCAGTCAAAGATAAAAAAATGATTAAGCACCGTTATAATGACAAATTGTTATTTTGCTTTTGGACACGTGAATCGTTAGCCAAAGCGTATTTAGAAAATTTGAATATTGAATACGACAAAATTAAAACAATGGATATTGACCGTTTTGCGACTTATGAATTAGACGAAATGTTTGATGAAGAAGATGAAGCATTGGTCAACGTGACGAATGATGCAGAAGGCCATGAAATTAAAATTGTAGAAGCCACAAATGATTTGATGACAGATCTAGACAACATTCGTATTCGTGAATTTGTGCAAGATGTGGCGAAAACAGATACCGTTTATGGTTTGAGTCAAAAAGACGACCATCAATTTATGATTGTTTATGATGAAAACGACAACTTTGATCAGTCGCATTTTATGCCAGTTTGGAGCTTGCGTAAACGTGCTGAAAAAGTAGCGGAAGAAGATTTCGAAACGTTTGAATTGATTGATGTAGAAGGCGAAGTGTTTGCGGACTGGTTGGATGAGTTGCGTGATGACAATCGTTATGTCGCAATTGATGTAAAACCAGGCGTAGTCGGTACCATCGTCTCAGCGCAAAAACTCGCCAATGAATTAACGTTTTAGAAGTGATAATGCGCATTACATCGCGAAACAACTGATTTTGGGAGTTGTCACTTAAAAGATGTAAGTATAAGGCATATGGCAAACCGTTTCATGATGAGAGGCTGAGATGACAATATCTCAGCCTTTTTTAATTAAGATGTGGGATGAAATGATTAAAAGCATAACTAAAAGGGGAGATTGCATTTCTTTATAGTGACTTTTAAAACATTGAATAGAAAGCCAATTGAGATGGATAACATAAAAAATGGATGATCTTCATTTTAAAGATTGTCCCCCATGCCTACGATTAAAAATATATGGCGTCATAAGAAAAAGCTAGGTACGTCTCCATTCCGCCTAGCTTTTTAACTATTTAAAATCTATTTAAGTACGATGTGTATATTAAGATTGAGTATGCTTTTATAAATATAGCGACCCTAATGCACCTGAAAAGGCACCATTTTGTAAATAATGCGGCTTAAATCCTCTTAAAATCGTATAATCCGTCACTACCTTTTGAAGCAATGGATTATCTTGGAATGACGACCCAATATATACCACGTCTTCCACTTGATGTTCTCTCGCCACATGAATCGATACAGTTGTCACACTTTCGCCGACAACCCCGATGACAGAAGCGATTTTGTCAGCATTCGTAAATGTTTTGTCCATATTAAGCAACACATGGCCGAAGTTTGCCGCTGTCAGTTCTCCAGAAATCGGAGGCGTATCATTTTTATAAATATGTTTAACTTTTAAATCAATAATTTCACGATCACCTTGTTGCGCCATCTCAGTTAATTTTTGATAATCTGTAATACCCGTTAATAAATAACCGAGGCCTTGAATCATGCCACCGCCTGTACCGATGCCACCGACACGTTTTTGTCCCTCATTGTCAGACAAATGAAGGGATGTCCCAGTACCGACATTCGTGAAAATATATTGCTGAATATGAATATTTTGTTCTTCTAGTAAGATTTGTACGCCCTTTGCAGCTGCATCGAATTCAATGAAAAGTTGTGGTTCGCAATCGAGTAATTCACTTAAAACTTTCGCATTGCCCCCTGTCATATGAATATCTTCGCACGCTTGTTGATTCAACCAGTTTGCTACAGTTTCAAGTGATGTCGTGGGATAAGTTTTAAAACTACGCTCACCGTCTTGTTCAATCACAACTTTGATTAACGTCCCACCTGCATCGATACCTATTCGCATATCTGTCACCTCAAAATAATTGTTTATCACCAATATATACTATATGATAATGACGAAATTACAAGACTAAATTTGTTAAGAAATGAAGGTGTGAACGATGCAATTAAGTCCATATATCATTGTTAGTGATGTGGAAGAAGCGGCACAATTTTATCAGAAGACATTTGGTAGGGCGCTGAAACGTTTAAATGAGCATGAGGGAAAACTGCTTTTCATGCAGAGTTAGAAATGACAGCGGGCATGACATTACATTTATCTTCAAATTATGGGAAACCGATTGAACGGCAAGGCTACCATTTAATTTTAACTTTTGATCAATTAGCGGAACAACAACGGATTTATGAGGCGTTAAGTGAAGCAGGGGGTCCTCATATGCCGCTTCAAAAAACATTTTTCGGTGCCATACACGGTCAAGTTACCGATCGCTACGGCATCAACAGGCTCATGAATTATTTTGAATAAAGATAAAAAAGGAGCTAGGACATTAAGTTTCCTCAGCTCCTTTACTATATTTTGTTGTGTATACCAAGGGATGGGGCTTTAAAATTTTTGATGCTATTGATGCAATATTTTTGTTAAACTTGCCCTCCCTATGATTTGTGGCTTTAGATTGCCTTCATGGCTTCGCTTTCTAGGGGCTGAGGGGAGGTTGTGACAAAAGCGCTTAGGATTTGAGCAGAACAGAGCGATGAGCAAAATTGATTTCCAAATTTTGCCGAAATCGCGGGAGTTCTGTCGAAAATCCTGCTTTTGGAACACCGTTTATTGATTCCCAGCGCACCCATTCATTGTGGATTTTGGGAGCAGTACAGAAATCTCATATGAAATAAAGATTTTGTCGTACTGCCCCCGCAAGGCTGACTAGACTTCTCAAAAGTGCAAACATTGAGAAGTCAGACAGCTACTGCGATAAACAGCAACCACTATTAAAGTAAAGAAGCGACTGTCAGCGGTACGCACGCATCCCCTCAGGAGTCTCAGCCTTCTGGGCAATCTTATATTAAACACAGCGAAACTGAGGGCAAGTTTATGAAATCAATAAATCAATAGCATCAATGTTTGATCCATTCATCCTCATTTTCCAACTACTTTAAAATCATTTAATCAGTCAAAAATATATGAATGGATTGAGACTTGAAATTTTTATGTGTTATCCCCTTTACTAATGTTGAAATGCTGCGGTGTGAATAAGTTCGCCTATCACATCTCATTATCGCGCTCACGTTCTTCAATGGTACGAGAAAAGTCTTTTTCATCATCAATATGCGTCATTTTAAAATGCTTCGTATGCTCACGTCTCAACGCATTCATCAATGAAAAAATCATCAATAACAAAATAATCGAAAATGGCAATCCTGTTACGACTGATGCGGTTTGTAAACTTGTCAGACCTCCAGCAACAGTTAATGCAACAGAAATAGCACCAATTAAAATCCCCCATACCATTTTATGTTTACGCTTCGGATTTTCAACGCCACCAGTCGCCATACCTGAGACAATATGTGTGGTTGAGTCCGCACTCGTCACGATAAAAGTAAAAATTAAAATAATGGCTAATGCACTTGTCAATTCGTATAACGGAAACTTACTTAATAATTCAAATAGCGCCACCGTATAATCTTGATCGACAATTTTTTCAATTCCATCTTGATGATGCAATGCCCAATTAATCGCAGTGCCACCAAACCCTGAAATCCATAAAAATGAAATACAAGGTGGAATAATTAAGACGCCGACGATAAATTCGCGAATCGTTCGTCCTCTTGAGACACGAGCGACGAAACCACCTATAAATGGCGACCACGAAATCACCCATGCCCAGTAGAAGACGGTCCATTTTTGAATCCATGAATTGTCACCCGTATAAGGATCCATACGTAAACTATACTGTATGAAATGTGTCAAATAGTCCCCGATTGAAACGGTGAATGTTTCGACGATAAAACGTAAATCCCCGAAAATATAAATAAACAACAATAACAATGCACCAATAATAATATTTAAGTTACTCAGCCACTTCACGCCGCGATTGATCCCTGTTAATGCAGAACCGAGGAAAATGAGTGTCATCAGTAACGTAATTAAAATTAATGTGAGCGACGTGTTCGGAACTTTAAAGACATGGTTCAAACCACCTGCAATTTGTAAAATCCCGAGACCGATTGAAGTCGCAATCCCCATGACCGTCGCAATAATAGCCAAAATATCAATGACGTTACGAAATGGACGTCGATACGTCTCACCAAAAACAGGTTCCATTGCAGTAGAAATCAGACCATCACGATTTTTTCGGAATTGGAAATAGGCAACGATCAAACCACTCATCGCGAAAATCGACCATTGCGAAATCCCCCAATGGAAAAAAGTATAACCCATCGCAAGTCGTGCAGATTCTACCGATTGACCGTCGACCGATTTTGGAAACGGTGAATGCAAGTAATGGGTTAACGGTTCAGCCACGCCCCAAAAGACAATGCCGACACCTAAACCAGCCGAAAAAAGCATACCGATCCAGGACATAAATGAAAATTCTGGTTCTTCATCATCGCGGCCTAATTTAAATCGGCCATATCTCGAAAGTGCTAAGAAAATTAAGAAAATATCGAGTACAAAAACGATAATTAAAAAGAGCCAGCCAAAGTTTAAAGCTAACGCATCATATGTATTTTGGGCATATGCGCCAAATGTTTTAGGAAAGATGGCTGCTAATAAAGTGAGAATTAAAATAATACTGAACGAAACGGTGTAAACAATATTGCGATTCTTTTTCTTTAAATTGTTGTGTTTGTTCATGTGAACCCCTTTCTTAATGCCACGAAATTGAGAGATAATAAGAGTTGAAGATAACAATGAGGTCGCTAATGATAAAAGTTCTAAATTATCTCTATAAATAATTGTTTGAACCCCTTTAATTATGTCAACATTATATATGGAGAATAAAAAATAAAGGGATGGTCAAAATAATGACAACAAAAAGTAAACGCTTTGATGATATTACTATACAATTATATGATAAGCAATACCGTGATGCGTTATATCAATTCGAATTAAATGAACGACAACGCATCTATTCTTCATTACCCAAAGAAGTTTTAGATGATGCATTAAATGATGACAACAGAGTCGCGAATATCGTACTGAATGACCAAGATGAAGTGATTGGTTTTTTCGTATTACATCAACATTATCAACACGAGGGCTATGACACGCCATATGAAGTGGTGTACATCCGTTCGTTATCCATTAATGAAGCGTATCAAGGGAATGGCTACGGCACGAAAATTATGATGACTTTACCAGAATATGTGCAAATGATTTTTCCGGATTTTAATCATTTGTATTTAGTCGTGGATGCAGAAAATGAAGCGGCTTGGAATGTGTATGAACGTGCGGGCTTTATGCAT
Organism: Staphylococcus delphini; assembly: GCF_900636325.1. Classification (NCBI taxonomy): domain Bacteria; kingdom Bacillati; phylum Bacillota; class Bacilli; order Caryophanales; family Staphylococcaceae; genus Staphylococcus; species Staphylococcus delphini. Next base: position 825,596 of record NZ_LR134263.1, read on the forward strand.
ACGGCAACGAAAGAAGAGGGACCTATCGGCAAAGAGCGTCTTTATTACCTCGATTTGGACCATAAATATGTATCCTCATTAAAACTCATCAAAAGCGAGGATTCGAAAGCAGGACCGATTGAAATTGTTAACTTCATTTTAGACGAACAAAAGGTAGGATTTTTAGCGATTGAAGCATTTAATGAACGACTGATTATTCGCGCACTTTACGTCGATGATGCACATAGAGATACGGGCATTGCGCAAAATGCACTGCGTCAATTGGCGACATATGTACGCAAAGAAAATCATGATATTAAAGTAATTGAAGTCACATTGTTTGGACCTAATCATCAACTGACACCGCTGTTTGTGAAAAGTAATTTTGTGGAGACATTGACAACGGATGATTATGTCACGTTAGAAAAATATATTAATTATTAGTGGTGTGTATCATCATTCATACACCTGCCAATCCTCAAATCATTTCATATGACTTCGAAAAATCTCGCTGAAAACATTGCGAAATCATCAGTAGTGATTTATAATTTAATTTTGTTAAAGTCGATGTTTAATAAGGGATGGGAGACAAAAATTTTTGATGCTATTGATGCAGTATTTTTGTTAAACTTGCCCTATTTTTAAGGTTTATGCTTTTTGATTGCCATCATGGCTTCGCTTTCCTAGGGACTGAGGGGAGGTTGTGACAAAAGCGCTTAGGATTTGAGCAGAACCGAGCGATGAGCAAAATTGATTTCCAAATTTTGCCGAAATCGCGGGAGTTCTGTCGAAAATCCTGCTTTTGGAACACCGTTTATTGATTCCCAGCGCACCCATTCATTGTGGATTTTGGGAGCAGTACAGAAATCTCATGTGTAACAAAGATTTCGTCGTACTGCCCCCGCAAGGCTGACTAGACTTCTCAAAAGTGTATACGTTGAGAAGTCAGACAGCTACTGCGATAAACAGCAACCACTATTAAAGTAAAGAAGCGACTGTCAGCAATATGCACGCATTCCCTCAGGAGTCTCAGCCTTCTGGGCAATCTTATATTAAATACAGAAAAAACGAGGGCAAGTTTATGGAACCAAGAAAACAATAGCATCAATTTTGTCTCCATTTACTCTCATTTTTCCGACTGCTTTAAAGTCATTAATGAAGCATAAATCTTTGAATGGATTGAGGCTTGAAATTTTCTATGTCCCAAACCCTACGAATGTAGCGCAACATAATCAAAAGGTGACGGTCATGCGCACCTGTTTTTTACAAATTGAAATATCCGAATGAACAGAAATGTTAACCTTTGAAAGGAAGATGTGCTGATGAAATTACAAGATTACACACAAGAAATGGTTGATGAAAAATCATTTATCGATATGGCTTATACGCTTTTAAGTGAACAAAATGCAACGATGAACCTTTATGATATTATTGATGAGTTTAAACGTATTGGTCATTACGAAGATGCACAAATTGAAGACCGTATCGTTCAATTCTACACAGATTTAAATACGGATGGTCGTTTTTTAAGTGTAGGCGATAACGTTTGGGGACTTCGCGATTGGTATTCAGTAGATGATATAGAAGAAAAAATCGCACCAACAATTCAAAAATTCGATATTCTTGATGAAGATGATGAAGAAGATAAAAACTTAACATTATTAGGTGAAGATGATTTAGATGGCGATGACAACATTCCAAATCGTACTGGCGATCAAGAAGATTTAGATGATCCTGAAGATGAACGTGTTGAAGATGAAATTGAAGAGTCAGACCTCGTAGTTGAAGAAGACGAAGAAGACATCGATGAAACATACGATGAAGACGATGAGCTTGAAGAAGATGAAGAGGAAGAAACGTTTTAATTTCTGATTTCTAAATAAAGTTTATTGACTTTTTACGACAACATGATAAAATTTTATTCGGGCTCCTTTAATTAGGACGGATAAATAAATGAAGACGATAGAAAGTAGTGATGGCTCTGAAATAACGAGTCTCATCTATCGTTAAGGTTCCCCTTACAATCATGATATTGTGAGTGGGAACTTTTTTAATTTTATGAAACATTGCGGACGTTAAGTGATTCTAAAATGATAAAAGTGACCGTGTGTTCATTAATGTGACGTGTTGGCTATACGATCTTCACCGCACTGCAACGACCACAACTTTTAAAATTAAGAATGCAGTCCCGTACATCATCAATGATTGGTATACAAATTCACCCCTACATTTTGAAAGGTACTTCTGACAACAAACGAGGAGGAAATGGAATTATGACTAAATTTATTTTCGTAACTGGTGGCGTGGTTTCATCATTAGGTAAAGGGATTACAGCCGCTTCACTAGGACGCTTATTAAAAGATAGAGGATTAAAGGTGACAATCCAAAAATTTGATCCATATTTAAATGTGGATCCAGGTACAATGAGTCCATATCAACACGGGGAAGTTTTCGTGACGGATGACGGTGCTGAAACGGACTTGGACTTAGGTCATTATGAGCGTTTTATCGACATTAACTTAAACCAATACTCTAACGTAACAGCTGGGAAAGTCTACTCACACGTGCTACAAAAAGAGCGTCGTGGTGATTACTTAGGTGGGACAGTCCAAGTCATTCCACACATTACAAACGAAATTAAGTCACGTTTGTTACTCGCTGGGGAAAGTACAAATGCAGATGTTGTCATTACTGAAATCGGGGGGACAACAGGTGATATCGAATCGTTGCCATTTATTGAAGCGATTCGCCAAATTAAGAGTGACTTAGGACGCGACAACGTCATGTATGTGCACTGTACTTTATTACCGTACATTAAAGCAGCAGGTGAAATGAAAACGAAACCGACACAACATAGTGTGAAAGAATTGCGTGGTTTAGGGATTCAACCTGATTTAATCGTTGTGCGTACAGAATATGAGATGACGCAAGACTTAAAAGACAAAATTGCATTATTCTGTGACATTGATAAAGAAAGTGTCATCGAATGTCGTGATGCAGAATCACTTTATGAAATTCCGTTACAATTAAGTCATCAAAACATGGACGATATTGTTATTGAACGTTTAGGACTACATGTGGATCGCGATACACAACTGGATGAATGGAATCATTTATTACGTGTTGTGAATAACTTAGAAGGTAAAGTGACAATTGGTCTTGTCGGTAAATATGTGTCACTCCAAGATGCATACTTGTCAGTAGCTGAGTCACTCAAACATGCGGGTTACCAATTCATGAAAGATATCGACATTCGCTGGATTGATTCAAGTGAGGTTAACGATGACAACGCTGCTGAATATTTATCAGATGTCGACGGTATCCTCGTGCCAGGTGGTTTCGGTTTCCGTGCAAGTGAAGGTAAAATTTCAGCGATTAAATATGCACGTGAACAACAAATTCCGTTCTTCGGTATTTGTTTAGGGATGCAGCTTGCGACAGTCGAATATGCACGTCACGTTGTTGGCTTAGAAGGTGCACATTCAGCTGAGTTAGATCCAAATACACCATATCCAGTGATCGATTTATTACCAGAACAAAAAGATATCGAGGACTTAGGCGGTACATTACGTTTAGGTTTATACCCATGTACGATTCAAGAAGGCACATTAGCTGAAAAAATCTATGGTAAAACTGAAGTGGAAGAACGTCACCGTCACCGCTATGAGTTCAACAACGAATATAGACAACAACTTGAAGCAGCAGGCATGATCTTCTCAGGTACAAGCCCAGACGGTCGTTTAGTCGAAATGGTGGAGTTAAAAGAACATCCATTCTTTATCGCATGCCAATTCCACCCAGAGTTTTTATCAAGACCAAACCGTCCGCAACCAATCTTCAAATCATTCATTGAAGCGGCATTGTTACAACAAAATAAAACGAAATAATACACATTGCAGTCTTATGGAACTTTCCATAGGGCTGTTTTTTTGATTTTATAGGCGAAACATTGTTTTCAAAAGTGACACTCAAATGATGACATGCAGGATAGAAAATTAAATGAACGATTTTACCTAAAAAAGGTAGCTTACATTAACATTCTTGGTATCTTTTGCTATATTTAAAATAACGATTATATTTAAGGTGGAATTTTGAAAAATGGCAACGATTGGATTTGAAGAAAAGTTATGGCAAGCAATTAATAGTTGAAGTGACAAGGACGGTTGAGGTAATCAGTCACTGTTGTTTGATTAATATTCAATATTGATGTGAAAGCCTTTACAAAATTGTAAAAATGCGATTGACAAACGTTGTGACAATGCCTAAAATTTACATGAAATTAATATTTAATTAATAATTAAGGGGAGGGGTACCTATGTTGAAGTTTTTAAAACCGCCTACAGCTGCAGCACCTGTGTCAGAAAATCAACAAGATGAGACGTATAAAAAATTAAGGTTACAAGTGTTTATCGGTATCTTTTTAGGCTATGCAGGTTATTATTTGTTGCGTAAAAACTTTTCTATCGCGATGCCGTACTTAGCGGATATGGGCTTTTCAAAGGCAGAACTCGGTTTTGCGTTATCCGCGATTTCTATTGCTTATGGTTTTAGTAAGTTTGTCATGGGGACGGTCAGTGATAGAAGTAACGCGCGTATCTTTTTAACGTTAGGTCTTGTGTTAACAGCTATCGTCAATTTACTGATGGGTTTTATTCCGGCGTTAACGTCAAGTGTGACCATCATGTTCATCATGTTATTCCTCAATGGTTGGTTCCAAGGTATGGGATGGCCGCCTTCAGGTCGTGTGCTCGTACATTGGTTTAGTGTGAGTGAACGTGGAAGTAAAACAGCAATTTGGAACGTCGCACATAACGTCGGTGGCGGTTTAATGGCACCGATCGCATTGTTTGGGATTTATTTAACAGGTTCATTGAGCTTTGGTTATTTACAAGGCTTTGAAGGGGCGTTTATTTATCCGGCGTTACTTGCGATTATCATTGCGATTGCGTCATACGTTTTAGTACGTGATACACCACAATCAGTCGGTTTACCATCAATCGAAGCGTACCGTGATGATTATCCGACACAAAAGAAAGAGACATTCGAAACAGAATTGACGACGAAAGAGATTTTATTCAAATACGTCCTTAACAACAAATGGGTGTGGATTATTGCGATTGCGAATATTTTCGTCTACTTTGTCCGTTATGGCGTGTTAGACTGGGCACCGCTCTATTTAAGTGAAGTGAAAAGCTTTGATATGAAAGAATCAGGCTGGGCATATTTCTTATATGAATGGGCAGGTATTCCAGGTACATTGATCTGTGGTTGGTTATCCGATAAAGTATTTAAAGGCCGTCGTGGTCCAGCAGGCTTTATCTTTATGATTGGTGTAACGATTGCGGTTGTCGTATACTGGCTCAACCCACCAGGCAACCCACTCATTGACAACCTTGCATTAATTACAATTGGCTTTTTAATTTATGGTCCAGTCATGTTAATCGGTTTACAAGCATTGGATTATGTACCGAAAAAAGCAGCGGGGACTGCAGCCGGTTTAACAGGTTTATTCGGTTACCTCGGTGGTGCTGTAATGGCGAACATTGTGATGGGTGTGATTGTAGATCATATGGGCTGGAGTGCAGGATTCATTTTATTAACAATCATTAGTGTGTTAGCAATGATCAGCTTCCTCTTCACGTGGAATAAACGTGGACAAGAAGTCGTACATTAGCATATATAAAGGGCAAGTATCTTTTGAAGAGGTACTTGTCTTTTTTTGTATGTTGTTATCTAATTATATTTTTATCTATTTGAGATGAGTGATAAAACGTGTAAAAAGTGGAGGTGTCTCACCATGCAATTTTGGCTTAAATTGATTTGCTTTATCATTGCATCTATTTTAATCGCACATTTTATTTGGAACGATATGATGATTGCGTCCTTCATTGTCAGCATCGTTACTTTAGTCGTTTTTTCAATCGTTGAGCACGTGTTTAAAAAGAAAGAGAAGGAATAGAATAGGGGGGCACTTGATATAGAAGTTACACACTGGAAATGTCATCAATAAGTAAAGATGTTTCCAGTGTGTAAAAGTGAGACCCGAATATAAATCTTATTCCAAATCTAAATCACGCATCATTTCAACCATTTGCGTATAAATTTCATAATACACATAATTCAACGCCATGAGATGCGGTTGCGCGACTTTATCATAATCTTCTGTGTAAACAATCGGTCTTGGTGTCGACAAATTAATAAAATGCATTAAATGATCCGGTAATTCAACTTCTTTAGGTTTATTCGTAATGACGACAACATCACGGTCGTCCGCGATTAACTGTTCCAAATCACGTGCCATTTCCTCGCTGTACGCCGCTCCGAATAGTAACACTCTATCTGTTGTGTCTAACACGTCAAACGACGGACAATCGTCTAACGCCAAACTTGAGTGCAATTTCTCAAAACTTGTTAAGATGTAGGATTCAAAGCATTTTAAATCACCGTAACCTTTAACGTAAACATGACCTTCGCCACCCATCGCTTGAATTAAACTTTGTGCAGCCATTTGAATATCCAACTCTTGTTGATCGAGTCGATTAAATATACCTGTTAATTGTGTTGTGAGCATTTTTGACATGATTGTTGCCTCCTTTTTGGTCAATTTTTTGTATATATATAACTAAATTTTTGGTTTTTTAACAGCTGTTAACGCTACGAAATTCAAAACTCATTGTATAGAATAATCGTGTCAGAATCAATTCGCAGCAATGTTTGCGCTTACATGATAAATTACGATATTTTTCACAAATTTAGTACGATTTTGCGGTGCATAATAACTATGACTTTGCTATACTGTATTTATAAATATTCGTGCGACATGCACGCAAGGAGGAACTTTCATGCCTTTAGTTTCAATGAAAGAAATGTTAATCGACGCAAAAGAAAATGGTTATGCTGTAGGTCAATATAACCTTAACAACTTGGAGTTTACACAAGCGATTTTACAAGCGTCTCAAGAAGAGAATGCGCCTGTAATTCTTGGTGTATCTGAGGGAGCAGCAAGATACATGGGTGGCTTCTACACTGTAGTTAAAATGGTAGAGGGACTATTACACGACTACGAAATCACAATTCCTGTTGCGATTCATTTAGACCATGGTTCAAGCTTTGAAAAATGTAAAGAAGCGATTGATGCTGGTTTCACATCTGTTATGATTGATGCATCACACGAGCCATACGAAGAAAACGTGAAAATTACGAAAAAAGTTGTAGAATACGCGCACGAACGTGGTGTATCTGTTGAGGCTGAATTAGGAACTGTTGGCGGTCAAGAAGATGACGTTGTTGCTGAGGGTGTAATCTACGCTGACCCAACTGAATGTCAAAACTTAGTTAAAGCTACAGGTATCGATACATTAGCACCTGCTTTAGGTTCAGTTCACGGACCATACAAAGGTGAACCAAACTTAGGCTTTAAAGAAATGGAAGAAATCGGTGCTTCAACTGGTTTACCATTAGTATTACACGGTGGTACAGGTATCCCTACACATGACATTAAAAAAGCAATTTCATTCGGAACAGCTAAAATCAATGTTAACACTGAAAACCAAATTGCTTCAGCTAAACGTGTTCGTGAAGTATTAGATCAAGACAAAGAAGTTTACGATCCACGTAAATATTTAGGACCAGCTCGTGAAGCGATTAAAGAAACTGTTATCGGTAAAATTAGAGAGTTCGGTACTTCAGGTAAAGCAGCAAACATTAAAGGTTAATCTATTTTAAGAGATGTTACACACGTATCACATGTTTGTGCAGTGTCAACATCATTAAATTCAAAAGAGGGTAGCGTGATCTCAAGTTGTGAGTCGGTTACTCTCTTTTTCATATTTTGATGATCGAGTTGACGAGACAACGTGAAAACGTGTCGGATGCCACTTGATGTAAAGATGGGCAAAGTTGTTCAATCGCTGTCACATTTACAAAAATTGAACACAAAGTAGAGCTAAACATCTCAAAGCGTTGTTTTTTCATTTTGCAATTTGAAAAAATTTACTTTATAATGCTTTTAATATAGTATTGTAAGGTTAAAATGAGCAAGGGAAAAGGAGTTCAATGACATGGCACAAGAAGTGATAAAAATAAGAGGTGGTCAAACTTTAAAAGGGAGTGTTGAAATCAATGGTGCGAAAAACAGTTCAGTTGCCATTATACCTGCAACATTAATGGCAGAAGCACCGGTAACGTTAGATGGCTTGCCGCAAATTTCTGATGTTGAAACGCTCGTCAGTTTATTGGGAGATTTAAACATTAAGACTGAGCTGAACGGCACAACTTTAGCAGTAGACCCGACACATATTGAAAATGCCCCTTTGCCAAACAATAAAGTTGAATCTTTGCGTGCTTCTTATTATATGATGGGGGCCATGCTCGGTCGCTTTAAAAAGTGCGTCATTGGTTTACCTGGAGGCTGTCCACTTGGGCCGAGACCGATAGATCAACATATTAAAGGGTTTAAGGCTTTAGGTGCTACGGTAGATGAGTCGAGCTTGACGTCAATGAAAATTGAGGCAGAACGTTTGGTGGGCGCGAACATTTATTTAGATATTGTCAGTGTAGGTGCAACGATTAATATTATGCTTGCTGCGACACGTGCGGAAGGGCAGACGATTATCGAAAATGCAGCAAAAGAGCCTGAAGTGGTCGATGTGGCCAACTTTTTAAACAGTATGGGCGCAAAGGTCACAGGTGCAGGGACAAGTTCGATTAAAATTGTCGGTGTGCCGCATTTACATGGTAGCCGCCATTCAATTATTCCGGATCGTATCGAAGCTGGAACGTACATGTGTATTGCGGCCGCTTGTGGTGAGTCGGTACACATTGACAACATTATTCCGAAACATATGGAAGCACTCACTGTGAAATTGAAAGAGTTAGGTGTTACAATAGAGACTGGCGATGACTACATGATAGTCCAATCTTCTTCACCTTACAAAAGCGTGGACATCAAAACGCTCGTATACCCCGGTTTTGCAACGGATTTACAACAACCTATTACACCTTTACTCTTCTTAGCAAATGGACCTAGTTTTGTCACTGAAACGATTTATCCAGAGCGCTTCAGACATGTACAAGAGTTACAAAAAATGAATGGATTGATAACAGCAGACCAAAGTACTGCGACAGTAAAACCTTCACAATTAACGGGCGCTGAAGTATATGCAAGTGACTTACGTGCAGGGGCTTGCTTAATCGTAGCTGGATTGTTAGCGGAAGGTGTGACGACGATTTATAATGTTAAACATATCTATCGCGGTTATACGGATATTGTGAAAACACTTAAAGCGTTAGGTGCTGATATTTGGACGGAGCAAGTCGAAGTTTAATTCGTTATGTGCTGTTATCACAAATTTAAAAATGCGAGGTGATAACCATGGAAGTATGTCCATATTTAGAAGAAACATTTAAAATATTAGGGCGCAGTTGGAACGGTTTGATTTTGCATTACCTTTCGACTTGCGATGAATATAAAGCGCATTTTTCAGAGATGAAAAGACATTTATGCCCCATTACAAATAGAGCCTTATCAATGAAAGTCGCCGAGTTGGCCGATGCAGGTTTATTAACGAAAGAGGTCATCTCGACAAATCCACCTTCAGTTTGTTACCATTTAACAGAAAAAGGCGTAGCGCTGGCTCGTGCATTAAAGCCACTCGAAAGTTGGGCGCATGACTATATTGATTTAGAAGAAAAAGCGAAATAAACATTCAAATAAAATAATAACAGAGTAAGACGACGCGAACGATTAAAGATTGGCGTATGTGCTTACTCTTTTATTTTTTATCAGTTAACGGTAATGACAGAATATTTTTGATTTGTGAGGTCAGGTTTAAAAAGCAATGAACTTGGCAATACAAAGTGTATGACATTAAATGAAGGAGTGTTTGTTCATGAGAGATCAAACGAAACAATATATTAATGGTGAATGGGTTGACAGTCATAGCGGTGAAACGATGGCAGTCATCAACCCAGCCACAGAAGAAGTATTTGGTCATATCGCAAAAGGGAATAAAGCAGATGTAGACCAAGCAGTTCAAGCTGCTCATGACGTGTACCTTTCATTTCGTAACTCGTCTGTCAAAGAACGACAAGACTTGTTAGATCGTATTGTTAAAGAATATGAAAATCGTAAAGATGATTTAATAGAAGCGATGACATTAGAACTGGGTGCACCTGTGACACAATCAGAAAAGGTGCACTATCAAATGGGTTTAAACCATTTTAAAGCCGCACGTGACGCATTGAATGATTTCCAATTTGAAGAACGTCGTGGAGATAACTTAATCGTGAAAGAAGCGATTGGTGTTGCAGGACTTGTCACACCTTGGAACTTCCCAACGAACCAAACATCACTTAAATTAGCGGCGGCATTTGCGGCAGGAAGTCCAGTTGTCCTCAAACCATCTGAAATGACGCCATATGCAGCAATTATTTTAGCTGAAATATTCGATAAAGTTGGCGTGCCTAAAGGTGTATTTAACCTTGTCAATGGTGATGGTGAAGGCGTTGGTACACCGTTAAGTCAACATCCTGATGTCCGCATGCTGTCATTTACAGGTTCTGGTGGCACAGGTTCAAAAATTATGGAAGCAGCGAGCAAAGATTTCAAGAAAGTATCATTGGAACTTGGCGGAAAATCGCCTTTTATCATTTTAGATGACGCGGATCTTGAAGAAGCGGCTAAAGCGGCAGTGATGAAAGTCGTAAACAATACCGGACAAGTATGTACAGCAGGCACACGTACATTAGTACCGGAAAGTATTAAAGACGATTTCCTTAAAGAAGTTAAAAAACAAATGGCGAACGTGAAAGTCGGCGATCCGCAAAATGCCGAAACACAAATGGGTCCTATTGTGAGTGAAAAACAATACAATCAAGTACAAGACTATATTCAAAAAGGTATCGATGAAGGCGCTGAATTATTATATGGTGGTACAGGTAAACCGGATGGCCTAGAGAAAGGATATTTCGCGAAACCTACCATCTTTACAAATGTGAACAATCAAATGACAATTGCCCAAGAAGAAATTTTTGGACCTGTCATGTCAATTATTACGTATAAAGATTTAGACGAAGCGATTGAAATTGCGAACGATACTAAATACGGACTTGCAGGTTATGTTTTCGGTCAAAATCAAGATAACCTTATCCGTGTTGCACGTTCAATTGAAGCAGGTACAATTGAAATTAACGAAGCTGGCCGTGCGTCAGACTTACCATTCGGTGGTTATAAACAATCAGGTATTGGCCGCGAATGGGGCGACTACGGTATTGAAGAATTTTTAGAAGTAAAATCAATTGCAGGCTATTACAAAGGTGAATAACAGTTTTAATGCCTGTGTGAAGTAAATGAATGAGGAAAGGACTAGGAGAACATGGCGTTTTCCTAGCCCTTTTTTAAAGAAATTTTGTGTATTGAAAAAAGTCGAAAATGGCTAAATTGAGAGGAAAAATAAGAAGTTCTTCATTTTATGGACATGCCAATTTTCTGTGATTTTCTAAACTTAAAAAAATGAGTAAAATTCACGCCATTTATCGAAAAAATGAGGATGTATCAAATTTGAATTTTTCCTGTCATTTCCATTGATATTTTGTCATTGAGCCCATTATTTGATATAGTAAGGTTTAATCGTAACATTTGCGATTAAATAGAATTTAAAATGAAATGAGTGTTTAACATGTCAAGGGAACGAACATCTCCGCAATATGAATCTTTTCATGAATTATACAAGAATTATACAACAAAGGCCCTCACTGAAAAGGCAAAATCTCTTAAACTTGTTAACTATAGTAAATTAAACAAAAAAGAACTCGTTCTGGCAATTATGGAAGCGCAAATGGAACAAGATGGAAACTACTATATGGAAGGTATCCTCGATGATATCCAACAAGATGGTTACGGCTTTTTAAGAACGGTTAACTTCTCAAAAGGCGAAAAAGATATATACATTTCTGCCAGCCAAATTCGTCGATTCGAAATTAAATTAGGCGATAAAGTAACCGGGAAAGTTCGAAAACCGAAAGAAAACGAAAAATATTATGGATTACTACAAGTTGACTTTGTGAATGATCACAATGCAGAAGAAGTCAAAAAACGCCCTCACTTCCAAGCTCTTACACCTTTATATCCAGATGAACGAATTAAATTAGAAACAGAACCTCGAAACTATTCAACACGTGTAATGGATTTAATTACGCCTATTGGTTTAGGTCAACGTGGCTTAATTGTTGCACCACCTAAAGCAGGGAAAACCACTTTACTGAAAGAAATTGCCAATGCGATTGTTACGAACAAACCGAATGCGAAACTTTTCATTTTACTTATCGGTGAACGACCAGAAGAAGTGACTGACATTGAACGTTCAGTTGATGAAGCAGAAGTGGTACATTCTACGTTTGATGAGCATCCAAAACATCACGTGAAAGTCGCTGAATTGTTGCTCGAACGTGCAAAACGTCTCGTCGAAATTGGTGAAGATGTCATTATTTTAATGGATTCACTGACTCGTTTAGCGCGTGCATATAACCTTGTTGTGCCGCCGAGTGGTCGTACATTATCAGGTGGTTTAGATCCAGCGTCATTACATGGTCCTAAAACATTTTTTGGTGCTGCCAGAAATATCGAAGCAGGTGGCAGTTTAACGATTTTAGCTACTACGCTTGTTGATACAGGTTCGCGTATGGACGATATGATTTATGAGGAATTTAAAGGAACAGGGAATATGGAGCTCCATTTAGATCGACGCCTTTCTGAACGTCGTATTTATCCAGCAATTGATATTTCTAGAAGTTCGACGCGTAAAGAAGAACTCCTCGTTCCGAAAAACGAATTGGATAGCTTGTGGCAATTACGCAATATGTTTTCAAATTCACCTGACTTCACAGAGCGTTTCATTCGTAAGTTGAAGAAAACGAAGTCGAATGCCGAATTCTTTGAACTGTTACAACAAAGTGCAGCTGAAAGTAGTAAAACAGGTAAGCCGATTATTTAATTAGAATAATTTCAGATGTAGGGTTGCAATTTCATCATGCGGCCTATATAATGTTTAAGTATTGGGTAAAAACTCAGAAATAACTCTGTTCCGGATGGTTCAGGGCAAAGGAGCTGAAAATTATGAAACAAGGGATTCATCCAGAATACCGTAAAGTTATCTTTTTAGATACGACAACTGATTACAAATTTTTAAGCGGTTCTACTAAATTTTCAAACGAAACAATGGAATGGGAAGATGGTAACGAGTACCCAGTTATTCGTTTAGATATCTCTTCTGATTCACATCCATTCTACACAGGACGTCAAAAATTTGCTGCGGCAGATGGTCGTGTGGAACGTTTCAACAAAAAATTTGGTCTCAAATCAGACAACTAAGACAACATTGCTTTGGGTGGATAGCTGTCCGCTCAAACTGTGTGCTTGATGAAATGTGAATAAAATGTACGTCAACACGTTTTCTTTGATATTGCATCATAAGGAAACGTGTTGTGCGTTGAAGTGGGTCAACGGAATCTAAACCTTTAGATTGTGTACCCACTTTTTTATTGTGGCACACTCGTAGCCACTTATTGAAATAAAAGTAATGCGATTATCAAAAATACGAGCTAAATACATGCAGTGAGATTGGGATACTGTATTTTAAAAGTAAGTGTGCACGTTTTCAAATAAAAAAACAAGAATTTAATGAATTTTGATATACATACGAATTACATCAACGAAGGCGTATATTTTATGATATAATGAATTGATTTTGTTTTGAAAAAGGTGGAAAGAATCATGTATGAAGCGTACCATTCAGGTTGGATAGAATGCATTACTGGAAGCATGTTTAGTGGTAAGTCAGAAGAGCTCATCAGACGCTTACGCCGAGGTGTCTATGCAAAGCAAAAAGTGGTGGTATTTAAACCAACCATTGATGACCGCTACCATAAAGAAAAAGTCGTTTCTCATAACGGTAATGAAATAGAAGCGATTAACATTTCTAAAGCAAGTGAGATATGGCATCATGACTTAAATGGTGTGGATATTATCGGCATTGATGAAATTCAATTTTTTGATCGTGATATTGTAGACATTGCACAAACGCTTGCCGAAAGAGGGTATCGCGTCATTACTGCAGGTCTTGATATGGATTTTAAAGGCGAACCTTTTCACCCTGTTCCTGAAATGCTAGCGGTGAGTGAACATATTACAAAATTACAAGCGGTCTGTGCGGTTTGTGGGGCGTCATCGAGTCGAACACAACGATTGATTGATGGCAAGCCTGCAAAAGTGGATGATCCGATTATACTTGTAGGTGCAAATGAAAGTTATGAGCCGCGTTGTCGTGCGCATCATATCGTAGCACCGAGTGAAAATGATAAGGAGGCGTTGAAATAATGTTTGATCAATTAGACATTGTTGAAGAACGTTATGAACAACTGAATGAATTGTTAAGCGATCCAGAAGTTGTGAGTGATTCAAATCTTCTTAGAAAATATTCTAAAGAACAATCAGAATTACAAAAAACGGTAGAAGTGTACCGTCAATATAAACAAGTAAAAGAAGATGCTGAGGAAATTGAATTAATGCTTGCTGAAACAGATGACGCTGATGAAGTGGAAATGTTAAAAGAAGAAGCAAGTGTATTGAAAGCAGAAGTGCCAGAACTTGAAGAGCAGTTAAAATTATTGCTCATTCCAAAAGATCCGAATGACGAAAAAGACGTGATTGTGGAAATTCGTGGGGCTGCAGGTGGCGATGAAGCGGCTATTTTTGCTGGTGACTTATTCCGTATGTATTCAAAGTTTGCTGAGTCACATCGTTTTAAACTTGAAATTGTAGAGGCGACAGAAAGTGACCACGGTGGTTATAAAGAAATCAGTTTCTCAGTTTCTGGTGACGGTGCCTACAGTAAGTTGAAATATGAAAATGGTGCGCACCGTGTACAACGTGTCCCTGAAACAGAATCAGGTGGCCGTATTCATACGTCAACAGCCACAGTTGCAGTCTTACCAGAAGTAGAAGACGTAGAAATTGAAATCCGCAATGAAGACTTGAAAATCGATACGTATCGTTCAAGTGGTGCAGGTGGACAGCACGTTAATACAACGGACTCTGCCGTACGTATTACCCATATTCCAACTGGGGTCATCGCGACATCTTCAGAAAAATCGCAAATTCAAAACCGTGAAAAAGCGATGAAAGTGTTAAAAGCGCGTTTGTATGATATGAAATTGCAAGAAGAACAACAAAAATATGCAGCGCAACGTAAGTCAGCGGTGGGTACAGGTGACCGTTCAGAACGTATCCGTACATATAACTATCCGCAAAGTCGTGTGACGGACCACCGTATTGGTTTAACATTACAAAAATTAGATCAAATTATGGAAGGCAAGTTAGACGAAATTGTGGATGCGTTAACGATGCACGAACAAACTGAAAAATTGAAAGAGCTTAATACTGGTGAATTATAAAGAGTGGCGACAACAGGCTGAACAGCAAATGGTGGCTAATGGATACGAAGCGAATGCCATCCAATGGTTCATGATGGATACGTTGCAATGGTCGAGAACTTCACTCATTTTGAATGAAATGACGCTAATGCCCGAATCGACGCTTAAACAGTTGAATGACGGTTTATCACGACTGCTCACAGGGATGCCAGTGCAATACGTTGTCGGTCAAGCTGAGTTTTACGGCCGCCAATTGAAAGTGACTTCGGATGTGCTTATTCCTAGACCCGAGACAGAAGAAGTGGTGCATTATTTTTTAACACAGTTGGCAGCTGCTAAAGTTGTTGCTGACATTGGTGTGGGAAGTGGTGCAATTGCTGTCACTTTAAAAGCTGAACGACCTGAATTGCGTGTGATTGCGACAGATATTTCGTCTCAAGCGATAGCGGTCGCACGAGAAAATGCGCAGCGACTCCAACAAGACATCACCTTTATACAAGGAAATGTGTTACAGCCGTTGATTGATCAAGGTGTTCGATTGGATGGTTTAATTTCGAATCCACCGTACATTGGTGAGCATGAACGCGCATTGATGGACGACAGTGTGATCCAATATGAACCGCATGTGGCGCTTTTTGCAGGTCAAGAAGGCTATCAAGTATATGCAGCGATATTACGTGATTTGCCTCATGTCATGCAAGATGGTGCGCCGGTCGTCTTTGAAATTGGCTTCCAACAAGGTCTACAGTTAACGCGCATGATGCAACAGTTGTATCCGCATATTACGCCAGAAGTCATTAACGACATCAACGGTCATGCACGAATTTTTCATTTTAAATGGACGCAGCCATAGTCGCTTTGTCTATGAAGCAATGAAAATTTCGCGAATGAGCGTCAATATAACAGCAATTAAAAATGGATGCACGACAGTAAAATCTAAGACGTATTCTTACGATTGAAGTCATGCACCCATTTTTATTTTTGTAGTAAAATAGAAGAGAAGGAGAGGTGGACGTTAATGTCAGAAACGAAAATTTGGGATGTTCGAGATTATACAACACGATTAGAAGAATATCCGAAATTACCAGAAATTGTAAAAACTTTACAAAATGGTGGACTCGTCGTGCTACCGACAGAAACAGTGTACGGTTTAGGTGGCAATGCAAAAGATGATACGGCCATTCGTAAAATTTATGAAGCGAAAGGGCGTCCTTCCGATAACCCTTTAATTGTGCATATTCATGATACGGATCAGCTTGATGATTTTGTAGCAAACATTTCGGAGGCGACACGTAAGTTAATGGAAGCTTTTTGGCCGGGACCGATTACCTTTATATTACCGTTAAGACAAGGATTTTTATGTGATCGGGTGACAGGTGGATTGAATTCCGTGGCAGTGCGTATGCCGAGTCATCCTGTCGCGTTAGCATTGTTAAAAGCGGTCGATTTGCCGATTGCAGCACCGAGCGCAAATTTAAGTGGACGTCCTTCCCCAACCACGTTTGAACATGCGTTTCATGATTTGAATCATCGTGTGGATGGCATTATGCAATCAACGCAAAGTGATGCGGGACTCGAAAGCACGGTTGTAGATTGTACGTCATTTCCATTTCGTATTGCGCGACCAGGGACGATAACACGCAACATGTTGAATGATATTTTGCCACAATCTGTCGAAGTCCACAGTCCGCAAGCTACTGAAAAACCGATTGCGCCAGGGATGAAATATCGTCATTATGCGCCGTCAACGCCTCTTAAAATGATAGCGCAACTCAATGCACCGATTCACGAAGACGCACACGAAGACTGGTCGAAAATCGCATTTATCGTCCCTGAAACGAAGAAACAGTTGTTGCCAGCAAGTGCGCAAGTCATTGTCATAAGTGAAAGCGAATCCGATATTCAAGGTGCCAATCATAATCTGTATGACGTGTTACATCAACTGGACCAACTCGATGATGTCGACATGGCGTACATTTATGGATTTGAAGATAACTTTGACACTGAAGCGTTGAGAAATCGGATGCTTAAAGCGGTCAGTCAACAAGTCGTAAAGGATGAGTCGTTATGAAAATCGTATTTGTATGTACGGGCAACACGTGTCGTAGTCCATTAGCCGAAAGTATTGCGAAACAATTAATGCCAGACTTTGAAATTGTTTCAAGAGGACTGATGGCACAAGAAGGGCAACCGATATCGCCACATAGTCGTGAATTGTTACGACGCCATGTATTACCGATACCGAATGGCGCACAATTGTTTGATGCAGCGGATGCTGAAGCGGATTTGATTTTAACGATGACGACTTCACATCGCCAAATGATTCAAGCGATGTATGGCCCACAAGTGAATGTGTATGCATTAAACGATTATGTGGATGAAGATTTGCCAGTAGAAGACCCTTATGGTGGGCAGTATGAAACGTATGAACAAGTCTTTGAACAATTAACTCGGATGCTCAACAAGTTAAGGTCTAAATTAGTGACAGAATAATTGTATAATCAGTATAAGTTAAAGAAAAAATAAGTTATAATAAAGGACGTATAGCATGTTTCGTAGTTCTTTCATTATTGTTTTTTTGACTCATACGATGAACAAGGGGGTAACGCTATGCAGGATTTAAATCAATTATTAGAAGAACTTAAAGCCCAATCGTTTTTTAATGAAGGAGAGATATGTGTCATAGGTTGTTCGACTTCTGAAGTTCAAGGGGCACGTATTGGAACAACTGGCTCGATAGATGTCGCTAAAGAAATTTTCGAAGCACTTGTTAAGATTCAACAGGAGACAGGTGTTTCATTTGCGTTTCAAGGTTGTGAACATATCAATCGTGCCATTACGATCGAGCGCAAAGATTTTGATCCATACGTGATGACTGAAGTTTCTGTCGTTCCAGATGTGCATGCTGGGGGTTCTTTATCAACACATGCGTATCGTCATATGGAAGCGCCCATGGTAGTCGAACATATCCGAGCTGACAAAGGTATTGATATCGGTCAAACATTGATTGGTATGCATCTGAAGCATGTGGCAGTACCTGTTCGGACTACAGTGAAACAAGTTGGCCAAGCAATTGTGACTGTAGCAACATCTCGACCGAAAAAAATCGGGGGCGAACGTGCTAAATATCAACTTTAACAGAAAAGAGGGAATTGTCTATGTCATTTCTTGCTAAACAAGATAAGTCTGTATTTGAAAGTATTCAAAAAGAGTTTCATCGTCAAAACACAAGCATTGAATTAATTGCATCTGAGAACTTTGTTTCTGAAGCAGTCATGGAAGCACAAGGTTCAGTCATGACGAACAAATATGCTGAAGGTTATCCTGGACGCCGTTACTATGGGGGTTGCGTATTTGTAGACCAAACGGAGCAGCTTGCAATTGATAGAGCAAAAGCACTTTTCAATGCTGAACATGTCAATGTCCAACCGCATTCTGGTTCACAAGCAAATATGGCTGTATATCTTGTTGCACTTGAACATGGAGACACAGTGCTCGGTATGAATCTAAGTCATGGTGGTCACTTAACGCACGGTTCACCAGTTAACTTTAGTGGTAAGTTCTACAACTTTGTGGAATATGGTGTAACGAAAGACGAAGAGCATATCGACTATGAAGAAGTTCGTAAGTTAGCAAAAGAACACAAGCCTAAATTAATCGTAGCGGGTGCTTCTGCTTATTCACGTTCAATCGACTTCAAGAAATTTAAAGAAATTGCTGATGAAGTTGGCGCGAAGTTAATGGTAGATATGGCGCATATTGCAGGGCTTGTTGCAGCGGGTCTTCACCAAAACCCAGTTGAATTTGCGGATTTCGTTACAACAACAACGCATAAAACATTACGCGGTCCTCGTGGCGGTATGATTTTATGTAAAGAAGAATATAAAAAAGAGATTGATAAAACAATTTTCCCTGGCATTCAAGGTGGTCCACTTGAGCATGTGATCGCTGCGAAAGCTGTTGCATTTGGAGAAGCATTACAACCAGAATTCAAAACGTATCAACAACAAGTGATTAAAAATGCGCAAATGCTTGCAAAAACTTTAATAGATAATGGCTTTAGAATTGTATCTGGTGGTACAGATAACCATCTTGTATCAGTAGATGTTAAAGGTTCTGTAGGCATTACAGGTAAAGTAGCAGAAGAGGCACTTGATGAAATTGGTATTACATGTAACAAAAATACAATCCCATTTGATCAAGAAAAACCTTTCGTTACGAGTGGTATCCGTTTAGGTACACCGGCTGCGACGACGCGTGGTTTTGATGAAAAAGCATTTGAAGAAGTCGGCCGCATCATTAGCGATGTCCTTAAAAACCATGAAGACCAAAAAGTTTTAGCAGACGCGAAGTCACGTGTTCAAGCATTGACAGAAAAATTCCCTTTATATTCATAAACCGATTATTTTAGAACAAACGGAGGCAATCACATGGGTAAAGTACATGTATTTGATCACCCTTTAATTCAACATAAGTTAAGTTATATTCGAGATGTCAACACAGGTACAAAAGCATTTCGTGAGTTAGTTGATGAGGTAGGCATGCTGATGGCTTATGAAGTGACGCGTGATTTGGAACTAAAAGATGTTGAAATCGAAACACCTGTCACAAAAGCTATTGCGAAACGTTTATCAGGTAAAAAACTCGCATTTGTACCGATTTTACGTGCAGGACTCGGTATGACAACAGGGATTTTAAACCTTGTACCGGCAGCAAGAATCGGACATGTCGGTTTATATCGTGACCCTGAAACACTTGAAGCGATCGAATATTTTGTGAAACTACCACAAGATATTGAAGAACGCGAAATCATCGTAGTCGACCCAATGCTTGCAACGGGTGCATCAGCGATCGAAGCAATTAACTCATTGAAAAAACGAGGCGCGAAACATATTCGTTTTATGTGTTTAATTGCCGCTCCAGAAGGCGTTGAAAAACTTCAAGCAGCACATGAAGATGTGGATATTTTTATTGCCGCATTGGATGAAAAGTTAGATGACAATGCTTATATCATCCCTGGTCTCGGCGATGCTGGAGACCGTCTATTCGGTACAAAATAATTCATACAAGGAGCGCATTGACATGAAAAGGATAATGACGATTTTTGGTACAAGGCCTGAAGCGATTAAAATGGCACCGCTCGTTTTACAGCTCAAAAAAGATGAAGCATTAGAACCGATAGTCGTTGTCACTGCACAACACCGCGAAATGTTAGATTCTGTATTAGAAACGTTTGGAATTGAACCTGATTATGACTTAAACGTGATGAAACAGGGACAGACGTTATCAGAAGTGACATCACGCGTGTTACTCGGGTTAGAAGATGTCATCAAACAGGCACAACCAGATATGATATTGGTCCATGGAGATACGACAACAACTTTTGCAGGAAGTCTCGCTGCGTTTTACAACGAGATTAGCATTGGCCACGTTGAAGCCGGGTTACGCACTTGGAATAAGTATTCTCCATTCCCAGAAGAAATGAATCGTCAAATGACCGGTATTATGGCTGATTTACATTTTGCACCGACTGAACAGGCACAAGCAAACTTATTGCAAGAAAATAAAGACCCTGAAAAGGTTGTTGTAACGGGTAACACAGCGATTGACGCCATGCATACGACTGTCGATCCACAATACCAATCAGACATCATTCAACGTCATCAAGATAAGCGTATTATCTTACTCACTGCACACCGTCGCGAAAATATTGGTGAACCTATGCATCATATTTTTAAAGCGGCCAGACGCATTGTTGAGGAGTTTGAAGATGCGGTCATCGTCTACCCAATGCATAAAAATCCTAAAGTACGTGAAATTGCTTATGAACATTTAAGTGATCATGAACGTATTGAATTAATTGAACCACTCGAAGTTGTTGATTTTCATAACTTCGCACATCAAGCGCACTTTATTTTGACGGATTCAGGTGGTGTACAAGAAGAAGCCCCTTCACTCGGCAAGCCTGTGCTCGTATTAAGAGATACGACAGAGCGTCCAGAAGGTGTGGAAGCAGGGACACTCCGACTCGTTGGCACTGAAGAAGCGGATGTTTACGAAGCGACGAAAGCTTTATTAACGGATGCAGCGTTGTACGAAGCGATGAGTGTCGCACAAAATCCGTATGGTGATGGGCAAGCGTCACAGCGTATTTGTGAAAATATTAAATACTTTTACGGTTTAATCGAGCAAAAACCCGCACCGTTCCAAGTAAAAAAGTAAAGGGATATTTGAATAGGGGCGAATGTGTCAAAATTGTGACAATTCAATTTACAAAAATTGACCCTTTTAATTGTGCAATTGACACACTTTTCGCCCTATATTATCATGAAAGTTGTATGTATGGAACGGCTTTCAGAATTGTGTCTTAAGGCAGAAAAGAGGCTCAATATGAATCGTTTTTATAAAATGTTTCAGCCGTTTTTAACATATTACGCTACGTTTTTAGCAGGGCTATTAATCCTCTATTCGTTAGATGTGCAACAACCGATTGTACTTGGGCTCATCGTAGGGACAATAGCATCTATAGTGAATACGTGCATTTTTGAATATTATTTATGGCGATCAAAGCGTTTCACAGCAGAACCTATTTCAACGGGGAATGGTTGGCGCTATCTCGTCGCTATAGTGGCATGTGTCATATGGGTACTATTTCAAGCGCAAATACATATACTCGGCGTGCTCATAGGATTGATGGTTTCATATGTGTTAATGGTTTTTCGTCCTTTGTTAAAGAAGGAATCGTGATTGATTATATTTTGAAAAGAGGTGAAATCTAGAATGGATCACAAACATCCCGTGGTGACTTGGCATTTTCTCGGAGTAGATATTAATTTCAACTTATCTACTATTATGATGTTGTTAGTAACAGCAGTGATAGTATTTGTTATTGCAGTCTTATGTACGCGCAACCTCCAGAAAAGACCAAAAGGCGCACAAAACTTCATCGAATGGGTTTTTGACTTTGTCCGTGGCATTATCGAAAGTAATATGGCCTGGTCAAAAGGTGGACAATTTCACTTCTTAGCCGTCACTTTAATTTTATTCATTTTTGTGGCGAACATGCTAGGGCTTCCATTGCAGTTTGTGAACGGTCATACACTATGGTGGAAGTCACCAACTGCTGATGCACATGTGACTTTGACACTCGCAACGATGATGGTCCTTTTAACCCATTACTATGGTGTTAAAATGCGAGGTCCAAAAGCTTATCTTAAAGGCTACACAAAACCGTATTTGGCATTACTTCCTATTAATGTCTTTGAAGAGTTTGCATCGACATTGACATTAGGTCTACGTCTTTACGGTAATATTTATGCCGGTGAGATTTTATTAGGGTTACTTTCAAAAGTGACTTTAACAGTAGCATTTGGTTTTATTATTGGTATTCCTGGATTAATCATTTGGCAAGGTTTTTCAATTTTCGTAGGCTCAATCCAAGCCTATATCTTTATCATGTTATCAATGGTGTATATGTCACATAAAGTAGCAGACAACCATTAAAATAAAAATTAAAATTTAAAAACAATTAGGAGGATTTATATAATGAATTTAATCGCAGCAGCAATCGCAATCGGTTTATCAGCATTAGGTGCAGGTATTGGTAACGGTTTAATCGTTTCTAGAACAGTTGAAGGTGTGGCACGTCAACCAGAAGCTCGTACACAATTAATGTCAATTATGTTCATCGGTATCGGTTTAGTAGAGGCACTTCCTATCATCGGCGTAGTTATTACATTCATCGTATTATTCATTTAATCGAAGCTAATCAGTTAGGAAGCATGACGTAATCAAGACATTTGTTAATTTCTTATTCTTACATATGAAAAACATTTGTCAGGGCGAGGTCTAGTATAGCTTAGGCTTTCGCCATTCGTTTTTATTGTTTGAACAGATGAAATGGTTGAAAGGAGTGTACATCATAGTGACTGCTAATTTATTTACCCTTGCAGCAGCTGGTGGTGGTGTGAACATCGGGGATATTATTGTAACAGTAGTAACTTTCCTCATTTTACTCGCACTACTTAGAAAGTTTGCTTGGGGACCACTTAAAAAAGTCATGGACGATCGTGAGCGTTCAATTAATCAAGACATTGATGATGCAGAACGTGCAAAATTGAATGCGCAACGTTTAGAAGAAGAAAATAGACAAAAACTTAAAGAAACACAAGATGAAGTTCATAAAATTCTTGAAGATGCCAAGTTACAAGCAAGACGTCAACAAGAAGAAATCCTTCATGAAGCCAATCAACGTGCCAATGGTATGCTTGAAACGGCACAAAGTGAAATTAAGAGTGAAAAAGAACGTGCATTAGCAGAAATTAATAATCAAGTTTCGGAACTCTCAGTACTGATCGCATCAAAAGTATTACGTAAAGAAATCTCTGAACAAGATCAAAAAGCTTTAATTGAGAAGTACGTTAAAGAGGTAGGGGATAAGTAATGGCTGACGTTGCTCAAAAATATGCCCAAGCACTGTATGATGTCACATTATCACACAATGTCTTATCCGAGGTATATGATGAATTGACAGAAATCAATACAGCTGTTGAAAGTCAAATTGATTACTTAAAAGGCATCGATTATGAACCAAAAATTACAATCGCGGATAGACGCCATATTGTAGATAATGTTTTTGCAGGAACACAACCTTATTTGATGAATACGTTAAAAATTGTTGCGGGACACCGTAATTTACATTTAATACCTGCTATTTTCAAAGCATTTGAAGCGCAGTATTATCAATTCCACGGTCTGGCAGATGCCTATGTTGAATCAGCTTCTACTTTAGATGAGGATGAAGTGATGCAAGTGAAAAACGCATTGTTAGATCGTACAGGACTTAAAGATTTAATCATTCATTCTACTGTAAACGAAGAACTGATTGGTGGCGTACGCGTGAAAATCGGTACAAAAGTATATGACGGCAGTGTACAAAATGATTTAAATCAACTCGTTAAGAAATTTAACAGAGCACATTAATTAGATTAAATGGAGGAGTGACATAGATGGCCATAAAAGCTGAAGAAATTAGTGCATTACTTCGCTCACAAATTGAAAACTATGAGTCAGAAATGTCTGTAACGGATGTAGGTACAGTTATTCAAATTGGTGACGGTATTGCATTAGTTCACGGATTGAACGACGTTATGGCTGGTGAGTTATTAGAATTCCATAACGGCGTACTTGGACTGGCACAAAACTTAGAAGAAACAAACGTGGGTGTCGTTATTTTAGGTCCTTATGATGAGATTAAAGAAGGCGACGAAGTGAAACGTACGGGTCGTATCATGGAAGTACCTGTAGGTGAAGAACTGATCGGTCGTGTTGTGAACTCATTAGGTCAACCTATTGATGGACAAGGCCCTTTAAACACAACAAAAACACGTCCTATCGAGAAAAAAGCAACAGGTGTTATGGCGCGTAAATCTGTTGACGAACCTTTACAAACAGGGATCAAAGCAATCGATGCCTTAGTACCAATCGGCCGTGGTCAACGTGAGTTAATCATCGGTGACCGTCAAACAGGTAAAACAACTGTAGCGATTGATACGATTTTAAACCAAAAAGATCAAGATATGATTTGTATCTATGTCGCAATTGGTCAAAAAGAATCAACTGTTCGTGCAGCAGTTGAAAAATTACGTCAAGCCGGTGCATTAGATTACACAATCGTTGTATCTGCATCAGCAGCACAACCAGCGCCAATGTTATACATCGCGCCATATGCGGGTGTAACGATGGCAGAAGAATTTATGTTCAACGGTAAGCACGTTTTAATCGTATATGATGATTTAACAAAACAAGCTGCAGCATACCGTGAGTTATCATTATTATTACGTCGTCCACCAGGTCGTGAAGCCTACCCAGGTGATGTATTCTACCTACATAGTCGTTTATTAGAGCGTGCGGCGAAATTAAATGATGATTTAGGTGGCGGTTCGATTACTGCATTACCATTTGTTGAAACACAAGCCGGGGATATCTCAGCATACGTTCCAACAAACGTGATCTCAATTACTGATGGTCAAATCTTCTTACAATCAGACTTATTCTTCTCTGGTATCCGTCCAGCGATTAATGCGGGTCTTTCAGTATCACGTGTAGGGGGATCTGCACAAATTAAAGCGATGAAGAAAGTTGCAGGGACATTACGTCTAGACTTAGCTTCATATCGTGAACTTGAATCATTTGCGCAATTTGGTTCTGACCTTGATGAAGCAACAGCAAGTAAATTGGAACGTGGTAAACGTACGGTTGAAGTATTAAAACAAGACCAAAACAAACCACTTCCTGTTGAACACCAAGTATTGATTATTTATGCATTAACACGTGGTTATTTAGATGATATTCCTGTTGTGGATATTACACGTTTCGAAGCGGAAATTATCGAATGGACAAAATCTAACGCAAATGAAATCTTTACTGAAATTCGCGAAACAGGTGGCTTACCTGCAGACGAAAAATTTGAATCAGCAATCAATGAATTCAAAAAAGGTTTTAAAGCTTCAGAAGAATAATTGAACAGATGATTAAAATAGATAAGGTGGTGAGATGGTGGCTTCATTAAAAGAAATTGATTCACGTATAAAATCGACGAAAAAGACGAAGCAGATTACGAATGCAATGAACATGGTATCAAGTTCTAAATTGCGTAAAGCTGAGAAGAATGCGATGACATTTCGTCCTTATATGGAAAAAATGAAAGACGCAATTACAGCAATCGCGGGATCGAATAGAGTTTCATCACATCCGATGTTGAATGAACGTCCTGTGAAACGTGTCGGTTATATGGTCATTACGAGCGATCGTGGACTTGCGGGGGCTTATAGCGCAAACGTGTTAAAGAAAATGATTCGTGATATCGAACAACGTCATAGCAGTCCTGAAGAGTATCGTATTATCGTACTAGGACAAATCGGTGCGACATTTTTACAAAACCGTGGCTATCAACTTGAAAATACGTTGACTGACATTCCGGATCAGCCTGCATTCAAAACAATTCAGGCAATCGGAAAACGTGCCATCGATTTATACGTAGATGAACAAATTGATGAATTACACATCTACTATAGCCATTACGTAAGTGTAATCGAGAATAAGCCTAGCAGTAAAAAATTATTACCATTATCTCCAGAGGACTCTAGCTTAGGTCACGGTGCAATGGCCACTTATGAATTTGAGCCAGACAAAGATGCCATTCTGAAAATATTATTACCTCAATATATTGAGAGTTTAATTTATGGTACGATTCTTGATGCAAAAGCAAGTGAACATGCGTCACGTATGAATGCAATGAAGAATGCCTCAGATAATGCAACAGAAATGATTGACGATTTATCATTACAATATAACCGAGCGCGACAAGCAGCCATTACACAACAAATTACTGAAATTGTTGGTGGTTCAGCAGCGTTAGAATAATTTTGATTATAAGGAGGAAGAAACATGGGATTAGGCCGTGTAACTCAGGTCATGGGGCCAGTAATTGACGTGCGTTTTGAACATAACGAAATTCCAAACATTAACAACGCACTGCTTATTGATGTGTCAAGAGACGGTGAGACTGAGAGCTTAACATTAGAAGTTGCCCTTCATTTAGGCGATGATGTTGTACGCACAATCGCAATGGACTCTACTGACGGTGTTCAACGTGGTGCGGAAGTAAGAGATACAGGAGCAGCAATCAGTGTCCCTGTCGGCGATGCGACATTAGGACGCGTATTTAATGTATTAGGTGAACATATTGACTTAGAAGAGCCAATTGATGCTTCTGTACGTCGTGACCCAATTCATCGTGAAGCGCCTAAATTTGATGAACTCTC
Organism: Staphylococcus delphini; assembly: GCF_900636325.1. Taxonomy (NCBI): domain Bacteria; kingdom Bacillati; phylum Bacillota; class Bacilli; order Caryophanales; family Staphylococcaceae; genus Staphylococcus; species Staphylococcus delphini. The sequence continues at coordinate 852,829 of NZ_LR134263.1, forward strand.
TACAGAAGTAGAAATTTTAGAAACAGGTATTAAAGTTGTTGACTTATTAGCACCATACATTAAAGGTGGTAAAATCGGTTTATTCGGTGGTGCCGGTGTAGGTAAAACCGTATTAATCCAAGAGCTGATCAATAACATCGCACAAGAACACGGTGGTATTTCAGTATTTGCCGGTGTAGGTGAACGTACTCGTGAAGGTAACGACTTGTACTATGAAATGAAAGACAGTGGCGTTATTGCGAAAACTGCGATGGTATTCGGTCAAATGAACGAGCCACCAGGTGCGCGTATGCGTGTTGCACTTTCTGGTCTAACAATGGCTGAATATTTCCGTGATGAACAAGGCCAAGACGTGTTATTGTTCATTGACAACATCTTCCGTTTCACACAAGCAGGTTCTGAGGTATCGGCATTATTAGGTCGTATGCCATCAGCAGTAGGTTACCAACCAACACTTGCAACAGAAATGGGTCAATTACAAGAACGTATTACATCAACAAACAAAGGATCTGTTACGTCAATCCAAGCTGTATTCGTACCTGCCGATGACTATACTGACCCGGCACCAGCAACAGCTTTCGCTCACTTAGATGCGACAACAAACTTAGAGCGTAAATTAAGTGAAATGGGTATTTACCCAGCGGTGGATCCATTGGCTTCAACATCACGTGCTTTAGAGCCAACTATTGTTGGACAAGAGCATTATGATGTGGCACGTCAAGTTCAATCGACGTTACAAAAATACCGAGAATTGCAAGATATTATCGCAATCTTAGGTATGGATGAATTATCAGAAGAAGATAAGAAAACAGTTGAACGTGCGCGTCGTATTCAATTCTTCTTATCACAAAATTTCCACGTCGCTGAACAATTTACGGGTCAAAAAGGTTCATACGTACCAGTTAAACAAACAGTTCAAGACTTTAAAGCCATTTTAGATGGTAAATACGACCACATTCCAGAAGATGCATTCCGCTTAGTCGGCGGCATTGATGATGTGATCGCTAAAGCTAAAGACATGGGTGTAGAAGTTTAATACAAATTAGGAGGCTTGGATAATGAACACATTAACCTTAGATATCGTCACTCCTAATGGTTCTGTTTATAAAGAAGACAATGTCGAAATTGTTGTCTTACAAACGACAGCAGGCGAGATGGGTGTGATGTACGGTCACATTCCGACGGTTACACCATTGCGTATTGGTCATGTGAAAGTGACTAAAGATGGCAAATCGGATTATATAGCTGTAACAGAAGGGTTTGCTGAAATTCGTCACGAAAAAGTGAATATTCTAGCTCAAGCTGCAGAGTCAGCAGATGATATTGACTTAGAACGTGCGAAATCAGCGAAACAACGTGCAACTTTCTACCTTGAAGGCGATCGTGATGATACGGATTTAAGACGTGCTGAACGTGCATTGAAGCGCGCTGAAAACCGTATCGAAGTTGCGAAATATAAATAATCAAATGCACATCAAAAAGCTCGGTATGTCCCTCGTGGCAGACCGAGCTTTTTGGCGTTATTGAAGGCGAGAATGTCATGGTCGACAATAAAGCAAGCTGTAAAATATGCCTTACACACATTTGAGTAGATGCACACATATCGACTGATTTTTGAAATATAGGAAGTCGACGATTGAGATGATAACGCATACATTTCGTTTGCTGAAAAGATACCGCATGCTTTGCAAAAATTCTATACAAAAACTATGAAAGACAGTAAAATGTAAATTGCTTGTCATTTAGCACTATAATGTGAAAAATTGTGTTTCTTTAAGTTGCTTATAGTATGATTTGGGCTTTAAATCATGTAAAATTAGTAAAAGAGATTATATGTGGAGGAGCAATATCAATTAATGGATTATTTAGGACAATTTGCGATAGCACATATTATAATGCATGTTTTATGCATTTGTGTCGCCTATTGGGGATTAAACGCCGTTCGTTTAGACCAGTTTTTCAAAAAGGGATTTCCATTACAAGTACAAGTCATCATGATATTTTTGGCAATAGTGATTGGCGCAAGCGTGAGTAATTTTATCATTGATTTATTACAATTTTCAACTCAAATTAAATACTTATTTTAATCGTTAAGATGTTTAAAGTGTATAAAATAAGTTAATACGTTATGGGTAGATAGATTCATTTTCAGAGCAAAAATAGAACAGAGCTGTAAGCATAGTGGAGGATTAATAAGATGGATAGAATTATTGTTCAAGGTGGAAATACACTTAAAGGTGAAGTCGGAGTAGAAGGAGCGAAAAATGCAGTTTTGCCGATTCTCACAGCGTCTTTGTTAGCAAGTGATGGCAAAAGTGAACTTGTCAACGTTCCGGCGTTAAGTGATGTGGAAACGATTAATAATGTACTGAGTGTATTAAATGCGAAGATTAAATATAATGAAAAACAACAATCAGTCACCGTTGATGCGTCGAAAGATTTAAGTGAAGAAGCGCCATATGAATATGTGAGTAAGATGAGAGCGAGTATTTTAGTTATGGGGCCGTTATTGGCGCGTTTAGGACGAGCTAAAGTTGCGTTACCAGGAGGATGTGCGATTGGTTCACGTCCGATTGAACAGCATTTAAAAGGATTAGAAGCGCTCGGTGCTGAGATTCATCAAGAAGCAGGATACATTTATGCAGAAGCACCTCAAGGACTTGTCGGTAATGAAATTCATTTCGACTTTCCAAGTGTCGGTGCAACACAGAACATCATGATGGCAGCATCGTTAGCAAAAGGGCGTACAGTGATTGAAAATGTTGCGAGAGAGCCAGAAATTGTGGATTTAGCCAACTATATCAATGAAATGGGCGGCGATGTCAAAGGTGCTGGTACCGATACAGTGATCATTAATGGTGTTGAATCATTAAAAGGGGTGAAGCATGCCATCATTCCTGACCGTATTGAAGCGGGTACATTGATGATTGCAGCTGCCATTACACGCGGTGATGTGCTCGTCAAAGGTGCGATTAAAGAGCATATGACAAGTCTCGTATATAAATTAGAAGAAATGGGTGTCGAATTAGATTTTACAGAAGAGGGCATCCGAGTGACAGCACCGGAAAAATTACAGCCTGTCGATATTAAAACATTGCCACATCCTGGTTTCCCAACAGATATGCAGTCCCAAATGATGGCGTTACTCCTTACAGCTGAAGGGCATAAAGTGGTCACTGAAACCGTATTTGAAAACCGTTTTATGCATGTAGCGGAATTCAAACGTATGAACGCACAAATTTCAGTTGAAGGTCGCAGCGCTAAAATCGAAGGGAAAAGTGCGTTACAAGGTGCACAAGTGAAAGCGACTGATTTACGTGCAGCTGCAGCATTAATTTTAGCTGGACTTGTAGCGGATGGTGAAACGATTGTCACTGAGTTAAAACACCTTGACCGTGGCTATGTTGATTTTCATGGCAAGCTTAAATCTTTAGGTGCCAATATTGAAAGAATTAATGACTAAATGGAAATACGGGCTACAAACAATAATGGATTCAATTAGTTTTAAATTAACTTTATTTGTTTTTATCGCAATCATGATGTTTGTAGTCGGTTTAATGACAGGCTTTATTATCAACCATGATAACGTGTTGAATACATTTAATTTAAGGTTTTGGCAACATATCATCGAAACAATTGGAGGACATCACTAATGGAAACAATCTTTAATTATAATGAAATTAAAAACATCATCCCGCACAGACAACCTTTTTTATTGATTGATAAAGTGGTTGAATACGAACCAGGTCAGCGTTGTGTAGGCATTAAACAAGTGTCTGGTAATGAACCGTTTTTCCAAGGGCATTTCCCAGATTATGCGGTTATGCCGGGCGTGTTAATTACTGAAGCGTTGGCTCAAACAGGTGCAGTAGCGATGTTAAATAGTGAAGAAAACAAAGGGAAACTCGCTTTATTTGCAGGAATTGATAAATGTCGATTCAAAAAGCAAGTGGTGCCTGGTGATACTTTAGTGTTAGAAGTTGAAATTACAAAAATTAAAGGACCGATTGGTAAAGGGACTGCAAAAGCAACTGTTGATGGTCAAATTGCATGTAGTTGTGAATTGACTTTTGCATTACAAGATCCAAACGCATAAATCAGATATAAAAAACCACCTCGTCTTCATAATGAGGTGGTTTTTGTAGGTTGAATTGGTGATCAATTTTCACGATTCAATTTGAAGTTAGTACATATATGTATGCCTCAAATGTTATTGTCGTTCGTCTTTAAGGCGTGGTTTAGATTTCATCATGCGATTGAACGTTGTGATGAGCTCTTGACCTTGCATACCTTCGTTGACCAGTTGTTCGAGTAAATTTTCCGCATAAACTTGTCGCAATGTATAAATATGACACTCAAATACAACTGAAATGCTGCCATTTAAAGGTGTAATATGCTTGATTGTCGCATCAAATAGTGCAGGATCATTCGATGGTCGCGTAATGACGACACGAATATCTAAAAGTGTTTCCGCCTCCATGTACGCTTGCATCTGTTCTTGATGTATATCTGAAATAACGATTTCTAACACCCAACCCGTACCACTATTCTCTTTATTAATAATTACGCCGTCTAGAAGTTCATATTCAGCCACGCTACTATTTTCAGAAACGATTTGGAAACGAACAGCTTTAAACGTCTTCATTGGAGCCACCCCCATCTCATTTAAAAAACTTTACGAAATTTCTATGGTACTTTTAATTATAACGCAATTTTTAAAATAATTCTCGATAAGGCTTAAATATCTCTCGATGCATACTTTAATTTTATAGGAATTTGCATTTTGTCATTTCACATTGAAAGGTTTATATTACAGGTACAGGAGGTGAACAACATTAACCATTTTCAAGCAGTAGGTATCATTAACCGCCCGCCCAGTTTTTACGAAAAGGAAGAGAGTTACTTTGTTACCTTTACCGTTGCTGTCACGCGAGAGTATTTAAGTAAAAACCAAAAGCCCATCACTGATTACTTAAATTGTAAAGCGTTCGGTAATATTGCTCTTCAAATTCACGAAACGATCCAAGAGGGGACAACTGTAGCGATAAGCGGGCAAATCCAAACGAGACGTTATGTTCATAATGATGAAAAACGTTATGCTACAGAATTACTCGTTTCACAAATCTCTCCAATTGGCACAGTAACGATAGCGTCAAACACAGATGAGTTCAACGATGAATAGCAAAGCAACAAGCAAAGATTTTCCAATATTTGATAATCCCACCTATTTTTATCAACCCTTCTCAAAGTATATTCTCCGATTGAAATAATTCGATTTATCTCACACCATTACTTTTATCTTCAACATATTGACTTGAGCTCTAATGAAATTTGGTAGACAACCTACTACCAAAATTGTCTAACTATCAACCTTGAAATGAGGTGTATTGGCTATTAAATACTGTATTGTATTTAGTGGCCAATCGCCACTTTTATTCTCATTAATATTTATCGAATGATTCATAAGAAATGCAAAATAATCTAATAGAGTCATTTGTTTTGTTAAACTATACATATATTTCGCAATTTGTTTAGTGCTTTTACATAATTGAACTTGCGTTAGGTTTCTGATACATTAAAGGTAACTAAAAAATGAAGGACTACTAGGGGTGCCGATTGATGGCTGAGATGAATGGATATTCAGACCCTCTGAACCTGATTTGGATGAAACCAACGTAGGGAAGTAGCACATGGACACGCATGCTTCAGTGTGTGAACAAGGCTACTTTCAAGGTAGTCTTTTTTCATATTAAAGGAGAATGAAGATGCGTTTTTCTGAACAAATTAAACAAGAAGCACAACCTATTATTGAACAAATTTATCAAGATGGTTTTATACAAGGCATGCTTAACGGGGACATTGCGGCAGAATCAGTTAAACATTATTTACGTGCAGATTCACGTTATTTGAATGAATTTGCCAAAATATATGCGCTACTGATACCGAAAGTGGATACGAAAGGTGAAATTCAATTTTTAACAGAACAAATTCAGTTTGCGAGTTCTGGAGAAGTAGAGGCCCATCATATTCTAGCGGACTATGTTGGTGAAGATTATCAAAGTGTCATTCAACAAGGGGATTGGTATCCGTCTGCCGACCACTATATTAAACATATGTATTATAACGCTTATGCTTTTGACAATGTCGCTTATACCATTGCTGCAATGGCACCGTGTCCATATGTGTATCAACAATTAGGTAAAATGGCGATTGAAAATCATCATTTTGAGGCCAATCATCCATTAAAAGCGTGGTTCGATTTTTACAATAAAGAAATGGATACACTGTTGTCCTATATTGATCGTTGGCTCGATTCATATGCAGAAGTGAGTTCCGAAAAAGTTCAACAACAATTGAGACAAAACTTTCTACAAAGTACAGTTCATGAACGAAACTTTTTCAATATGGCGTATCAACTTGAAAAATGGGAATTTGGAGGAGAAAAATGATGGAAAAACCAAAAATTGCGCTAACGATTGCAGGTACAGATCCAAGTGGTGGTGCAGGCGCCATGGCAGACTTGAAATCTTTTCATTCTTGTGGTGTCTATGGCATGGCTGCAGTGACAAGTATCGTGGCTCAAAACTCAATGGGTGTGCAACATATTCACAATTTAGAAGCAAGTTGGTTAGAAGAGCAATTAGCCAGTGTGTTTAATGATGAAATGCCACATGCGTTAAAGACAGGGATGATTCCGACACCAGAGATGATGGAAGTGATTGCGTCATATTTGCAAAAGATTGATATTCCATATGTGATTGACCCAGTTATGGTTGCTAAAAGTGGTGATTCTTTAATGGACCAAAAAGTACGAAATCGTCTTAAAGAAACACTGTTACCATATGCAGATGTAGCAACACCTAATGTTCCAGAAGCTGAAGAAATCGCTGGCGTTACTATTGATTCGGTGGAAAAAATTCATCAAGTGGGCCGCTTTTTCATTCATGATATTGGTTCGAAAGGGGTCATTATTAAAGGTGGCCATTTAGAAGGAGATGCCATCGATCACTTATTTACGCAAGAGGGTCATTACGAATTTAAAAGCGAACGTTTTCCAACGCAACATACACACGGCACGGGATGTACATTTTCAGCCGTCATTACAGCAGAATTAGCTAAAGGAAAATCTGTTTATGACGCCGTAGCCAAAGCCAAAAAATATATTTCATTAGCGATTCAACATACACCAGAAATTGGTAAAGGTCGAGGTCCAGTGAATCACTTTGCATATGAAAAATTAAATGGGTGGGATTAACATGAATTATTTAGCAGAAGTTAGAAAGCAACAACCCCTTGTCGTTTGTTATACGAATGATGTCGTGAAAAACTTTACTGCCAACGGTTTGTTGAGTATGGGGGCAAGTCCGGCGATGAGTGAAGCCCCAGAAGAAGCAGCAGATTTTTTTAAGGTCACACAAGGCTTATTAATCAATATTGGTACGTTAACGGAGAGAAATAGTGAAGACATGCTCGCCATTGCTAAGACTGCGAATCAAATGGGAGTACCGATCGTTTTTGACCCTGTTGCAGTAGGCGCATCGCAATTCCGTAAAGATTTTTGTCAACGCTTTTTAGAAGAAATTGATGTAGCTGTCATTAAAGGCAATGCATCTGAAATTTTGACATTAGTGGATACAGCGACGACGATGAAAGGAACCGATAGTGCTTCGGATATTGATGTGGTCAGCATTGCACAACAAGCTTACGAAAAGTATCAAACCGCGATTGTCGTCTCAGGTAAAGAAGATGTTATTGTACAAGATGGCAAAGTGGTCATCTTATCAAATGGTTCTCCATTGTTGACAAAAATTACCGGAGCAGGGTGTTTGTTAGGTGCGGTAGTGGCAAGTTTCCTATTGGGTGAGACAAAACCATCTATCGACCAACTCATTGAAGCCGTTTCGTACTATAACATTTCAGCAGAACAAGCTGAATTACGTGAAGGTGCAGATTTACCGGGTACATTTTTAGTCGCTTTTATCGATGCATTAAATCAAACACTAGCTGAGTCTTATTTATTGGAGATTAAAAAGAGAGAAGTGAGTGAAAATGACATTTAATCGAAAACAATTACGTGTGTATTTTATTGCAGGTACACAAGATGTCAAACAAGGTAGTTTAGATACCATTTTAAAAGAAGCGTTAGAAGCGGGTATTACAATGTATCAATTTCGTGAAAAAGGCCCTTCATCTTTACAAGGTGAGGAGAAAGCTGCAATGGCCGTTCGTTTACGAGATTTGTGTCGTCATTATCACGTACCATTTATTGTTAATGATGATGTGGATTTAGCGATTGAAGTCGATGCGGATGGCATACATGTTGGCCAAGAAGATGCGAAAGTCCAATCATTTCAACATTTATTAGAAGATAAAATTATTGGTCTTAGTGTCGGAAGTTTTGAAGAATATGATCAGTCTGACCTTACCAACGTCGATTATATTGGTGTGGGACCTGTTTATGAAACAAGTTCTAAGTTAGATGCAAGTAAACCAGGTGGCATCCGTTTAATTCGACGCATGCGAGAATACGATGAAAATATTCCGATGGTTGCTATTGGTGGGATTACTGAAGAAAACGTTGCACCACTTCTTAAAAATGGCGCTGATGGGATTGCGACGATTTCATCCATTACACATAGTACAGATATTGAAAAATCTGTGAAACGTTACTTACAATATTTTAAATAAAGTTCAATTTATACCGGAATATATTTCCACCGCGTCTATTTCTATGATAAAATATCATTTATGTGAATATATCATTAGAGGTGGAAAAATGAAGAACAAAGCGTTAATAACAATGCTTGCAGGTGTAGTTTTACTTCTAGCGGGTTGTGACTATAGTAAACCGAGTAATCGAGACGGATTCTTTTTCAATACGTTTGTTCAACCAATGGACAGATTGATTCACTGGTTAGGGGATCATTTAAATAATAACTATGGTTTAGCGATTATCATTATCGTATTGGTTGTACGTATCGTCTTATTACCTTTCATGTTATCAAACTACAAAAACATGCATATGATGCGTGAAAAAATGAAAATTGCGAAACCTGAAATTACAGAAGCGCAAGAAAAAGTAAAACGTGCACGTACACAAGAAGACAAAATGGCAGCGAACCAAGAAATGATGCAAGTATACAAAAAATACAACATGAATCCAATGGCAAGTATGTTAGGCTGTTTACCGCTCATACTTCAAATGCCTATCATCATGGGATTATTCTTTGTCCTTAAATATCCGTCTGGTGGCGGTATCACGAAGTACTCAGATTTCTTATGGTTCCATTTAGATAAACCGGATATTTGGATTACCGTCATCGCGGGTGTCCTTTACTTCATCCAAGCGTATGTGTCAAGTTTTAATATGCCACAGGAACAACGTCAAATGGGTTATATGATGATGATTATCTCACCAATTATGATTGTGTGGATTTCATTTAGTTCTGCGGCGGCATTAGGCTTATATTGGTCAGTATCAGCTGCATTCCTTGTCGTTCAAACTTATATTGCCAATGTGGTATATGGTAAAAAAGCAAAAGAAGAAGTGGCGCCATTAATTAAAAAGTTTGAAGCAGAAAAAAATGGCAACAAAACAGGTAAGAACACACAAGTTGTAAGTAAAAAGAACAAAAAGAAATAATCATAGTGCACATACTTAAAGGCTGGGACGCTAAGTTCCCAGCCTTTTCCTATTCATGATTGTTTGATTTCGGTGTCCCATTCAGCAAAAAATTGTTGTAAAAAGCTTTCCATAAAATCATGACGTTGTTGCGCCATGTCTTTTGCTACGGGTGTATTCATTAAATCTTTTAATTTGAGTAGCTTTTCAAAAAAGTGTTTGATTGCTGATGGTGGTACTGCGCCTATGTTTGACAGTTGTTGCATTTCGGTTAAACTGTGGGCCCCTGTCCACATCGGCTCGTTAAAGTGACCGGCAAATTGAAATGTACGTGCAATGCCAATCGCGCCCATCGCATCGAGTCTGTCAGCATCTTGGACAATTTGCGCCTCAATGGTTTTGAGTGTGCCGACTGTTTGAGTTTTTCGAAAGCTCATATGGTCAATAATGTAAAAAATGGCTTCTTGATCGATTGTTGCGACCTGTTGTTCTTCAAAAAAGTGCAATAATGCTTGACGGGCACTTTGGGCGTCTACCAATTTGTCATCAACCGTATCATGAAGGAGTGATGCCATTTCGATATGGTAATGGTCAGCGGACGGATAGTGTTGTGCGATTTCAAGGGCGCGCTTTCTAACACGTAATACATGCGCGATATCGTGTCCGCTGCTATCATGTTGATGTGCCTTTCTCATATATTGTTCTGCTGCTTGAATCGTGTGTTGTTTCATTTCGTTAGTCATTCCTTAACTTATAAAATAGGGGAGAGCAATTGACTGACGGATTCTTTAAATTTAATCCAAATGCTACGTTGGGCATAGCGTTCTTTCGTCAATTCGCTACATACTTTTAAGTCTTCTTCAAAACTTTCGCGTACTTCTCTCGCTAGTTTTTCATTATATACAAATGCATTCACTTCAAAATTTAACGTAAAACTCCGATTATCCATGTTTGTTGTACCTACACTCGTAATTTCATCATCAATGGTCAATGTTTTGGCATGTAAAAAGCCGTTATCATAAAGGTAAACACGTGCACCGGCTTCGATTAAACTCGCGACATTTTTAAAAGTGGCCCAGTAAACGAATGGGTGATCAGGTTTAGACGGAATCATAATATTAACATTAACACCGCCTAAAGCTGCAATTTTGAGTGCATCCATAAAAGCTTCATCAGGCACGAAGTAAGGTGTTTGAATGTAAATGTCATTTTTCGCCATCGAAATCATTTTTAAATAACCATATTTAACTTGTTCCCAAAATTCGTCTGGACCACTTGAAGCAATTTGTACCCCAATATTGCCAGTATGGGTCTGTTGCGGTTTTGGGAAATATTGACTACTATATGTAATGTTGTCACGGTGCGATTGGGAGTTCCAGTCTAAGATGAAACGCAATTGAAGTGCACTAACAGCATTACCGCGAATACGTAAGTGTGTATCACGCCAATACCCAAACTTTTTAGATAAGCCGAGATATTCATTCCCGACATTAAAGCCACCCACATAGCCGATTTGACCATCTATAATGACAATTTTTCGGTGATTTCTATTGTTCATACGTAAATTAATGAGCGGCAGTTTGGATGGGAAAAATGATTCTACATGACCTCCTTTTTCTTTAAAACGTTTAAAATCGCGTAATGTGAGTGCACGCGATCCCATGTCATCATATAACATTTTCACTTCGACACCTTGTTCGAGTTTTTCTTCTAACAGTTTTAAAATACTTTTACCAAGCGCATCGTGACGGAATATATAATATTGAATATGTACATAGCGCTCTGCATTGCGAATGTCTTCCTTTAAACGATCGAATTTTTCGTTACCATCTGTCAATAACTCAATTTCGTTATTGTTCGTATAAAAGGCAGCATTGTTATACAGTAACATTTGGATCATGCGACTGTAGTTTTGAATATGTGGGTTATCTGCTTCGAACTCCCCATTTTTAATCGCAGTGAGTTGCTCATTCACGATAGAGTCTAAGCCGATACGATCTTGTTTTTCAAGTTTAAAAATGGACTTTCGCTGGATTTGTCGGCCGAATAATAAATAAAGGACAAAGCCTACAAGCGGGAATAAGCCTAATACAAAAATCCATGCCCAGATGGAACTCGCACTTCTTCGTTCCATAAAAATAATGGTAAAGATGAAGATTAAATTTAATAAAAATGCACCGACTAATAAGTAATTAAACAGTACATTTTGATTGTAAAATATCGCGTAAAAAAACTCTGGCATCACTGTTGTCTCCTTTTTCGTGAAGTGCTTTTATTGTATCATGTTCTAGTAAATAGAGGAATTTTACGCATTGACATATACCTATATAGGGTATATCATAAAAGTATCAAAATGAATCTGGGGGATGTGACATGACTGAACAAGCACATCATTCTGAAGAAATTAAACGTAACTTGAAGTCGCGTTTGAATCGTATTGAAGGCCAAGTGAAAGCAATCAACCGAATGATTGACGAAGATGTCTATTGTGATGACGTATTGACCCAAATTAGAGCGACACGTTCGGCTTTAAACAGTGTGGCGTCGCGTCTGTTAGATCATCATATGAAAGGTTGCATCATGCATAAGATTGACGCAGGGCACCAAGACGAAGCGATGGAAGAGTTATTAGTAACGTTTCAAAAACTCATGAAAGATTAGTGGGGTACATTTATGGAAAATGGTTATGTTAAAGTAACACAACTGACAACTGAAGCACAGCAACAACAGCTATCTGATCGTTTGCTTCGTTTAATTGGTGTCGAGAGTGTTGTTATTGATTTGGCAACACAATCGTTGACGCTCACTTATGACACGCCAGCAAATTTGAACACGATAGAAAAAGAAATTTATGATGCAGGATTTCCTGTTATCCAATCACATAAAGGAGTGTAACTGATGGCAAAACATATGATCGAAGTAGAAGGTATGACTTGTGCACATTGTAAAGCAGCAGTTGAAGGTGCAGTGAGGGAAAACGCGCATGTGACATACGTTGAAGCATTTCCAGCTGACAACCGAGTAGAAGTTGAAGTGACAGATGACAGTGCATTAGCAGATGTGAAGCAACGTATTTACGATCAAGGTTATGACGTTGTATCATAATTCAGCATCAATTAGGGCTTAGTTTTTCATTGAAGAGATGAGAGGTAAGCCCTCATTTCGTATTTAAAATATACCCTCTATAGTTATAGGAGATGACATAATGACTCAAGAAGAAACTTTCAAAATTGCAGGTATGACATGTGCCGCCTGTTCGGCGCGTATTGAACGGGTCCTCCAGCGTGAAGCCGGAATTGATCAAATTAATGTCAACTTAGTCATGGAAAATGGAACTGTGAAGTATGACCCGAGCCAGATTACGATTGAAGAGATTTATGAACGTGTCGCTAAAATCGGGTATGAAGCTTTTCCAATGGAGACGAAAGATGAAACAGCTAAACGCAAAAGCGATGAATTGAAGCGACAAAAAGCAAAATTCATTATTTCAATAATTTTAGCATTACCCTTACTGTATACGATGTTCGGGCATTTTTCATTTTTAAGTTTTATTCCAGTTCCAGACCTTTTAATGAACGGCTGGTTTCAATTTATTTTAGCAACACCGATTCAATTTGTACTCGGTTGGCAATTTTATGTCGGAGCATACAAATCGTTAAAAAGTAAAAGTGCGAACATGGATGTCCTCGTTGCGATGGGAACTTCAGCAGCTTACTTTTATAGTCTTTATTTAATGTTGACACATCTGGGCCATAGCGGTCATGTGCCACTTTATTTTGAAACGAGTGCGGTATTAATTACGCTCATTTTATTAGGTAAATATTTCGAAATGCGTGCAAAAGGACATGCAAGTGACGCGATTAGTAAACTTGCTGCACTACAAGTGAAAGATGCGGAAGTGGAACGTGAGGGTAAGACTGAAATGATCGCCATTGATGATGTCCGTGTAGGTGACATTGTATGGGTGAGAAGTGGTCAACAAATCCCATTAGACGGTCAAGTGATTGAAGGTTCCACAACGGTCAATGAAGCGATGTTGACAGGGGAAAGTATGCCTGTTGAAAAAAATATCGGCGACACTGTCATTGGAAGTACAATCAACCAAACGAATTTTATTAAACTTCAAGTGACGCATGTCGGTGAAGACTTAGTATTGAATCAAATCATTAAAGTCGTGGAAGAAGCGCAAAATGATAAACCACAAATTCAACGGTTAGCGGACAAAATTTCAAATATTTTCGTACCGACTGTCGTTGTTTTGGCATTACTGTCATTTATCGTATGGTTTTTCGTTGTCACACCGTTTCAATTTACGGCAGCATTTGAAATTTTTATCGCTGTCATCGTCATTGCCTGTCCTTGTGCTTTAGGCCTTGCGACACCGACTTCGATTATGGTGGGATCAGGTCGTGCAGCAGAATCTGGTATTTTATTTAAAACAGCAGAAGCATTAGAACAAGCGCAACATGTCGATACGATTGTCTTTGATAAAACCGGTACAATTACGAACGGTGAACCTAAAGTCGTACACGTGTACCTTGAAACAGAAGAAGCAATGATTGGCGCTTATGTTAAAAGTTTGGAAATGCAATCTGAACACCCACTTTCTAAAGCATTAGTGGATTATTATAATGACGAAGCGGTCCGCCCTGTTTCGCAATATGAGACACATGCAGGAAGCGGTATTTCAGGTGTCATTGACGACAATCGTGTGCGTATCGGCTCCATGCGTTTCGTTACAAACAATGACTTAACTCAAGACCAACAAGATAGCATGCATTCGTTGGCAGAACAAGGCGCAACAGTTGTTGGCATGACAATCAATGAAACACTTGTCGCAATCATCGGTGTGAGAGATGAACCGAAAGCGGAAGCGAAAGCAGTCATTGAAACGTTAAACAAAAATTACGACTTAGTCATGTTAAGTGGAGATAGTGAACAGACAGCACAAGCAATCGGTCGTGAACTCGGCTTTACACGTGTCATTGCAGAAGTGAAACCGGATGAAAAATCTAAAGTTGTTTCAGCACTCCAAAATGAAGGTCAACGCGTCATGATGGTCGGCGATGGTATTAATGATGCACCGGCATTAATGAAAAGTGATATCGGCGTCGCAATGGGTTCTGGCTCAGATATCGCATTAGAATCCGCAGACATTGCACTCGTACGTAATCATTTAGGTGGTATTGCCGAAGCCCTTCAACTCAGTCGCCTTACGATTAAAAATATTAAACAAAACTTATTTTTCGCCTTTTGTTATAACTTGATTGGTATCCCTATTGCTGCAGCAGGCTTTTTAGCGCCTTGGGTTGCAGGTACAGCGATGGCATTTAGTTCAGTTTCAGTTGTATTAAATGCATTACGATTAAAAAATGTGAAAAAATAATTTTATGAATTTACAATTTGGTGTAGTAAAGCGCTACAATTTAGGGTAAGATAAAGGAGTAGATAGCAGAATACGGGGTGATCAAATGGCGAAAAAGAATGATAAGCTTCAAAATGTGGTCCAAATGTTATCTTCAATCGGTGTGAAGGTGAAAAAAACGAAGCCCCGATTAGATATTATGCGATCATTACCCAAACCTAATCCTGCAACTGAGAAATTGAAACCTTATTAAGTATGTTTGAGAAGCACTTGGATGTTGACTGATGTCATGTCTAGGTGCTTTTTATTTTTTGTTAGAACTACTTTGGTGATGTAGAAACAATCTTTGATTGCGTCAACCAGACCTTTGTAGTTTGGTATAAATTGATGTGGGTGAATGCGACGTTTGGACTCGCGTTTCCTAGGGGTTGAGGGGAGGTTGTGACAAAAGCGCTTAGGATTTGAGCAGAACCGATCTTAAATATGTTTACTATGTGAGGCTGCTAAAAATAAAAAAATAATTTATAAATAAAACATTACATTGTTGAATTTAAATTAGGATATTCATATAATAAAGTTAAAGATAATATGGTGTCCATCTAAAAAACGTTTTGAACGAACGGATGGATTAATTTGTCGCTCAGTTACAGTGAAAAAATAATTTTAAAGGGAAGAGTGCACATGTTAAAAAATTAGTTGTTACAGGTTTGATTACAGCAGCAGTTGCACAAGTTTATACGCATGACACACAAGCAGCGGAAAAGAATGCTACAGATGCGCCGAAAGTGATGGTTAAGGATGAGGCGAAAAAAGATGGGACACCGATCATCCATAAACCTACGTACATTTACCCGCATTTAGAGGGAGAAGATGATGTTGCATATTTAAAACGTATGTCAACGCATCCACCAAAAGGCGCAGTTCCATACGGTGTGTTGAATAAAGATGGCTCGATTACAGAAGCGAATACGGATCCACATTACGATATTTTACAAATTGAAGATCCAAATGCGATGAAAGCTTCGGTTTTTGCACCGGCAGATGATCAAGATGCGACAGTTAGTGATTTACAAATTGAACCGCCAGCATTAGTAGGAACAAGTGTTAAACACATTGATGCTACGGGAGATGCGCAATCTAGCGATGATCAAAAAGCAACAAAATCTTCAAAAGCATCAGTACAAGATAAGAAGAAAAAAGACGTCACAGCGCAAACGGCACAAGCAAAAACAGATAAAATGATGGCGACTACAAAAATGGCATCAGCGAAACAACAAGTAAATAGAAACAAAGCGATGAAACAACAAGACAAAGCAGCAAAAATGTTGCCAGCAGCAGGGGAACCACAAGTGAATGCAATCGGTCAAACAGCGCTGGCACTTTCAATGATCGCATTAGGTGTCATCGCGTTCTTCACACGACGACGCAAAATAAATGAATAATTAAAAAAGAGGTTGGGGAAACGTTATTAGTTCCTCAGCCTCTTCCTTTTTATGAAGTTGTACGTTTTTGTGTAGGTGTTTCATCGTTATACTTTTTCGGTGTATGGTAATGAATACTCAACAACACACCGATGCCTGACATGAGACTCCAGAGTGAACTCCCACCGTAACTAATAAATGGTAACGGAATCCCTGTAATCGGTAAAAGTTGAATTGTCATACCGATGTTTTGGAAAATATGGAACAGCAATAAACTAATATAACCGATAATGAATGATTTGTTGAACAGATCATCAGAATTCATTGCCATACGAATTAAGTGAAGGAGTAATAATAAAAAGACACCTAATAAGATGACTGAGCCTAAAAAGCCGAATTCTTCTCCAATAACTGAAAAAATAAAGTCTGTATGATTTTCAGGAATATACACTTCGCCGTTATTTAACCCTTTTCCGATGAGCTGACCAGAACCAATAGCTTTTAACGACTCTGTTAAGTGGAACCCGTCGCCTGAACTGTATGCGTATGGATCGAGCCAAGAGTTGATACGTCCTAATTGATACGTTTTAATACCGGCTACATTTTCAATCAAGCTTGGTTTATAAATAATAGACAAGATTAAGCCGCCACCTAAAACGATTGCGCTACCAAATAAAGGGGCCAAAATTTTCCATGTGACGCCACTTACAATCACGACACCTGCAATAATCGCTAAAAAGACGAGTGTCGTTCCTAAGTCATTTTGTAACAGTATGAGGAGGATCGGCACTAAGCTCACACCTGCAATTTTCAGTAATAACATGATGTCTGTTTGAAATGATTTGTTGAAGGTGAATCGATTATGTTGTGCGACAACCTTAGAAATGACGAGAATGAGTACAATTTTCATGAATTCTGAAGGTTGAATACTGATTGGACCGAAACGATACCAACTTTTTGCCCCGTTAATCACAGGTGTAATGGAAGATTCTGGTAGGAGTATTAATCCAAATAGTAAAATATTAAAAATAATGTATACCGTATAAGTGTAATTGCGAATTTTTTTAGGTGAAAACAACATAATCATGAACGCAATAATTGCACCTAGTATGTAATAAAAAATCTGTCTGACACCGA
The DNA here is from genome assembly GCF_900636325.1 of Staphylococcus delphini. Taxonomy (NCBI): domain Bacteria; kingdom Bacillati; phylum Bacillota; class Bacilli; order Caryophanales; family Staphylococcaceae; genus Staphylococcus; species Staphylococcus delphini. The sequence continues at coordinate 870,374 of NZ_LR134263.1, forward strand.
AATCAAGGCTATATTGACCGCCACCCATTGCCGAATGAATCGTCGTAACACTAATGATACAAAGGATTGTAATCAGTGCGATGAGTGGCCAATCTAAGCGGCGCAAAAACGACTTCTGCGTTAGTTGACGAGAGGATACCATGCCAATCTCCTTTACACATAAATTCTATATTGTCATTATATACCGATTTTACATAAGTTGTAATCAAATTGCTAATATTCTCGGAAAATAAATGCAATACAAATGAGAGTCATGGTAATATGGAGTTTAGATAAAAATGATGGAGGCGGAGTTATGTCGAAAGAAGCATTATGTATCATTTATGGTGGTAAAAGTGCCGAACATGATGTGTCAATTTTAACCGCACAAAATGTATTGAATGCAATTGATAAAGCGCGTTACCACATCGATATTATTTATATTACTAATGATGGTCAATGGAAAAAAATGGACAATATTATCGAAGACATTACTGATGTTGAAGCGTTACGCATTGATGACGTACCGACGAGTGATATTTCAGCGATGTTAACACAAAGTAGTCAAGGTGGGCGTTATGATGCGGTATTCCCATTATTACATGGACCTAATGGTGAAGATGGGACGATTCAAGGGCTATTCGAAGTATTGGACATTCCCTATGTAGGTAATGGGGTGTTAGCGGCATCAAGTTCAATGGATAAATTAGTGATGAAACAATTGTTTGCACATCGCGGTTTACCACAATTGCCATATGTGAGCTTTTTAAGAAGTGAATACGAAAAATATCGCAAAAATATTATTAAACTCGTGCATGACAAGTTAGAATTCCCAGTGTTCGTTAAACCGGCGAATTTAGGCTCAAGTGTCGGGATTAGTAAATGTGAAGATGAAGCGGCCTTGATTAAAGGGATTGAAGAAGCGTTTCAATTCGACCGTAAACTTGTCATTGAACAAGGTGTGGATGCGCGTGAAATCGAAGTGGCCGTGTTAGGCAATGACTATCCTGAAACGACATGGCCAGGTGAAGTTGTGAAAGATGTCGCATTTTACGACTATAAATCAAAATATAAAGATGGCAAAGTGAAGCTGGCAATTCCGGCTGATCTTGATCAAGAAGTACAACTGACGCTCCGTAACATGGCTGTAGAAGCATTTAAAGCGACGGACTGTTCAGGATTGTTACGTGCAGACTTTTTCGTGACAGCAGATAACCAAATCTACATTAATGAAACGAATGCGATGCCAGGATTTACAGCGTATAGTATGTATCCAAAATTATGGGAAAATATGGGTGTTTCTTATTCGGAATTGATTACAAAGTTAATTGATCTTGCGAAGGCACGTTACGAAGATAAGCAAAAAAATAAACACCGAATTGATTAGGAGTTTTGACTATGATAAATATAACGTTGAAACAACTTGCAGAATGGGTAGACTGTGATATTGATACGCAATACTTAGACGTTGAAATTAAAGGTGTCACAATTGATTCAAGACATATTCAACAAGGACAGTTATTTATCCCTTTTAAAGGTGAAAATGTAGATGGCCATCAGTACAGTGAACAAGCATTGAACGATGGGGCAGGTGCGACGTTTTTCCAACAAGATAGTACACTAACTGCACCGACGAACGGACCAGTCATTTTTGTAGAAAACACATTGACTGCACTGCAACAGTTGGCAAAGGCGTATTTACAACATGTGGCGCCCACAGTGATTGCTGTCACAGGTTCAAACGGAAAGACGACGACAAAAGATATGTTGGAAAACGTCTTATCAGGAAAGTTCCGTGTACAAAAAACGCAAGGCAATTACAATAACGAAATCGGCATGCCATTAACGATTTTAGAGTTAAACGAAGATACGGAAGTTTCAATTTTAGAAATGGGCATGTCAGGTTTTCGTGAAATAGAATTACTATCCAACATTGCACAACCGGATTTTGCAGTGATTACAAATATCGGCGAATCTCATATGCAAGATTTAGGGTCAAGAGAAGGGATTGCCAAAGCGAAATTTGAAATTGTGACAGGTTTAAAATCAGACGGTTATTTCATTTACGATGGGGACGAACCATTGTTAAAACCGCACGTAGAGACGTTAACATCTGCACATCAAGTGAGTGTCGGTTTGTCAGCTACGAATGATATGCAATGTCAAATGGTGTCACATCTTGAAGACGGCATTACGTTCACTGTGAATGATGACGTGACCTATACGATTCCTATTTTAGGCGAACATAATATGCGTAATGCGACGATTGCTATTACAGTAGGCCGCATTATGGGCTTAACAGATAAACAAATTCAACAGCAATTGACGTCGCTTAAGCTGACAGATATGCGCATGCAGAAGTTTATGATGCCAAATGGTGCAATCGTCATTAATGATGCGTATAATGCAAGCCCGACAAGTATGAAGGCTGCGATTGATACGTTGAGTCATATGAAAGGGGATACCATTCTCGTGCTCGGTGATGTCCTTGAACTTGGTGATCAGTCACGTCAATTGCATGCGAGCGTTGGGGCTTACCTTGAAAATAAAGGCATACATCAACTGTATACGTTTGGTGAAGGTGCGATGGCGATTCATGAAAAGGGCAAGACGTTCGTGAATGAGGCGATTCATTTTGATCAAAAAGAGAAGTTGATACGTTATTTGACGTCTATCGTCGAACAACACAGTGTCGTCCTCGTGAAAGCGTCTCGAGGGATGCATTTAGAAGAAGTTGTCGAAGCACTCGTACAAGCAGAATAACATCAAGTATGGAACAGAGCCGTGAGTCATCACTGTCTTTGTTCCATTTTTAATTTTAAAAAAATAAAATGAACGCATTAAAAATTATTGGATGTGTGTAAACTGGGTTTAAACCCTACAGTGACACGAATTAAAAGCATAGAGAATATATAAGAATTTAAATGATAGTGAACTTTCGTTTATTGCGGTATTGTGACGAAAATGGTAATATGTAGAAGTTAGATTAAACTTATTTGACAAAAATATATAAGAATGATGATTCAAAAAAGGAGAATTACTTTGCAAAAATTTACAGAATTAGGCGTTTCAGAACGTACAGCTGAAACCCTCGAGGCAATGGGATTTACGGAGCCGACACCCATTCAAAAAGATAGTATCCCATTCGCACTCGAAAACATTGATATCCTAGGTCAAGCGCAGACCGGAACAGGAAAAACAGGTGCCTTTGGTATCCCATTGATCGAAAAAGTTGTTGGGCAAGAAGGCGTGCGTGCTTTAATTTTAGCACCTACACGTGAATTAGCGATGCAAGTAGCTGAACAATTACGTGAATTCAGCCGTGGTCAAAAAGTCCAAGTCGTGACTGTATTTGGTGGTATGCCAATCGACCGTCAAATTAAATCATTAAAACGCGGACCACAAATCGTAGTGGGTACACCAGGTCGTGTGATTGACCACCTTAATCGCCGTACATTAAAACCACAACAAATCGAAACGTTAATTTTAGATGAAGCGGACGAAATGATGAACATGGGCTTCATTGACGATATGCGTTATATTATGGATAAATTGCCATCAGAAAACCGTCAAACGATGTTATTCTCGGCAACAATGCCAAAAGCGATTCAAGAATTAGTACAAAAATTTATGAAATCGCCACGTATCATTAAAACAATGAATAATGAAATTTCTGACCCACAAATTGACGAATATTACACTATCGTTAAAGAACTTGAAAAATTCGATACATTTACGAATTTCTTAGATGTACATCAACCTGAGTTAGCGATTGTGTTCGGTCGTACAAAACGCCGTGTCGATGAGTTAACAAGTGCTTTACTTTCAAAAGGCTACAAAGCTGAAGGTTTACACGGTGATATTACACAGGCGAAACGTTTGGAAGTATTGAAAAAGTTTAAAAACGACCAAATTGATATTTTAGTTGCGACAGACGTTGCGGCTAGAGGATTAGACATTTCAGGTGTGAGTCACGTTTATAACTTTGACATTCCACAAGATACAGAAAGTTATACACACCGTATTGGACGTACAGGTCGTGCGGGTAAACATGGTATCGCCGTGACGTTTGTCAACCCAATTGAAATGGATTATATCCGTCAAATCGAGCAAACAAACCGTCGTCAAATGCGTGCGTTAAGACCGCCACATCGTAAAGAAGTTTTAAAAGCACGTGAAGATGAAATTAAGAGCAAAGTTCAAAGTTGGATGGACGCTGCGAAAGAACCACGTGTCGAAAACATCGCGAAACAACTTCTTGAAACGTATGATCAAACAGAACTTGTGACTGCGTTATTACAAGAATTAGTGGAATCTAATGATGAAGTCGATGTACAATTAACATTTGAAAAACCATTGGCACGTAAAAATGGTCGTTCACCAAAAGGCAATCGTAAAGGTGGCAACAACAAACGTCATTCAAAAGCAGGACGTAACCATAAGCCAAGTGGTAATAAAAAGGGCAATTTCAAACATAAAAGAGAAACAAAAGTGAAAAAAGGACGTACATTTGCGGATCATCAAAAATAATCAGCGTTCGTTCACTTAAATAAAACAGCAGCACAGTGCATTTCAATAGAGATGTACGTGCTGTTTTTTTATGGTTTTTAAGACGACGTACATGTTCCGAGTGATAAGGAGAACTGTGTAATTTTAAAAGACGAAAGTTGTCATGAATTCTATCTAACGCCACCATATCAAACTATCAGAATGAAAAACGTTTATGATATAATAATGCTAAATTTACTAGGGAGTGACTGTCATCATGCAACTTGAATTTACTCAAAGTCCCGAACCTGCTCGTCGTTATTTAAAGTTATGGTATTTTTGTCAATTCATCGTAACTTTAATCATCTTATCCGCTGCACTCGCGATATGGTTTTATAACGACATGCCATTTTACGGGACTTATATTTTCATCGGACTCGTGCTGATTGATATTTTATATTATCTGATTCACCCGATACTCCTTTACCGTTACTATTATTATCGCGTGACGGACAGTTATATTGAAATTCAAAAGAATTGGTGGTTTAAACGCAATGAAGTGATTCAAATTGAGCGTATCCAGTATGTGAGAAGAAAAGCGGGACCATTGATGAGACGTTTTCAACTGAACCGATTGACTTTTTATACAGCTGGACATGAGTTAGTGTTGCCGTTACTTTATGACGACACAATCACAGAGATTGAATCATTCTGTCTTGCGCAACTCAAAGGGGGTGACAGCGATGTATAGTCCTCAAAAGTTGCATCCTATTTCGTACGTTTTAAGTATTATTGAAGCGGTAAAAAGTAATTTTCTTTTTATTATCATTTTTGTATTGTTTCAACTCGATAGCTTTGATTTTACAGATTGGACCAATTACATATGGCCAGGTTTCATCGCAATATCGTTTACTCTTGTTTTTATTAACCGGACGATTGAAATCTATCGCACACGCTACTGGATTGAAGGCGATTATTTTATTGTGAAAAGTGGCTTGTTTAACTTGGAACAAAAAGAACTTAATATTCGTCGTATTCAATCCATGGACACTGTACAACCGATTGTGCATCAATTAGTAGGCGGTGTGAAACTCACGATTAAAACACCGAGTGATGGTATTGATTTAAATATGGTGACGAAAAGGCAGAGTCAATGGATTCAAGAGGAGATAGAGAAAGCCAAATCGAGAATAGAAAGTGAAGATGGAAGACAGGTGCAGTCTGAGCATTCAAATATCGGTACAGATGTACACTATGAAGCGCCACCTATCATTAAAACAAACGCACCTACAGAAATGATTTATCAATTATCTACCCAAAATTTATTATTAATGGCGATGACGAGTGGGGCGGTTTTTGTCACATTAGCCACAGTAGGTCCGATTGTCACTGCTTTTGAAGATATTATCCCGTGGAAAGGGGTTTTCGGTCAGGTTGAGAGTTGGATTCAGAATTTAGTGGCGTTAGTCATTACATTAGTGTTTGGGATACTCGTGATTGCTTATATTGTAGGCGTCATCATTACAATGGTGAGATATTATCGATTCACATTAACACGTTCAGGTGACTTTTTAAAAATTCGTTATGGCTTATTAAAAGTGACCAACTTATCGCTGCCTATCGCTAAATTGCAAGCGGTTCAGGAAAAGAAATCCTTTTTTAGACATTTGTTCGGTTTTACGTCATATCATTTTATTATTACAAGTGATATGGAAGTCGATATGGAGGATGATTTTGCGACTGGTGAAATTATGGTGTTACCGTTCATTAAACAACGCGAAGGAACGAAAATATTGGCATCACTGCTACCGATTTATGCGTTTCAGCCGGTTGAAATGGGTCTGCCTTGGCAAGGTTTTCATCGACGCTTTTGGATTCCGTCAGTCATTTTAATCGGCATCGGTGCACTCATTCATTATTATTGGTGGGTGTGGATATGGATACCGATCGCAGTCATTATTTTGTATTTGATTATTCATAGTGTGATTGCGACGCGCATGTCAGGTTCAGCGTTGACGGATGAAGAAGTATCGATTCGAAAGGTGACATGGTTTGGTTTTAAAACGACGACTTTTAAAAAGGATAAAATTTTAGGTTTCCAACAAACGGCACATCCTTTGATGCAACGGAAACAGTTAGCGCATTTTGATTTTACAATCGCAAGTGGTTCAATTTCTAAAGATTTCGGGTTACGCTTTGAAAATCAGGCCAAAGTTACACGTAACAAACAATGGTATTTAGGAGGTGGAGATGTCAATGGAAAAGATGAGTGAAAGTGGCGTTAAAGTGATGCGTATCGCTGCGTTAATCGTGTCAGCCATCATCGCGCTATTATTCATTGGCGCTATCGTATTAGGCTATTTCTTAGATTGGGATCGATTCGTGATTGTACTGATCATCATCTTGGCAATCGTACTGCTCCTCCAACTTATTGTCGATGTGTGGCTTAAACCAATTTATAAATTTCGTACGTTTGGCTACACATATGATTCACATATCGTTACAGTACGAAAAGGGTTTATCATGATTAAACAAACACGTATTCCAACCTTTAGAATTCAAAACGTCGATTTTAAAGAAGGATGGTTAATGCGAAAATATCAGTTAGCGACATTAACACTTTCCACAGCTGGAGGTAATGTCGATGTGACGTTGATCGATAAAGCAACTGCTCAAAAAGTGATGGCATTTATAAAAAACAAGGATGCGAAAGCACCAACAGCAGAAGCAATGTCGATAGTAGACCAAGACGAAAAAGATGAGGAACCTTTATGATATATGGTGTAGGACTTGATTTAGTTGAAATAGCTCGGATTATGGACACTGTACAACGCCAACCCCGCTTTCCAGAACGCATTTTATCAGAACAAGAGCTTGAACGTTATCACAATTATACGACTGAACGTCGCCGTATCGAATTTTTAGCCGGACGATTTGCAGTCAAAGAGGCATTCAGTAAAGCGTTAGGTACGGGGATTGGCAAAGAGATTACGTTTAAACAAATTCATTGTGAAAACGATGCACTCGGTAAGCCTACGATTCAGATGGCAGGCTACCATGTACATGTTTCTATTACACATACAGAACATTATGCAGTAGCACAAGTGATTTTAGAACAATAATGGACGAATATAGAAAGAGGAAGGATGACAATCATGTCAGAAAAATATTATCGCACCACCACGATGAAAGTGAATTTAGATGCGATTACAGAGAATTATTATGCATTAACGAAATTACAACCGAATAAAACAATGATGCCTGTCGTGAAAGCGAATGGATATGGTTTAGGAAGTATCCAAATTGCCCAGCATTTAAGCCAAATAGGTGCTGAATTTTTCTGTGTCGCCACTTTGGATGAAGCGATTGAGTTGAGAATGCACGGGATAAAAGAGAAAATTTTGATTTTATCGAGCATTCCACCCGATGCTATTAATAAAGCCATTCAGCATCGTGTTGCTGTTACAGTACCGTCAAAAGCGTGGTTAGAAGCGGCGACTGCTGAAATTGATGAAGATAATGAAAAGACGTTATGGTTACATATTAAAGTGGATACAGGTATGAATCGACTCGGTGTAAAGGATATAGAAGCGTATCACGATATTATCAACTTCATTCATGCGCATGAAAATCTCGTCTTTGAAGGAGCTTTCTCACATTTCCATTCCGCTGATGAGGACAATGATTCCGCGCACATGCAATATGAACGGTTTGAAGAAATTATCGAAAGTACGGATCATCCTGCCTACATTCATATGCAAAATTCTGCGGGAACGTTACGTTTTAATCCGTCATTATGTAATGCATTCAGACCAGGTATTGCATTATACGGTTACTATCCATCAGCGTTCATTGAAAAAAATGCGACGGCACAATTAGCGCCAGCAGTGCAACTCGTTACAGAAGTGATGGAAGTGAAGTCACTCATTAAAGGTGAGACGGTCGGTTATGGTCAAACATACACAGCACCTGAAGATATGACGATTGCGTTGTTACCGATTGGCTACGCGGACGGTTATTTACGTTCGATGCAAGGGGCGAATGTTAGAATTGGCACAACGGAATGTGAAATTGTGGGACGCGTAAGTATGGACCGTACAGCCATTCGTGTGCCGGCAACAGTGCAAATGGGGGATGAGGTCATTTTAATTGATGATCAAGCCCATACGTCACAATCTGTAGAAAGTCTTGCAGCACAACAACAAACGATTAATTATGAAGTGTTATGTAATATCGGAAGACGAGTGCCGCGTGTGTATTTTGTACAAGAAATGGTTGAAATATCCAACGAATTGTTAAAATAGTATGGTGATTCCGCTCTATTTTTGTTATGATGGACATAATAAAAGAGTTTTTAATGTGTTGTATTGATATGGAGGTCCTATTTATGTCAGCATTCAATCAAACAAGATTTAAAAATTTAGAACAGTCGTTAAAAGAAGGTTATGTACAGATGGCAGATTTAAATCTCTCCCTAGCCACTGAGGCGTATCCAGTTGAATGTGAAGCTTGCGATTGTAATGAATCACACTTGACAACTGATTATAAGGAAGACTAAATGAAGCGCGGAGACGTCTATTTAGCAGATTTATCACCAGTACAGGGCTCTGAACAGGGGGGAGTAAGGCCCGTGGTCATTATCCAAAATGACACTGGTAATAAGTATAGTCCCACTGTGATTGTAGCCGCAATTACTGGTCGGATTAATAAGGCAAAGATACCAACGCATGTCGAAATCGAAAAAAATAAATATAAGCTCGATAAAGATTCTGTTATTTTACTAGAACAAATTCGAACAGTCGATAAGAAACGATTAAAAGAAAAGTTAACGTTTTTGTCTGAGAAGAAGATGAAAGAAGTTAATAATGCGATTGGTATTAGTTTAGGACTGCACATGAATCATCATAAATAGGCTTTAGGATAACGCTCCTAAAGCCTTTTACAGTTTTTAGTGGAAGGAGAACGTTTAATGACAAATCAGAATGAATCGCGATACTTTCAACTTGTTGATCAATTTTTGCAAAGTGAAAGTAAATCCAGTGTTCTCAATCAAGCGCATTCTTTTTCTGAAAATTTATCTGATGATGCATTATTGCCAGAAGAATTTGTAGATATACATAGAAAATACGTTCAGAAGTACGAGTTGTCACGTGAAGACATGATTGCGATTTTAGATATTTTAAGAGCGGTGATTGGTAGCTTTGGTTATGATTATGAAGACTATAAAGCATTGGTTGACCGTGTTGAAGTTCATGATAAGGAATTGGACGTCGCTTCACGTTTACAACAAACGATGTTAAAAACAAATATCCCACAGTTTGACAGCATTCAAATCGGTGTCATTTCTGTTGCGGCACAGCATGTGAGTGGCGATTATTTTAACTTAATTGATCATAAAGATGGCACGATGAGTTTTGCGGTTGCGGACGTCATTGGTAAAGGGATTCCAGCTGCATTAGCGATGAGTATGATTAAGTTTGGCATGGATTCGTACGGTCATTCTCAACTCCCTAATGACGGTTTGAAACGTTTAAATCGCGTCGTAGAAAAAAACATCAATCAAAATATGTTCGTAACCATGTTTTATGGACTTTATGAAGAGATTAATCACGTCCTTTACTGTAGTTCGGCAGGGCATGAACCAGGTTATATTTTTAGAGCGGAATCTGACACTTTTGAAGAAATTACAGTTCGAGGTCGTGTATTAGGTGTAAGCCCGCATGTAAGATATCAACAACAAGAAATAGCCATTAACATTGATGATATGATTATCGTTTTTACAGATGGTGTAACCGAAATTCGAAAAGAAGACGGCGAGTTTATTGATACTTGTTATTTACTTGATTTTATACTTGCATACAAACAATTACATCCACAAGATATCGTCCAACTCTTGTATGAAGAATTACTGAGATTGCAAAAAACAGGCAAACGAGATGATTTAACCATTTTAATTATTAAGCGCGTGCACTAAAGTTGAAAAATGAGATTACTAATGCATTGAAATGGGTAAACTGAACAAGTAGAGAATAAAGTAGGAGTGTAATCAATAATGAACCTTAATATAGAAACCGAAAAGCATGAAACACATTATGATGTCGCAGTAGCCGGTGAATTAGACGTCGCTACAGTTCCGGAACTTGAAAAAGTGCTCGTTCCTATTCGCCAAGAAGGGACGCACGATATTTATGTTAATTTAGAAAAGTTAAACTATATGGACTCAACAGGTTTAGGATTATTTGTTGGAACTTTAAAAGCGTTAAATCAGCACGAAAAAGAATTATACATTTTAGGTGTGAACGATCGTATTAAAAGGCTGTTTGAAATTACAGGACTGAATGATTTGATGCATGTCAACGAAGGAACGGAGGTCGAATGATGATGCAATCCAATGATATCATTGAAATGCGGCTTCCTGCTTCTGCTGAGTATGTCAGTTTAATTCGTTTGACTTTATCAGGTGTGTTTACACGTGCTGGTGCGCATTATGATGACATTGAAGACGCTAAAATTGCTGTGAGTGAAGCAGTGACGAATGCTGTGAAACATGCTTATAAAGATAAAGAAGAACAAGGCTACATTCACGTCTGTTTTGAACTCGCATCAGATCGCATTAAAATTGTAGTGTCTGACCAAGGCGATAGTTTTAATTATCAAGAAACAAAACAAAAACTAGGTCCATATCAAGAAAATGAAAGTATTGATTTCTTGAGAGAAGGGGGACTCGGTTTATTCTTAATCGAATCTTTAATGGATGAAGTAACGGTCGATAAAGAGACAGGTGTTACAATTAGTATGATTAAGTATATCAAAAAAGAGCAGGTGCGAAATAATGACGAAAGAGTCGAAATCAGCTAGTGCTGTTTCACCTGAACAAATCAACCAATGGATTCAAGCGTATCAGAACAATGAGGATGATGAAGCGCAAGAAAAACTTGTGAAACATTATGAAAAACTGATCGAATCCTTAGCTTATAAATACTCAAAAGGTCAATCACATCACGAAGATTTAGTACAGGTTGGTATGGTAGGGCTGATTGGTGCGATTAATCGATTTGATTTATCATTTGATAGAAAATTCGAAGCTTTTTTAGTCCCCACTGTCATAGGTGAAATTAAGCGCTACTTAAGGGATAAAACATGGAGCGTCCACGTCCCGCGTAGAATTAAAGAAATAGGGCCGAGAATCAAAAAAGTGAGCGATGAGTTAACAAATGAATTAGGACGTTCACCGTCAATCAGTGAAATTGCAGAACGTCTTGAAGTTTCGGATGAAGATGTGTTAGAAGCAATGGAAATGGGGCAAAGTTATAACGCTTTAAGTGTCGACCATTCGATTGAAGCGGATAAAGATGGTTCTACAGTGACATTGTTGGATATTATGGGCCAACAAGATGACAATTATGAGTTGACTGAGAAGCGAATGATATTAGAACGAATACTTCCTATTTTAACAGATCGTGAAAGAGAAATTATTCAATGTACATTTATTGACGGATTGAGTCAAAAAGAAACGGGAGAACGTATCGGATTAAGTCAGATGCATGTCTCACGATTACAAAGAACAGCCATAAAGAAATTGCAAGAAGCTGCGAGAAAATAGTAGTGTGATTAAAGGATTGGGATGTGGGGTTCCGGTCCTTTTTTGTGTTTTTGGCAACTTGAATTTTGCAATCTGTGGCGTTGATTTAAACATAGAGAGGACATCCTAAGCCCATTATCAGTGAGGTAGAGCGGATATTGAGCTTTCCAGGTATGATCAACGTCATATTAGCATGGTTGATACGGGTTATGATCCACATGCACTTACGTTCTCACTGACATCCTTTTAGGGATACATGTTAAAATATAGAAGAAAAGATTGAGAAAGCGGTGAATATTTTTGGCAAATCATTTTGTACAAGCAATACATAACCAATATCAGTATCCAGTTAAACATATTGAAGCGGTACTGAAATTATTAGAAGAAAAAAATACTGTGCCTTTTATTGCTCGTTACCGTAAAGAAGTGACGGGCGGTTTAGATGAAGTCGAAATCAAACAAATTGCTGATGAATATCACTATATGGAACAGTTGCAAAAGCGAAAAGATGAAGTGATACATAGCATTGAACAACAAGGATTACTGACGGATGAGCTTCGACGTGACATTCAACAGCAAACGAAATTGCAACGTGTGGAAGATTTGTATCGTCCTTATAAGCAAAAGAAAAAGACGCGTGCAACAGAGGCGAAACGTAAAGGCCTCGAACCTCTAGCAGAATGGATTTATAGACAAAAGTTAGACGCTGACTTAGGGGAGAAAGCACAGGCGTTTTTAACTGATGAAGTAACCTCAGTGGACGAAGCGATTCAAGGTGCGCAGGATATCATTGCTGAAAAAATTGCAGATCATCCGCAATATCGCAGACAAATTTTAAAGTTGACGCAAAAAGAAGGGTTCATGACAGCACAGAAAAAGAAAAACGCTGATGACGAAAAAGCCGTGTTTGAAATGTATTATGATTATCAAGAACCTCTCCGTCAAGTTGCGAATCATCGTATTTTAGCGATGAACCGTGGTGAAAATGAAAAAATACTGCAAGTCAAAATTGAAATGGACAAAGCGACTTTGGCACAAAATATTAAAAAACGAGAAGTCAAAGGTCATAACGAATTATCAATAATTGTAGGAGAAGCGATTGATGACGCGATGAAACGTTTAATCTTCCCTTCCATTGAACGTGAAATCAGAACAGATCTAACAGAGCGCGCAGAAGCACAAGCGATTACATTATTTAGTGAAAACTTGAAAAATCTGTTGTTACAACCGCCATTAAAAGGGAAGCAAATTTTAGGCGTCGATCCAGCGTTTCGTACTGGATGTAAACTCGCAGTCATTAATCCGTATGGGACATTTATAGAAAAATCAGTGATGTACCCACATCCACCTGTATCTAAAGTGGCTGAAGGTGAAAAAATCTTCTTAAAAATGGTGAAAGATTTCGACATTAATTTAATTGCAATAGGAAATGGGACAGCGAGTCGTGAAACGGAACAGTTTGTAGCACGTATGATTCAAGAACATGAACTTGATGTACAGTATATTATTGTGAATGAGGCAGGGGCGTCCGTGTATTCTGCGTCTGAGATTGCGCGTACTGAATTTCCTGATTTTCAAGTGGAAGAGCGGAGTGCCGTATCGATTGGAAGACGTGTACAAGATCCTTTAAGTGAACTCGTTAAAATTGATCCTAAGTCGATAGGTGTTGGACAATATCAACATGACGTGAACCAAAAGGAGTTAGATGCTGCACTTGACTTTGTAGTCGAAACTGCCGTTAACCAAGTCGGTGTGGATGTCAATACAGCTTCGAGTACATTACTGCAGCATGTGTCAGGTTTATCACGACAAATTGCAGATAACATTGTGTTGTATCGTGAAGAAAACGGTGCCATTACCCATCATCGTCAACTGAATAAAGTGAAACGATTAGGTGCAAAAACGTTTGAACAAAGTATCGGGTTTTTACGTATTGTGAATGGTCAAGAACCGTTAGACAATACAGCAATTCATCCAGAAAGTTATGATGCGACTTATCAATTATTAGAAAGTTTAGAGCTCAAAATTACAGATATTGGCACACCCGTTTTAGCCAAAGCATTATCAACATTGGATATAGCAAGTTATGCAACGCAGCTAAACATTGGTGTTCCTACGTTAGAAGACATCGTGAAGTCATTAATTACACCAAACCGAGATCCTCGTGATGATTATGAAACACCTGAATTAAAGTCAGATGTATTGTCCATAGAGGATTTATCGAAAGGTATGAAATTGAATGGAACAGTACGCAATGTAGTTGATTTTGGTGCTTTTGTAGATATCGGTATTAAGCAAGACGGTTTGGTACACATTTCAAAACTCTCTAAAAAGTTTGTCAAACACCCGATGGACATTGTCAGTGTTGGTGACATTGTAGAAGTGTGGATTGAGAATATTGATGAAAATAAAGGGAAAGTTGCTCTGACAATGATTGATCCAAATGAATAATGAATCTTTGCAGCAACTTACTGAACAACTTGCAATAGAGCATTTTGGAATCCCTTTTAGACATCGTATTTACTTTAATCGACGTTTACGTACAACGGGTGGACGTTATATGCTAATTTCACATGATATTGAAATTAATCCTAAGCAATACGAACATTTTGGTGAGCAAGCACTTGTTGATATTATTAAACATGAATTGTGTCACTACTTTTTGCATCTGAGTGGGAGAGGGCATCAACATAAAGATAGAGATTTTAAAGTATTAGCCGAAAAAGTAGGTGCACCCAGATTTTGTCAACCGACCGAAAGCTATGCATCAAGAGCGAACTATGAATATGAATGTCAATCGTGTCATAGTAGTTATGTTCGCATTAGAAAAGTAAATGTTGTTAAAATGCGGTGTGGTCGATGTGGCGGTCGTTTGAAATTGAAAAGGTATTTATAAGTTGTTGAGGCACTATATGCTGACTGAAGAAGGTGAGCGATAGTGCCTTTTTTAACTTAATTCTATTTTTGTAATATGTGTTGTATGAGGAGTAAAAGTTAGAAAAATAGGGGGATATGTATTGACATTGTTTGTGAGACTGATTATAATAACAAAGTCGTCAAAAAAAGTTGCAAGCAGTTCAAAATGATGTTTGACAATGATGACGAAATGTTGTATTCTAAAATACGTCGCAAAAAGTGATTGTTAAAGACAGATTACAAACATTAAAAAAATATTAAAAAAGTGTTGACACTACTAACACGATATAATATAATAAATATCGTTCTAAAAAACGAAAACGTCTTTCCAAGCGGTCGTGGCGGAATGGCAGACGCGCTAGGTTGAGGGCCTAGTGGGAGAAATCCCGTGGAGGTTCAAGTCCTCTCGGCCGCATCAACCATTACTTAAATTAAAATTAAATATGCGGGTGTAGTTTAATGGCAAAACCTCAGCCTTCCAAGCTGATGTTGTGAGTTCGATTCTCATCACCCGCTCCATAAATTAAATTGAAATGAACATTGAAAACTGAATGACAATATGTCAACGTTAATTCCAATAATTTGAGTACTTCAAAAGTACTTTCAAGAGTGATTGACTTAAACAATCAACGAGCTATATCAAGCTTACTTCTTTTATGGAGAGTTTGATCCTGGCTCAGGATGAACGCTGGCGGCGTGCCTAATACATGCAAGTCGAGCGAACAGATAAGGAGCTTGCTCCTTTGACGTTAGCGGCGGACGGGTGAGTAACACGTGGGTAACCTACCTATAAGACTGGAATAACTCCGGGAAACCGGGGCTAATGCCGGATAACATGTTGAACCGCATGGTTCTACAGTGAAAGACGGTCTTGCTGTCACTTATAGATGGACCCGCGCCGTATTAGCTAGTTGGTGGGGTAACGGCCTACCAAGGCGACGATACGTAGCCGACCTGAGAGGGTGATCGGCCACACTGGAACTGAGACACGGTCCAGACTCCTACGGGAGGCAGCAGTAGGGAATCTTCCGCAATGGGCGAAAGCCTGACGGAGCAACGCCGCGTGAGTGATGAAGGTCTTCGGATCGTAAAGCTCTGTTGTTAGGGAAGAACAAATGTGTAAGTAACTGTGCACATCTTGACGGTACCTAACCAGAAAGCCACGGCTAACTACGTGCCAGCAGCCGCGGTAATACGTAGGTGGCAAGCGTTATCCGGAATTATTGGGCGTAAAGCGCGCGTAGGCGGTTTTTTAAGTCTGATGTGAAAGCCCACGGCTCAACCGTGGAGGGTCATTGGAAACTGGAAAACTTGAGTGCAGAAGAGGAAAGTGGAATTCCATGTGTAGCGGTGAAATGCGCAGAGATATGGAGGAACACCAGTGGCGAAGGCGGCTTTCTGGTCTGCAACTGACGCTGATGTGCGAAAGCGTGGGGATCAAACAGGATTAGATACCCTGGTAGTCCACGCCGTAAACGATGAGTGCTAAGTGTTAGGGGGTTTCCGCCCCTTAGTGCTGCAGCTAACGCATTAAGCACTCCGCCTGGGGAGTACGGTCGCAAGACTGAAACTCAAAGGAATTGACGGGGACCCGCACAAGCGGTGGAGCATGTGGTTTAATTCGAAGCAACGCGAAGAACCTTACCAAATCTTGACATCCTTTGACAACTCTAGAGATAGAGCTTTCCTCTTCGGAGGACAAAGTGACAGGTGGTGCATGGTTGTCGTCAGCTCGTGTCGTGAGATGTTGGGTTAAGTCCCGCAACGAGCGCAACCCTTGAACTTAGTTGCCATCATTAAGTTGGGCACTCTAAGTTGACTGCCGGTGACAAACCGGAGGAAGGTGGGGATGACGTCAAATCATCATGCCCCTTATGATTTGGGCTACACACGTGCTACAATGGACAATACAAAGGGCAGCGAAACCGCGAGGTCAAGCAAATCCCATAAAGTTGTTCTCAGTTCGGATTGTAGTCTGCAACTCGACTACATGAAGCTGGAATCGCTAGTAATCGTAGATCAGCATGCTACGGTGAATACGTTCCCGGGTCTTGTACACACCGCCCGTCACACCACGAGAGTTTGTAACACCCGAAGCCGGTGGAGTAACCATTTTGGAGCTAGCCGTCGAAGGTGGGACAAATGATTGGGGTGAAGTCGTAACAAGGTAGCCGTATCGGAAGGTGCGGCTGGATCACCTCCTTTCTAAGGATAATATACGGAATATCACCATTAGGTGATAAGCGGATTAACGTGACATATTGTATTCAGTTTTGAATGCTCATTCATTTGAGGATTCAGAATGATTTGTACATTGAAAACTAGATAAGTAAGTATAGATTTTACCAAGCAAAACCGAGTGACAAGCGTTTAAAAGCTTGAAACAAAAAATTATCGCTAGTCGTCAAATGACGACTCACATAATTAATAACTGGTGATTTTGGACAAGATTGTATTTCGGTAGACAGACATGATGTTTTGAAAACGTTTGTCAGTCTATGAATCGCAAGCATGAGCGAAGGCGCTTACTACGCGTAAGTAACTGAGTGAATGTGAAGTGATGAAGCCGAATGCGAACGTTTGCCAAAATATTATTGTGATAGGTGACGTATTTATGGATTGACCAAACGTTAATGAAAGCGTTTGTCAGTCAACGCATTTCTTGATGCGCGCAGTGAAGTTTACTTTCTGTAAATGAACAAGCGAAGAAAGAAATAAGGCAGAATGCGAACGCTTATCATAACGTTTAGATTAAGTTATTAAGGGCGCACGGTGGATGCCTTGGCACTAGAAGCCGATGAAGGACGTTACTAACGACGATATGCTTTGGGGAGCTGTAAGTAAGCTTTGATCCAGAGATTTCCGAATGGGGAAACCCAGCACGAGTTATGTCGTGTTATCTGCATGTGAATACATAGCATGCAAGAAGGCAGACCCGGAGAACTGAAACATCTTAGTACCCGGAGGAAGAGAAAGAAAAATCGATTCCCTGAGTAGCGGCGAGCGAAACGGGAAGAGCCCAAACCAATAAGCTTGCTTATTGGGGTTGTAGGACACTCTGTACGGAGTTACAAAAGAATTTGTTAGACGAATAACCTGGAAAGGTTAATCATAGAAGGTAATAATCCTGTAGTCGAAAGCAAATTCTCTCTTGAGTGGATCCTGAGTACGACGGAGCACGTGAAATTCCGTCGGAATCTGGGAGGACCATCTCCTAAGGCTAAATACTCTCTAGTGACCGATAGTGAACCAGTACCGTGAGGGAAAGGTGAAAAGTACCCCGGAAGGGGAGTGAAAGAGAACTTGAAACCGTGTGCTTACAAGTAGTCAGAGCCCGTTAATGGGTGATGGCGTGCCTTTTGTAGAATGAACCGGCGAGTTACGATCTGATGCAAGGTTAAGCAGAAAATGTGGAGCCGTAGCGAAAGCGAGTCTGAATAGGGCGAATGAGTATTTGGTCGTAGACCCGAAACCAGGTGATCTACCCTTGGTCAGGTTGAAGTTCAGGTAACACTGAATGGAGGACCGAACCGACTTACGTTGAAAAGTGAGCGGATGAACTGAGGGTAGCGGAGAAATTCCAATCGAACTTGGAGATAGCTGGTTCTCTCCGAAATAGCTTTAGGGCTAGCCTCAAGTGATGATTATTGGAGGTAGA
The DNA here is from genome assembly GCF_900636325.1 of Staphylococcus delphini. Lineage (NCBI taxonomy): Bacteria > Bacillati > Bacillota > Bacilli > Caryophanales > Staphylococcaceae > Staphylococcus > Staphylococcus delphini. The sequence goes on from NZ_LR134263.1 coordinate 888,997, forward strand.
GCACTGTTTGGACGAGGGGCCCCTCTCGGGTTACCGAATTCAGACAAACTCCGAATGCCAAATAATTTAACTTGGGAGTCAGAATGTGGGTGATAAGGTCCATATTCGAAAGGGAAACAGCCCAGACCACCAGCTAAGGTCCCAAAATATATGTTAAGTGGAAAAGGATGTGGCGTTGCCCAGACAACTAGGATGTTGGCTTAGAAGCAGCCATCATTTAAAGAGTGCGTAATAGCTCACTAGTCGAGTGACACTGCGCCGAAAATGTACCGGGGCTAAACATATTACCGAAGCTGTGGATTGTCCTTTGGACAATGGTAGGAGAGCGTTCTAAGGGCGTTGAAGCATGATCGCAAGGACATGTGGAGCGCTTAGAAGTGAGAATGCCGGTGTGAGTAGCGAAAGACGGGTGAGAATCCCGTCCACCGATTGACTAAGGTTTCCAGAGGAAGGCTCGTCCGCTCTGGGTTAGTCGGGTCCTAAGCTGAGGCCGACAGGCGTAGGCGATGGATAACAGGTTGATATTCCTGTACCACCATTATTCGTTTTAAGCGATGGGGGGACGCAGTAGGATAGGCGAAGCGTGCTGTTGGAGTGCACGTCCAAGCAGTGAGATTGAGTGTTAGGCAAATCCGGCACTCTTAAGATTGAGCTGTGATGGGGAGAGGAACTTGTTCCTCGAGTCGTTGATTTCACACTGCCGAGAAAAGCCTCTAGCTAGAATAACGGTGCCCGTACCGCAAACCGACACAGGTAGTCAAGATGAGAATTCTAAGGTGAGCGAGCGAACTCTCGTTAAGGAACTCGGCAAAATGACCCCGTAACTTCGGGAGAAGGGGTGCTCTTTGAGGTTCACGCTTCGAAGAGCCGCAGTGAATAGGCCCAAGCGACTGTTTATCAAAAACACAGGTCTCTGCTAAACCGTAAGGTGACGTATAGGGGCTGACGCCTGCCCGGTGCTGGAAGGTTAAGAGGAGTGGTTAGCGCAAGCGAAGCTACGAATCGAAGCCCCAGTAAACGGCGGCCGTAACTATAACGGTCCTAAGGTAGCGAAATTCCTTGTCGGGTAAGTTCCGACCCGCACGAAAGGCGTAACGATTTGGGCACTGTCTCAACGAGAGACTCGGTGAAATCATAGTACCGGTGAAGATGCCGGTTACCCGCGACAGGACGGAAAGACCCCGTGGAGCTTTACTGTAGCCTGATATTGAAATTCGGTACAGTTTGTACAGGATAGGTAGGAGCCTTAGAAGCGTGAGCGCTAGCTTACGTGGAGGCATTGGTGGGATACTACCCTAATTGTATTGGATTTCTAACCCGCAGCACTTATCGTGCTGGGAGACAGTGTCAGGCGGGCAGTTTGACTGGGGCGGTCGCCTCCTAAAGAGTAACGGAGGCGCTCAAAGGTTCCCTCAGAATGGTTGGAAATCATTCATAGAGTGTAAAGGCATAAGGGAGCTTGACTGCGAGACCTACAAGTCGAGCAGGGTCGAAAGACGGACTTAGTGATCCGGTGGTTCCGCATGGAAGGGCCATCGCTCAACGGATAAAAGCTACCCCGGGGATAACAGGCTTATCTCCCCCAAGAGTTCACATCGACGGGGAGGTTTGGCACCTCGATGTCGGCTCATCGCATCCTGGGGCTGTAGTCGGTCCCAAGGGTTGGGCTGTTCGCCCATTAAAGCGGTACGCGAGCTGGGTTCAGAACGTCGTGAGACAGTTCGGTCCCTATCCGTCGTGGGCGTAGGAAATTTGAGAGGAGCTGTCCTTAGTACGAGAGGACCGGGATGGACATACCTCTGGTGTACCAGTTGTCGTGCCAACGGCATAGCTGGGTAGCTATGTATGGACGGGATAAGTGCTGAAAGCATCTAAGCATGAAGCCCCCCTCGAGATGAGATTTCCCAACTTCGGTTATAAGATCCCTCAAAGATGATGAGGTGAATAGGTTCGAGGTGGAAGCGTAGCGATACGTGGAGCTGACGAATACTAATCGATCGAAGACTTAATCAAAATAATTGTTCATAAGGTAATGCTTGTGATAAATATACTTACTATCTAGTTTTGAATGTATAACATTCAACAACTTAATCTGGTGCCAATGGCAAAGAGGTCACACCTGTTCCCATGCCGAACACAGAAGTTAAGCTCTTTAGCGCCGATGGTAGTCGGACTTACGTTCCGCGAGAGTAGGACGGTGCCAGGTTATTTCAAAAGCTTCGAAGCAATTATCATTGTTTCGGGGCTTTTTTCTTTATCGTCAAGATCTCCCGTCATCCTAATCATACATACAGGTGACATGTGATATCGCGCCATTAATTCCTTTGTTCAACTATCGCTTATATTCCCGTCATCCTTTCACTGTGTAGCGATTATTTTACAATACCCAATTAGAACGCTATGCCGGTCACTATGACATATTTTCAATTTCAATCTAACTGACACTTGTCCTGTCTAATGAAATAAAATATACTATAGACAATCATCGTCTTAATATTAAGAAAATTCAAACTATCATTTCGCTGTATTAAATAACCTCCATTACACGATTCACGCAGGCATCAAGAATATAATGTTTGGAGGTGTTGTACTTTGACACGTAATGCTTATAAATTAGTCATCTTTGGTTTTATTTCTACCATTGGTTCAAGTGTCTTCAGTTTCGCTTGTGCCTTCCATATTTTGAAAAACACAGAAAATAGTTGTTTGTACAGTATTTATTTAACTTTGATTGTGATCACGACGATTCTTTCTACGCCAATTAGTGGTGTGTTTATAGATTCAGTCAACAATAAACGGTTAATTTTGTATTCTCAATTATCAAGTGTGGCTGGACTGATCATTTTTTCTTTGTTATACGATGACAATGTATATATGATTATTTGTTTAGGTATCTTATTAACGATTCCTGATGGGATTAACTCTGTCATTATCCAGAAAAACTTACAACGTATTGTGACAGACAATTTGGAGCGTGTGATTTCGATTAGACAAACGGTGTCGACATTGACAAGATTTGTTTCTCCAATCATTGGGGGGCATTGTCATTGCGTTTATACCACTACAAGTCATTGGGATGATGAATATGATAACGGAAGCGATTTCGATTTTCCTCATACAATCATTACCGATTATTAATCATCAACAACTGAAAAGTCAGTTAGTGCACTCTTTTAAAGAAGGTGTGCAATACTTAGTAAAGAAATAAGAAATTATGACATTTCTCGTTTGTGCCATGTTAAACAACTTTTTAATCAATGTCTTAGTTGTTGGCGTACCGATTATTGCGATACAACAGCTACATCTTAAATCGACACAGTTTGGGATGATTGAATCGGGTTACACGATTGCGTTATTTTTAGTGTCATTTGTGATGTCGATTTATCCTGTGAAAAGAAGGGTCACATTATATTATAAGATTGGGATTTTGATTGATATTGTCACTTTATTTTCACTTGGCGTCTTTTTATTGTTCCCACATCAAAATTTGACGTCATTTATCTTTCTGATTGCGACGTATATGTTGATTGGTGTAAGTTTGCCGATCATTAATACACCTTATGGCATCTATTTACAGAAGGCAGTAGAGGACGAATATAAAGGGCGCGTCTTTTCGCTGAATTTATCCATTGCACAAGCGATTATACCTGTTTCATTGAGCTTTTTTGGCTTTATACTTAATGATAATGCAGCACAAGTTTTTATGATTGATGCGATATTGATGCTCGTCGTCTTAACTGGGTTTAGTATCGTCATGAGAAAGTATCGATTTGACTAATATCTCAACAATTTAAAAAGGAGCAAATCTGAGAGGTGGTTATCTCAAGTTTGCTCCTTTTGAATCATCTTAAATTAATAACGAATACAGCATTTTGTTTTCGTTAATATAAATATTTTTAGGGTCAAATTGATTGACGTTACGAATGAGTGTGTCTAAGTCTGCTCGATTTTGAAGTTGGATGCCGATAATGACTGTTCCGGTATTTTGAGAAGACTTCTTCAAATATTCGAACTTCGTAATGTCATCGTGTGGTCCGAGCACATCATTCACGAATTGTCTGAGTGCCCCTGGACGTTGTGGGAAGTTCAAAATAAAGTAATGCTTCATTTCTTCGTATAATAATGAGCGCTCTTCAATTTCTTTCATTCGGTTAATATCGTTATTCCCTCCAGAAACGATACAGACGACATTTTTTCCTTTAATTTGATCTTGGTATTGTTCTAGGGCGCTGACACTTAATGCGCCGGCAGGTTCTGCAACGATGGCTTGTTTCGAATACATGTCTAAAATAGTTGAACAGACTGCCCCTTCGTCTATTTGCACATAATCATCTAATGTTTGGCGACAAATGTTAAATGTAATTTCTCCCACACGTGCGACAGAAGCGCCATCGACAAATTTATCGATATTGTCTAATGTCACCACTTCGCCTGCTTGGACGGATTGATACATACTGCTCGCGCCTAATGGTTCCACGCCAATCAGTTTGGTAGAAGGGGAATGTGCTGTAAAATAAGTCGCTACACCTGACATAAGCCCACCGCCACCAATAGCACCAAAAATGTAATCAATTGTGATATTGTCCGCTTTTGCTGTTTCGATTATTTCTTTCGCTAATGTCCCTTGACCCGCAATTGTATGCACATTATTAAACGGATCGATGAAGGTCATATCGTGTTGTTCAGTATAATTCAGCGCCGACTTTAAGCAATCATCAAATGTATCGCCCTCTAGTTTAATTTCAACGTTGTCACCACCGAAAAATTGAACTTGATTGACTTTTTGTTTTGGTGTCGTCACAGGCATAAAGATAACCGCATGTAAGTTGAGGTATTTGGCTGTAAACGCCACACCTTGCGCATGGTTTCCGGCACTTGCACATGTGATACCTTGGTTTCTCTTTTCTTCTGGTAATACAGCAATGGCATTGTAAGCGCCACGTAGTTTGAATGAACGCACCCATTGAAGATCTTCGCGCTTTAAATAGACATTACAATCGTATTTGAGCGATAAATAATGATCCTTTTCCAATGGTGTTGCTTTAACAATTGTGTTGAGACGTAAAAATGCATCTTCAACATCTTGTGCTTGAACAGGTGTAGTTTTTACAGACATTGTTCCCACTCCTTAAGTATGTTTTAGTTCATAGTCTTTGATTAATGCTTCATATTTTAATGTGATGGCAATATCATCTAAGCCATTCACGAGTTTTTCTTTCCACGTTTCATCAATGTCAAAGTGATAGTCTTGCTCGGGTGTTTGAATGATTTGTTGTGGCAAGTCAATCGTGATTTCAGGATAACGCGCAATCGCTTCTCGTGATGCACGGTCAAGTCGAATCGGCAACAGTGCATTTTTCGTGCAGTTCATATAAAAAATGTCACTGAAACTTTCCGCGATAATCACTTGAAAACCGAAATCTTTTAACGCCCATGCGGCATGTTCACGGCTCGAACCACAACCGAAATTGTCACCGGTAATTAAAATGGATGCCCCTGCATATTCAGGTTGATTTAAGACAAAATCAGGATTGTCTGAACCGTCTTCTAAATAACGCCATTCATCAAAAAGAAAAGGGCCGTAACCTGTTTTAGATATCCGCTTTAAATGAACTTTTGGAATGATTTGATCGGTATCAATATTGTCATGAAATAATGGGACCGTTTTGCCCGTATATTGTGTAATTGGTTTGATTTCCATTACGCTTCAACCACCTTTCTCACATCGACAAAGCGTCCGTGAATAGCCGCAGCTGCCGCCATAGCAGGGGATACCAAATGTGTTCTTGCCCCTTTACCTTGACGCCCTTCGAAGTTACGGTTACTCGTTGATGCACAGTGGACACCAGCGGGTACTTGGTCAGGGTTCATACCAAGACACATGCTGCATCCAGGTTCTCTCCATTCAAAACCAGCATCTTTAAAAATCGTATCCAGTCCCATTGCTTCAGCTTCTTTCTTCACTTGTCGTGAGCCAGGTACGACAATCGCTGTAATGTTTTCGTGTACGTGATTGCCTTTGACGATATGACTTGCTTCAACTAAATCGGAAATACGTGCATTCGTACATGAACCGAGGAACACATAGCCTAACGGAATATCTGTTGCAAGTTGACCTGGTTTTAAACCCATATATTGATACGCACGTTCGTCATTGACATTTTGAATCTCTGGGAATGGTGTACTAAAGCTGACACCCATTTCAGGACTCGTACCCCAAGTAACTTGTGGTTCTAATGCTGTGACATCTAATTCAATGATTTTATCGAATTGCGCGTCGTCATCACTGTATAGCTCGCGCCAATCATCAAGTTTGTCCTCAATATTTTGTGCGTATCGACGTCCTTCAAGGTATGCAAAAGTCGTGTCATCCGGTTGAATCAGTCCGTATTTTGCGCCTGCTTCAATCGCCATATTACAAATGGTCATACGGCCTTCCATCGACAAGTTACGAATCGTTTCTCCTGCAAATTCCAGTGCATAACCTGTACCAAAGTCAACGCCGTGTTGGTTGATTAAATGCAAAATGATGTCTTTCGCATAAACGCCTTTAGGAAGTTGTCCGGTTACGTTAATTTTTAAATTTTTCGGTTTCGTTTGCCATAACGTTTGTGTCGCAAACACATGCTCCACTTCACTTGTACCAATACCGAAAGCAATCGCACCAAATGCGCCATGGGTAGCTGTATGTGAGTCGCCACAAACAATCGTTTTACCCGGTTGCGTTAACCCCATTTCAGGTCCGACCATATGGACGATCCCTTGTTCATCAGAGCCCATATCAAACAATGTGACGTTAAAGTCTTTACAGTTTTGTTGTAACGCTTGAATTTGTTTGTTTGCGATATCGTCTGTAATGTTAAAAATATCAATGGTCGGCACGTTATGATCCAATGTGCCAAACGTTAAATCAGGTCGTCGTAAAGTCCGTTTTTGCATTCTGAGCCCTTCAAATGCTTGCGGTGACGTCACCTCATGTATCAAATGCAAATCAATGTATAATAATTGCGGTTCACCTTGTTGCCCGGTAATCGTATGTTGGTCCCAAATTTTATCGAAAAGTGTACGCCCCATTCGTTATGCCCCCTTAATAAATGCTTTAAAATGATTGAAAATATCCGTAGTGCCGTATTGCCCCCCAAGATCAGCTGTTGTGATCCCTTTAGCTATTAATGTATCGACCGTTGTTTCAATAATTGTTGCCATATCATCACGTTCAGCTGATTCTCGTAAACACATGGCAAGTGACAACAACATGCCAAACGGATTTGCTTTATTTTGACCGGCGATGTCTGGTGCTGAGCCATGAATCGGTTCGTATAATTTCGGTCCACCTGCACTAAAACTTGCGGAAGGGGAGAGCCCTAATGAACCGGGTAGCATCGATGCTTCATCACTTAAAATATCGCCAAATAAATTTTCAGTGATAATGACATCAAAATCAGCAGGTCGTTTGATTAAATGCATACTACATGCATCGACGAGTAAATGTTCGACCGTAACGTCAGGATAGTGTTCAGCGACTTCATTAACCGTACGACGCCATAACTGACTACTGGCCAGTACATTTTCTTTATCAACCGATGTGAGCTTATGGCGACGTGATTGAGCCAATTGAAAACCGACATGCGCAATACGTGTAATTTCCTCTTTCGTATAAGTCAATGAATCACGTGCTTCATCGTCTTTCAAATAACGTGGTTCACCAAAGTAGATGCCACTCGTCAACTCTCTAACGATAACAAGGTCGGTATGTTCGACAATAGATGGTTTTAACGGTGATAAATGCGCCATGTCAGCTGTCACACGTGTAGGTCGAATATTGGCATATAAATGCAATGCTTTTCGCAATTTCAGTAAACCTTGTTCAGGACGACATTGTGGATTCGTCCATTGAGGGCCACCGATCGCGCCAAGTAAAATGGCATCTGCACGTTGACAAGCATCTAATGTTGCGTCAGGTAGGGGCGTGCCATATTGATCAATGGCACAACCTCCCATCGCATAACTGTCTACCTTATAATCAAAGTTAAATTGAGTTGCAAGTGCGTCTAAACAATCCAATGTACCTGACATGATTTCTGGTCCAATGCCGTCCCCAGGTAAAGCTACAATTTTAAAAGTCATTGTGCGACACCTTCTTTTTGAATGGACTGCACCGATTTACTCACCGCTTCAACATAGGCTTTACATGATGCGTATAAAATATCGTGGTCAAAACCCACACCTGTATATTCGATTCCATCGACTTCTACTTGTACATGCACTTCAGCTTGTGCATCGCGGCCTTCAGATACGGCATCAATACGATAGTCTAACAGGACAGATTCAACATTAAAGATACGGTCCACGGCATTATAAATTGCAACAATGGAGCCCGTGCCAATACTTGAATCTTGATAATGTTGACCATCATTATCGCGAACGACGACAACAGCACTTTGAAGACCATTCGATACAAATTGAAGTTGGAGTGTTTCAAGATGATAAGCGACATGTTTAGCATGCTCACTATCTTGAATCAACGCGTGAATATCTTGATCAGTGACGTGTTTTTTCTTGTCGGCAATGCCTTTAAACGCTTTAAACAACACTTTTTGTTCTTCCAAATCAATGTCATAGCCGAGTTGTTTCAATTTATCTTGGAACGCATGTTTACCTGACAATTTGCCCAGAGGTAGTTCCGTCTTTTTCACACCAACGAGTTGCGGCGTCATAATTTCATACGTTTCCGGATTTTTCAAGAAACCATCTTGATGAATGCCTGACTCATGGCTAAACGCATTTTTCCCAACAATCGCTTTATTACGAGGTACTCTCAATCCGGCATAGCGCGCGACCATATCAGATGTTTGTTTCGTCAATTCGAGTTGAATTTGCGTTTGAATTTGATAATGATCTTGGCGGACGTATAAACCTAATGCGACTTCTTCAAGCGCAGTATTTCCGGCACGTTCACCAATCCCATTGACCGTGCCTTCTATACGTGTCGCACCATTTTCGATGGCAGCCATACTATTTGCGACAGCTAAGCCGAGGTCATCATGACAATGCGCACTATACGTAATTGGGACTTCCGATTTGATTTGTTCTGTGAGTGCTTTGAAAATGTTGCCATATTCAGTTGGATACGTATAGCCCACTGTATCAGGAATGTTGATAACAGTTGCCCCCGCATCTACTGCAGTTTGTACACTTTGGATTAAGAATGGCAGCGGTGTCCGTGTCGCATCCTCTGGTGAAAATTGAACGATATCAAAACGTTCTTTTGCATAACTGACATGTGTTGTAATCGCTTCGAGAACTTCTGCTTCTGTCATATGAAGCTTTGACTCTAAGTGAATAGGGCTCGTCGCAATAAAGACATGGATAGAAGGGGAAACAGCATCCTTTGTCGCTTCGTATACGGCGTCAATATCAGACTTTAAACAACGTGCTAAACCTGTAACAGTCGTATGTTTTAAAGTCCGAGCGATCGCTTGTACAGACTCAAAGCTACCTTGACTTGAAGCGGGGAAGCCTGCCTCAATGACATCGACACCCCATTTTTCGAGTTGTTCTGCAAGTTTTAATCGTTCTTCAAAGGAAAAGCTGACTCCTGGTGTTTGTTCGCCATCGCGTAGTGTAGTATCAAAAATCTGAATATGACTAGACATTTTCAATCACTCCTTAAAAAATTATTTTTGAATGCTTTTCGATTTAATAAATGGCATCATTTCACGTAAAGATTGACCGACTGTTGTAATTTGATGTCCTTGTTGTGCTTCACGCATTTGTTTAAATGATTTAAAGCCATCTTGATTATCTTTAATGAAACGATCGCTAAATGTACCGTCTTGAATATCTTTTAATACAGCTTTCATATTTTCTTTCGTTTCTTCAGTAATGACACGTGGACCAGATACGTAGTCACCAAATTCTGCAGTGTTTGAAATAGAATAACGCATGTTTTCAAGTCCGCCTTCATACATTAAGTCAACGATTAATTTCATTTCATGTAACACTTCAAAGTAGGCGATTTCTGGTTGATAACCTGCTTCGACTAACACTTCAAAACCGCTTTGGATAAGACGTGTTACGCCACCACAAAGGACAGCTTGCTCACCGAATAAATCCGTTTCCGTTTCTTCTTTAAATGATGTTTCTAATACGCCTGCACGTGTGGACCCGATTCCTTTGGCGTAACTTAATGCCAAATCACGTGCTTCACCTGTTGCGTCTTGTTGCACAGCGAATAATGCGGGTACGGCTGAACCTTCAACAAATGTACGTCTAACTAAATGACCTGGACCTTTTGGCGCAACGAGGAAAACATCAACATCACTCGGTGGTTGGATGACGTCAAATTGAATGTTAAAGCCGTGCGCAAATGCTAATGCGTTGCCTGCTTCTAAGTTAGGCTCGATTTCATTTTTGTACACGTCACCTTGAATTTCATCAGGGAGTAACACCATCACAACATCGGCTTGTTTGACAGCTTCTGCCACTGTGTAAACATTAAAGCCATCTTCTTGTGCTTGGTCGAATGAACGTCCAGGGCGAATACCGATAACGACATCATAGCCATTGTCTTTTAAGTTTTGTGCGTGGGCATGACCTTGTGAACCATAACCAATAACCGCAATCTTTTTACCTTGTAATACATCTTTCTCTACTGATGAATCATAATAAACTTTTGTCATATTAAAATGCCTCCAAATAATAATTTTTTGATTTTTCAAATAATTCCAGCTGTACCAGTACGTGCAACTTGATCAATATGAAATGATGATAGATCGTCTAAAAGGTGGTTCAATGTGTATTGCGGGCCAGTAGCTTGTAAATACAAATATTGACCGTTTTCCTTCAAAATAGAAACTAGCGCATCATACGGTTGTAATACTTTTTCAATTTGCTGTTGTGGTATCGGCTTTTTCAATTTAATGAGCAATAATTCGCGATTAAACGTATTAATGTTCGTAATATCTTCAACTGTCAACGTATTGACTTGCTTAATTAACTGTTGAATGATTGTGCGTTGTTTTTCGTCATCAGGTACTTCAGCGATAAAGGTAATTTCTGAAATTCCTTCATCTAACGTCGGTGTTACATTCAGCGTCACAATGTTGATTTGACGTCTGACGAATAAACTTGTTAATCGGTTGAGTGTGCCGGCTTTATCGAAAACGCGTAATTTGAATGTTCGTCTCATAACAGTCCCTCCATCTCATGGTTCGCTTTGCCACTTGGTACCATAGGCAATACAGGTTCTACAGGTGAAATGCGAATTTCAATTAATGCTGGACCATTGTGTAAAAATGCCGCATCGATTTGTGCTTTTAAACATTTCGGGTCATCGATTAAAAAGCCTTTAACACCATAGGCTTCACTCATTTTCATGAAGTCAGGTTGATCGTTAAATACTGAATGTGAAAAACGTTGATTAAAGAATTTGTCTTGCCATTGTTTCACCATTCCGAGCGTACCGTTGTTAATCAACACGATTTTAATATTTAAGTTAAATTCATTCAGCAATGCCATTTCTTGGTTTGTCATTTGAAATCCGCCATCACCGACGAATGCGACGACAGTTTCATTCGGTTTTGCAAATTTTGCACCGATAGCGGCTGGGATACCGAAGCCCATGGTTCCGAGTCCACCACTTGTAATCAGTTGACCGTACGTTTGGAAAGGGTAGAACTGAGCAACCCACATTTGGTGTTGACCGACATCTGTGGCCACATAAGCTTTACCTTGTGTAATTTCACCGATGTATTCAATCGCACGTTGAGGTTTACAAAACTTGTCAAGCGGATCATCAACATATTTGAAAGGATGTTCGTCTTGATAACCTTTTACCGTTGTCAGCCATGCGTCGTGATTAATTTTTTCCGTATCATATTTTAATAACGCTTCAATTACATTTTTAACATCTGCTACAATACCGAGGTCAGTTTTAATGATTTTGTCGATTTCTGACGGGTCAATATCGACATGTACGATGGTTGCATTTGGTGCAAATTCATCTGGATTACTTGCTAAACGGTCATCAAATCGCGAGCCAAAGTTAATGAGTAAGTCACATTCCGTTAATGCCATATTACTTGCATATGAACCGTGCATACCGCCCATACCTAAGAAGTGAGGGTCATCATAAGGAATCGCACCTAAACCGTGAAGCGTTGTCACGACAGGAATTTGATATTTTTCGACTAACTGCTGTAATTGCGCATTCGATTTAGAGAAATGAATCCCTGCACCAGCTAAAATGACAGGGCGCTCTGACGTTTTTAAATAATCATTTAGCTTTTGGATTTCATCAATGTCCGGCTTTGTATTGACGTAATAGCCAGGTGTATTGACTGTATTATCGATGGGTGAATCGGTTGATAAAATGCCCATATCTTTCGGGAAATCGATCACTACCGGGCCTTTACGACCAGAGTTTGCGACATGAAAGGCTTCTTTAATAATGCGCGGAATTTCTTTCACATCGTTAACTTGATAATTATGTTTCGTAATCGGCGTTGTCATTGATAAAATGTCCGCTTCTTGGAAAGCATCTTTACCAATGCCTGGTGTCGCCACTTGACCAGTAATGACGATGAGTGGCAGTGAATCACTGTACGCATCTGCAATGCCTGTAATCGCATTCGTTGCGCCAGGACCGCTCGTTACGACAACGACACCTGGTTTGCCACTTACGCGTGCATAACCTTCAGCCGCATGGGTTGCACCTTGTTCGTGACGGTAGAGAATGTGCTTGATTTGTTCGTTGTAAAATGTGTCGTAAAGGGGGAGTACAGCCCCTCCAGGATAACCGAATATGTACTCAACGCCTTCTTCTAAAAATGCATCGACTAACAATTGTGCACCAGACTTTAAAGCGTTCATATTAGGTTGAAGTGTTGCTTCTTGTGACTCATTGTGATCTTGTGGCACAGTTTGATGAGTTTGCGTCATTGGGAACCCCTCCATTTTTATTAAAGTAAGTCTTCAGGCACTTGCATTACGCCACCTGTATTGGCGCTCGTCACTAATGCTGTATAACGTGCGAGATAACCCGTTTTCACTTTCGCTTTGAATGGTTGACGATGTGCTTGACGTTCTGCGAGTACCGCATCATCAACATGTAAAGTCAGGTCGCGATTTACGAGATCAATCGTAATGTCATCACCATCTTCAATTAAGCCGATTGGACCTCCTGCAGCGGCTTCTGGTGAAATGTGACCGACTGCAATACCTCTTGTGGCACCTGAAAATCGGCCATCTGTAATTAATGCAACATCTTTCCCGAGACCTCGTCCAACGATAGATGAAGTAGGGGCTAACATTTCTGGCATGCCTGGTCCACCTTTAGGCCCTTCATAGCGAATGACAACGACATGTCCAGCACGCACCGTATGATTATCAATCGCTTCAACCGCTTCATCATGACTGTTAAAACAAATCGCTTTTCCTTTAAAAGTCTTAATCGACGGGTCAACACCACCGACTTTAATCACCGCACCATCTGGAGCAATATTACCGTAAAGGATTGACAGCCCCCCTTGTTGATCGTATGGATTATCTAAACGGCGAATCACGACATCATTCGTAATGGCTTTATCTTGGTTGTTCTCTCTTAATGTTTTACCAGTTACCGTGATACGATCTGGATGGAGTACGCCTTCTTTTTTCATCAATTCATTAATGATGGCTGGGACACCACCCGCTTGATGGACATCATCCATAGAATACGATGAACTTGGCGCAATTTTAGATAAATAAGGTGTCTTTTTCGCAATTTCATTAATACGTGTTAAATCATAATCAATGCCTGCTTCTTTAGCGATGGCAAGCGTGTGCAGTACAGTATTTGTCGAGCCACCCATCGCCATATCTAATGCAAATGCGTCGTCAATCGCTTCTTTTGTTACGATATCACGCGGTTTTAAGTCATTTTTAACATTTTCAACAAGTTGTTTCGCAGCGGCACGAATCATTTCACGACGTTGGTCACTGACTGCTAGTGCTGTCCCGTTGTAGGGTAGGGCTAAACCTAATACTTCCATTAAGCAGTTCATCGAGTTCGCTGTGAACATGCCTGAACAAGAACCACAAGTCGGACAGGCATTTTGTTCCATATCTAAAAATTCCTCTTTAGTCATCGCGCCTTCTTTAAATGCACCAACCGCTTCAAACATAGATGAGAGAGTGAGTGCTTTCCCTTGAGCTGACAGACCGGCTTTCATTGGACCACCAGAACAGAATATCGCAGGGACGTTCGTTCTCATCGCAGCCATCAACATCCCCGGTGTAATTTTGTCACAGTTCGGAATGTAAAAGACCCCATCAAACCAGTGCGCGTTAATAACGGTTTCAGCCGCATCTGCAATAATTTCACGACTCGGTAATGAATAACGCATACCGATATGACCCATTGCAATGCCGTCATCCACGCCAATCGTATTAAATTCAAATGGCACACCGCCAGCTTCACGAATGGCCTCTTTCGCAATATCGCCTAGTTCACGTAAATGCACGTGTCCCGGAACGATATCAATATAAGAATTACAAATTGCGATAAATGGTTTGTCCATGTCAGTAGGGGATTTTATTTGACCTGTTGCATGTAACAAACTCCTCGCCGGTGCTTGGTGATCTCCTTTTTTAATCATGTCACTTCTCATCTCAACTGCCTCCTCGGTTTTTCAAATAAAAAAGGTACGCCCCAAAATTGAATCTGGGACGTACCTTGTAAGTCCCATTCAACTAGAAATAGGACTTAAGCGTTTAGTAATATTGCTACTAAAGCTCCAGCCCTGAGCGTAATAATAAAATGACAATATTATGATTTTGTACGGTATGGGTCATCATTGCATGTCTTTTCATTGTACATACGCTCCTTTTCTGTCGTGAATGGGTCAATCTCGCTACATCGTTAACTGTTCATCTCGTAAACCATGTAGACGGTTAGATGTGTGAATTAAAATTAAACACACTTTAATGTTTCGAATAGAAAGAATTGTCTAAAAATTAGATGTCATTAATTTACCCTATATTAGAAAAGAAGTCAACAGTAAATCAAAAAAATTCTGAAAATATTTGAGGTGCGCGATGAAGCGGAAACCTCCAACAATGGTGCGCTTTAAACGTTATAGTAAGTTGATAAGGTCAAAATGATAAAAATTTGTTACAATAGGTTAGAAAATCGAGTCAGGAGTGCGAACGAAATGAGAATTAAAAACAAAACAGCGATGCAAGCATTTGCAAATCAACTTGCAACTTATCTCAAAGCACAAGATGTATTGTTATTAGACGGAGACCTAGGTGCTGGAAAAACAACTTTAAGTCAGTTTATCGGGCAGGCGTTAGGTGTAAAACGTCATATTAGTTCACCGACTTTTAATATTATCAAATCGTATCGAGGCACCCAGTTGAAATTTCATCACATGGATTGTTATCGATTAGAAGATTCTGATGAAGACTTAGGATTTGATGAGTTTTTTGAGGACGAAGCGGTGACTGTTGTGGAATGGAGTCAATTTATCCAAGATTATTTGCCATCACATTATTTAAAAATCAACATTCAAACGATAAATGAAACAGAACGAGAGCTGAGTTTTGAAGCACGTGGCTCACATTTTGAAGAGATAAAGGAGGTCATCGAACATGTACAGTTTACTGATTGATAGTGCCAACCAACCATTATCAGTAGCGCTTATGCAAGAGGGTCACGTATTGATAACGCATACGACAACGATCAAACGCAATCACTCGGTGCAGCTCATGCCACTCATTGAATGGTTATTACAACAAGCACAATTGAAGCCGAAAGATTTAGATGAAATTATTGTCACAGAAGGGCCAGGATCATATACAGGATTACGTATCGGGGTGACGACAGCGAAAACACTTGCTTACACTTTGAATATTCAATTGTATGGCGTGTCATCATTAAAAGCGATTGCCGCACAAATTCAATATTCTGATGCGTATATTATTCCAATCATTAATGCGAGACGACAACACGTTTATGCGGGTGTTTATCAATGGCAACAAGGAGAACTTGTCAATGTATTGGCGGATCAATATATGCCACTCGATATGTTAATTGAACAATGGGTAACACACGACAACGTTATCTTTGTAGGTGAAGATGTGGCACAATTTGAAACGGAATTAGCGTCCTATAAACGAATAAGTGCGCCCCCTCGAGCGGATCAAATGTACCCACATAAAGGAGAGCCACGCGATATTCATACCTTTACACCGCAATATTTAAAATTATCGGAGGCGGAACAAAATTGGCTGAATCAACAAAAATAGAAGATCAGCTTCAAATTAGACGTATGTCGCATGAAGATGTGCCTGAAGTATTTGATCTAGAACAGGCGAGTTTTCAACATAGTTCATGGACGATTGATGCCTTTTATTATGAACTGGAACAAAATAACTTTGCACATTATTTCGTGCTCGAATATGACCAACGTATTATCGGTTATTTAGGTTTATGGATTGTGGTCGATCAAGCACAAGTGACAACCATTGCGATAGATGCAGCCTATCAAGGTCATGGTTTAGGACAGATGCTATTAAAATATGGGATGAACTTTGCGGGGTCAATCGCAACAGTAATGAGTTTAGAAGTACGTGTCGATAATGTCGTGGCACAACATGTGTATCAAAAGCTCGGTTTCCAATTTGGAGGCAAACGAAAAAATTATTATGGTGATGGAGAGGATGCATTAGTCATGTGGGTGAATTTATATGAATGAACAAACAAAGATTCTTGCACTTGAAACAAGTTGTGACGAAACAAGTGTCAGTGTCATTGAAAATGGTCAAACGATTTTAAGTAACAGCGTATTAAGCCAAATTGAAAGTCATCAACGTTTTGGAGGGGTCGTTCCAGAAGTGGCGAGTCGTCATCACGTTGAAAATATTACGGTCATGATTGAAGAAGCGCTACAACAAGCCCATACATCAATTAAAGATGTGGATGCTGTCGCAGTGACACAAGGACCAGGACTGATTGGTGCGTTACTCGTTGGTGTGAATGCTGCGAAGGCACTGGCTTTTGCGAATGACAAACCACTTATTCCAGTACATCATATTGCCGGTCATATTTATGCCAATCAACTTCAAAGTGGCTTGAAATTTCCATTGATTGCCTTAATTGTATCAGGGGGGCATACAGAGCTCGTTTACATGGAGAGTCATTTACAATTTGAAGTGATAGGGGAAACACGCGACGATGCAGTTGGTGAAGCATATGATAAAGTTGCACGAAAAATTGGCTTACCGTATCCAGGTGGCCCTGCAATTGACCGACTTGCCGCTCAAGGAGAAGACACGTACGACTTTCCGCGAGTGTGGTTAGAACCTGATAGCTATGACTTTAGTTTTAGTGGTTTAAAGAGTGCAGTCATTAATAAATTGCATCAACTAGAACAAAAAGGTGAACCGATTATTCCGGAAAATGTCGCAACAAGCTTCCAAAATAGTGTTGTTGAAGTCTTAGTGGGAAAAGCAATGCGTGCGTGTGAAGCGTATGGTGTCAAACAACTCATCGTTGCTGGCGGTGTTGCAAGTAATCGAGGTTTGCGTCAGGCGTTAGAAGTCGCGACTGCTGAGAAAGGGATAGAACTTGCGATTCCAGAGCCAAAGTTATGTACTGATAATGCGGCGATGATTGGTGCGGCAGCGCATGAAATTTATTTAAAAGGCATTCGTGGAGATATGGCGTTGAACGGCCAAAGCAGTATGGATATCGAGATGTATCGAGATTAAGTTATTAGGTAGGTCTTGAACATTCGATTATGTAGAGGTTCATGAGATTGCTGAACCATTCTGTATTTTCCAACAAAATATAATCAAACATACTAAGATTAGCTGTGAAGAAATTTATGACGATAGATTTCTTCACAGCTATTTTTTATAGTTGTAGAGAGAAGTAGATCGAGCAGCTCCGTGGATCTTTGAATCCGTAAAATAAACTGATCAGCTTTACTCTCCTTTTGAAATTCGATTGAAGTATGTTGGGTTCTAGAAACCGTGTATAGGAAAATGAAATGAAAAAGGCTAAGTAAAGTTAAAATCTTCTCAATTCAATAAAGAAAGGTATGATTTTTATCAACTGTTTAGGCATTGATGTAAGTAAGTCAGAAAGTGTGGTCGCACATTATAAGGATGAAGTTTTGGTTAAAGAATTGGTCATTCAAAATAATCAAAATGGCTATCGTCATCTTGAAAATTATATCAAGCATCTTGATTCCCTATTTATCCTCTTTGAATCAACAGGTATTTATTCAAGGGGCATGAAACGCTTCTGTACAGTTCACAAAATAGATTACTTAGAAATGAATCCCCTAGAAGCCAAGTTCAAAATGAGTTCATTAAGATCATGGAAAACAGATAAATCAGACGCACATAAACTTGCACTTCTTGCCTTTAGAATGAAAGATTCAAAGGTACAACGTCAGTCCGAAGAGATATACTTTGAACTGAGAGAACGTGCACGCTTTCACTTAGAAATGGAGACGAACCAAAATCGTCTCAAAGTTGAGTTAGTCGAAACACTACATCAAACATTTCCAGGGTTAGAAAAGTTATTTACTAACAGATATTCAAAAATCGCATTAAATATAGCTAAAACATTCCCTCATCCTGATTATGTAAGCATGTTGTCTGATGATGAATTAGTCGAAAAAGTGCTTCATTCAACTGATAAAGGCATTTCAGTTAATAAAGCTCACAAGTATGTCCAAAAATTAATTGAGATCAAGAATAATACTTTTCCGAATGTGGACAAGTCTTCTTTTCTCATAAAAAAAGTCCAATACCTATGTGACAAACTGCTTATTGCGATAGAAGAAAAGAAAGTATTTGATCAGGAAATGATTGATCTAGCAAAAAATACGACTGAGTTTGAAAACATTATTTCAATTCCTGGCATCGGAGAACTCACAGCTGCATTGCTTATTGGGGAGCTTGGTGATATTAGAAATTTTAAAACAAATAAACAATTGAATGCATTTGTAGGTATTGATATTAAACGGTATCAATCAGGAACTTCAAAAAGTAGGGATACGATCAACAAAAGAGGAAATAAAAAAGCAAGACGTTTATTGTACTTAATCATTATGAACATTATTAGGGGAAGAAATCATTATCAAAGCCATATTGTGGATTATTATTACAAATTAAGAGAGCAGCCTCATGGGAAACCCCACAAGACTGCCGTAATAGCGAGTATCAATCGCTTATTAAAGACCATTCACTACTTGATAGTCAATGATAAATTATATGATTATCAGAAAGCACCACACTAACGAAACCATATAATCATATACATCATAACACCTTATTCAAAAAAGTAAAAATTGGACGGTTTAGTTCAGTAATGTCATTTTTAATTAACACGCCCTTGACAAATCGTAGGAAGGAGCTGGGGCATTAAGATTCCTCAGCTCCTTTACTATATTTTGTTGTGTATACCAAGGGATGAGGCTTAAAAAAATTAAGCCTCAAGCCATACATAGATTGCATATTCATTAATGACTTTAAAACGGTTGGAAAATGAGCGTGAATGGGATAAAAATTGATGCTATTGTTTTCTTGATTTCATAAACTTGCCTTCAGTTCTGTGTATTTGATATAAGATTGCCCAGAAGGCTGAGACTCCTGAGGGAATGCGTGCATACTGCTGACAGTCGCTTCTTTACTTTAATAGTGGTTGCTGTTTATCGCAGTAGCTGTCTGACTTCTCAACGTATACACTTTTGAGAAGTCTAGTCAGCCTTGCGGGGGCAGTACGACGAAATCTTTGTTACACATGAGATTTCTGTACTGCTCCCAAAATCCGCAATGAATGGGTGCGCTGGGAATCAATAAACGGTGTTCCAAAAACAGGATTTTCGACAGAACTCCCGCGATTTCGGCAAAATTTGGAAATCAATTTTGCTCATCGCTCGGTTCTGCTCAAATCCTAAGCGCTTTTGTCACAACCTCCCCTCAGCCCCTAGGAAACGCGAAGCCATGAAGGCAATCTAAAGCCACAAATCATAGGGAGGGCAAGTTTAACAAAAATATTGCATCAATAGCATCAAAAATTTTTATGTCCTATTCCCTTTGCGTTTTAAGTTTCAAGTTGCTTCACATATGCTTGAGCATCCGTGTAAATACGGTTTGGAAACTGCATGATCCGAATTAATTCTAGCGCATTTCTCGTATTTGCCGGTCCTGATTTAATTTGATAATTAAACACAATTTCTCCGTCGGTCACATGCTCATTAAAGTGATAATTGGCATATTGATCAGCTAAAACTTCTGTTAATTCAATGTCGTGGGTCGCAGCGATAATCTTTAAGTGGGGGAGCTGATTTAAATAATCAAGAACGGCGTGTGAAGCGGCAATACGTTCAGTAGTATTCGTCCCTTTGAAAATTTCATCAATAAAATAATAATGTTGAACGGCTGCGTCTTGATGAAACAAACGTTTGAGTGATTTCAATTCCGCCATAAAGTAACTGTCGCCACTTGTGACATCATCAGCATTTGCCATTGTCGTTTTTACCATGCCAGGGACGTACTGAAACTTGTCAGCGGTCACTGTGCGTATCGCTTGAGCCATGATGAGATTCAATGCGACAGCTTTCATAAATGTAGACTTACCAGAAGCATTGGACCCTGTTAACAAAACATTTTGATTGAAATCGAAGTCATTCGGTACCGCATCATCAATCAGTGGATGGGTCAAACCTTCAAATGTGACATGATCTGTTTCAACAGGCTCCGTCGTATCGTGATGATAACGATATTGATACACTGCTAATAAACTATCCAATTCTCCGATATAACGGTAACATTCTAAAACGGTATCATAATGCTTCATAAAACGACGAACGAGTGTGGCGTATAAATGAATATCAACTAAAAACATATATTTAAAAACCATCACGAAATATCCTGGAATCGTTTCGACGTTAATTAATAAAAAGCGCAACCGTGAAATCGAACTTAATGGTTTTAATGAATGGTTGAACTCAGGCGTTATTGTCATTTTTGAAAGTATTTCAGTTTCTCGTACGACACGTCCCATTATAAAAAGTTGCTTTAAATCTTTTTCTACATAGTAATTGTAACGAAAACTAACAATAATATTGAGAAAGAAAGCAAAACAAATCCATAAAAGGCCAGTGCCAAAATTGAAAAAACTGATTACCATGCCTACAAACGGCATAGCAAGTAAAAATGCATAAATCCCCTGATATTGTTGTTCGAATATGTCCTTATCATAATTGGGATAAATCGACTTTCCGATATCAACGAGCCGTTTCACAATTTCTCGATGCTGATTCGGGTGTTTGCGTAGCTGCTCTAAAAATTCATAATGAACGAGGGGTGTTTGTAATCGTAACGCACTATATAAATGATTTTCACCCATTGACGTGTATGTCGCATTGAGTTTGTCAAACACGAGATCCATGGATAAATCTGACCATGTTTTGTCATCAATCATCATATTTTTAGCAATATGTTGAGATTTGAAATATGCATCATAAATAGCATGCGGATTTTCAGTTGTATCAAACCGTGTGAAATGTTCTAAGTGATAAGTCAACATACGTTGATGGCGGATACGACGCACAGTTTCTGTTATTAGTGTCATACCAACGAGTGCCACAACAAGCAGTAAAATGAAAAAAGTGTTCGAAGTCATATGTATAAATCCTTTCAATATTTTAAAGGCCATATAAATTTTCACACAATACGTCGAAGAAAGCAATGAATTGTGAAAGCGTTTGAATCATCGGGACGTTATTTCAAATTCATGCAGTAAGAAATCTGTCAAGAGGGAACGTGCGTACTTATACACATTTTGTGAACAACTTGTGTATAAGTACGGTGTATTTTTGTGGATAAAGTGCGTATAAGTGTGTATAAAGTAAGAAATTAGCTCTCTCCAACTTGTGGATAAATAGAATAACTTTGTGGATAGTTGGTATTATCTGTTTCTTATTGTGGATGAATTGTCTGTATTTCGACTATAAAAAAATGAGCGGAGTAGAAAATTCTACCACGCTCAATTCATCTCATCTTCAAATTCACTTAATGTAAGTTGTAATTCTTCCCAATTTGTCATGACTTGTTCTAAAGATTGTTCGATACTTGTTCGTTCGTCAGCTAAAGCTTGTGTTTTTTCATAATCATTCATTGTTGCGTCATCGGTCATTGCAACATCAATTGCTTCGATACGTGCTTCTAATTCCATAATTTTGTGTTCTTCTGCTTCGATTTGGCGTTCGATTTTACGCTTTTCACGACGTAACGCTTTTTGGTCTTGATACGTATTTTGTGAACGAGCCGTGTCGTCATTGGTATTGTTATCTTCACGTTGTTCTTCGTATGCAGCAAGGGCATTTTGCTGCTCTAACTTTTCTAGGTAATATTGGTAGTCACCTAAATACAGATGGCCAGCCGTTTCATTTAAGTCAAAAATACGATTGGCAAGTTCATTAATAAAATAACGATCGTGTGATACGAAAATTAAAGTCCCTTCGAAGTTTTTTAACGCTTGTTCTAACATTTCCTTTGAATCGATGTCGAGATGGTTTGTTGGTTCGTCCAAAATCAATACATTATTACGTTCTAACATTAATAATGCCAGTTGGAGTCTCGCTTTTTCGCCACCAGAAAGGTCGTTAATCACTTTGAGTACTTCATCTTGTGTAAATAAAAAGCGTCCTAAAACCGCACGCACATCCTTTTCAGGCATATGACGGTATTGATCCCAGACAAAATCTAAAATGGTTTTATTAGAACGGAACTCTGCTTGTTTCTGGTCGTAATAACCCATTTTCAAGTTAGCCCCTTCAATGATTTGACCCGAGAGAGGAGGAAGTCGTTTCGCTAAAGTTTTAATTAATGTCGATTTCCCAATACCATTCGGACCGATAATGCCAATGTGATCGCCTTTATTAATTTCAAAACGAATCGGTGCTGTAATCGGTGTACTGTAACCTATCTCTAAATCTTGAATATGCATGACGTCATTGCCTGTATTGCGATCGAAATCAAATTGGATGTTCGCACTTCTCGCATCAAGCATTGGTTTTTCGATACGTGCCATTTTTTCTAACATTTTACGACGACTTTTTGCCATACCGCTTGTAGATGCACGGGTAATATTTTTTTCGACAAACGTTTCCAGTCGTTTGATTTCGCTTTGTTGACGTTCATATTCCGCGAGTCGCTTTTGAAAGTATTGATCTCGTAACTGGATAAACTTCGCATAATTGCCGACATAATGTTTCACTTCGCCTAGTGAGACGTCATAAATTTGCGTCACAATTTTATCGAGGAAGAAGCGGTCGTGTGAAATAATGACGATAGCACCTTTAAAATATTTCAAATAATCTTCTAACCATTCTGTAGTCGCCATGTCTAAATGGTTTGTCGGTTCATCGAGTAAAAGCAAGTCTGGTTCACTCAATAACATTTGTGCGAGTGAGAGCCGTGTTTTTTGACCGCCACTAAAATCATTAATAGGTCGGTCGTAATCTGCCTCACTAAAATCAAGGCCATTCAACACAGTTTTGATTTTACTGTCATAATGATAGCCTCCGAGTTGTTCAAATTCATTGGATAATTGTTCATATTTTGCGATATGCGTTTGATATTCCGTCGTTTCATAAGCTTCCGCATGTGCAGCGAGCCAGTCGGTTTCTTCTTGCATACGTTTGCCAAGCGCTTTCACTTGTTCAAAAGGTTTTGCCATTTCTTCAAAAACCGTATTTTCAGTATTTAAAGTCATTTGTTGTGTTAAATAGCCGAGTTTAAGACCTTTGATTTTTGAGATGTGGCCTGAGTCATATGATTCTACACCTGCGATAATTTTCATCAATGTGGATTTACCCGCACCGTTTCGACCTACGATACCAATGCGCTCCCCTGTTTTCACTTCAAAATTAACGCCTTCAAAAATTTCTTCGCCATCAAACGATTTCGTAATCTGACTTAACTGCATTAAAATCATAGGGCATACTCCTTTCGTTCTTATTTATTGTACAACAAACCCTATATGTATCAAATACTAAATGTTTCCTTATTATATAAATTAAGTTATAATTAAAAAACAGACTGTGAAAGCTATCACACACATTAGAAATCATATCGGAGGACTTCAAAATGGGAAAATCAATGAACAAAATTCCTAGAGCGACTTTAAAACGTCTCCCTTTGTATTATCGATTTGTGAATACTTTAAAAGCGAAAGGCGAAGATCGTGTTAATTCAAAAGCCATTAGTGAAGGCTTAAATATAGATTCAGCCACAATACGTCGAGATTTTTCTTATTTTGGTGAATTAGGCAAAAAAGGTTACGGTTATAATATTGATAGTTTATTAGAATTTTTTAAATCAGAATTAAGTGATTCAGATATTATCAAAATTGGTATCGTCGGTGTCGGTCACTTAGGTACAGCATTAATTTCGTATAACTTTTCAATCCATGATGATATGACCATTACAGAAGCCTTTGACATTAGAGAAGACATCATCGGTACGACAGTTGGGGATATTACGATTAAGTCGATGGATGACATTAAAGAAACCATTGCTTCAGGAGAATTAGAAGTTGTCATAATTGCGACACCTGAATCAGCAGCACAGGCAGTGACCGATCAATTAGTCGAAGCAGGTATCAAAGGTATCTTGAATTTTACGCCTAAACGTGTTCACGCGCCACAATCAGTACAAGTACATCAAATTGACTTAGGGATTGAACTCCAATCGCTACTCTTCTTTATGAAAAATTATGGTGTAACGGAAGAATAAAAATTGACGAACTGAGCTTATAAACAATAGCTCAGTTGAGCGTTTGCTAATAATGACTAGAACACAAAAAAGCAACGTCCTTGTGAATAAGGTAGGCGTTGCTTTTTTGTGTGTCAATCATTAAGCTTTTTGAACGGTAATGGTCCAAGAAGCATCACCTAATTGCTCGAATTCAGTAATGGGATAATTTTGTTCTGCTGCCCATTGAGGTATAGCTTCTGTAGCTTGTGTGCAATCGAAATCTATTTTCAACTCATCACCAATATTTAAATCTTCCATTTTCTTTTGTGCTTCTATTAATGGGAAAGGGCATACCATTCCAATAGTGCCTAATTCATGTTTCATTTTTTATCACCTTTCTTTAATAATTTAATGAGATGCATTTGCTGAAGTACTAACAATTTGCGTTTGACGTCGTGCGGCATTTAATGGTTTTACAAATAAGAAATAACTCATGAACCATGTCCCTAGTATCATTGAAGCTAAACCTAACCATCCTTGCCATGAAAGTGCTGCTGTAGCAACTAAGCCATTACCGATAGAGCAACCTCCAGCGACTGCTGCACCAAACCCCATAAAAGCGCCGCCAATAGCACTGTTACGAATGGTTTTAATATCTGGTAGACGCCATTTAAACTCTTTTGCACCACGCGCAGCAACATAAGAACCTAAGAAAATTCCTAAAACAAGAAAGACACCCCAATCGATTAGAGAGAAATCGCCTGTAGTTAAAAATTGAATGATATGTGCAGAAGGTGTCGTAATACCTAACCCACCTTCACGACCAGTTGAATAACTCAGCGGCCAAGCGATTAACGCAATTAGTCCTACTGCAATCGCTGCAACAAATGGATGGAAACGTTTTTCAAATAAAAAGTAACGTACACCTGTATAACGTGATTTTAATTTCGGAATCATCACTTTAGGTTTTGGCTTACGTAAAGTTTTGATGACTAAAAATACTGTAATACTTACTAAAGCGGTGGTCCAAACCCAGCTCGGTATACCAGTTGAAGTAGAAATATCTGCATTAGCGACAGTTTGGCTGTTAACCACATTTTTCAGTGGTAATAAAATGCCAAATTTTGAAATCGCAGCAAACAATCCATACATCACTAGTGCAATCCAACTTCCTATAAGGCCTTCACCAGCACGATACCACGTTCCCGTTGCACATCCACCAGCCAATACAATACCTACACCAAAAATAAATGATCCAATGATGGTGCCGATAATAGGGAAGGTACCATTATGTATCGTCAACACACCTAAGGACGTTAAAACAAATAACCCGACCGCTTGTATTGAAATAGCAACCAGTAAGGCATAGAACATTTTATTGTTTTTTTGCACATACATATCTCTAAAGCCTCCTGTTAGGCAAAATCGTGTACGTTGCATCACGAAACCGAGTAAAACCCCAACAGTTAAACCACTAATTATTGTCCACATCAAAATAACTCCTTTCTATATCCGACTATTTAAATAGGTATTATATGGTATATGTAAAAAGAATGCAATATAATCCATAAAATAATTTTGGAAAATACGCATGCGTCACTACATACTGAAATTGCTCACTAAGACTTGAATGCTACACTTTATTTTTACACTGCATCGTATTTTATACAGTAATCATGAGGGGTTTTATGATAAAATAGCTATTGAGACTGTGAGGTGATGAACAATTGAATATACAGGATATTGCCAATCTAGCGGGTGTTTCTAAAAGTACAGTTTCAAGGTATTTGAATCAAGGGTCGATTAGTTTAAAGACAAAGCGAAAAATTCAACACGTCATTGATACATACGGTTATGAACCGAACCAGTTTGCTCAAAGTTTAAGAGCACAAAAAAGCATGATGATTGGCATTATTTTCCCGCGAATGTATTCTCATGCCGTGTCCCAAACGGTTAAAGGGATTAAAGCGAAATGTGACGCATTTGGCTATCAAATGTTAATGAATTTGACTGAGCGTCATGTGGAACAGGAACTGGATGCGCTGAAATCTTTTAAAAGAAGTAAAGTAGATGGCATTTTATTTATGGCGACTACTGTGACAGATGCACATATGTCTGTCATTCAAGAAATTGATAAACCAGTTATCATCATTGGTCAAGCACATGCGTCGTTAAGCTCGGTTTACCACAATGATTATCAAGCTGGTCAATTAATGGGACGGGAAATTGTGGCACAAGGGAAGCAACATGTCATTTATGCGAGTATTCAAGAAGATGACGTCGCGGTTGGTGAGCAACGTTTTCAGGGTTTAATGGAAGTGTTAACCGAACATCACATCACATATGAGACATTGATAGCATCGTTTGATTATGAAACTGCACTACAATCGATTAAAGGGCAGCTCACGCAACAACCATCTGTGGCGTATGTCGGTGCGACAGATACGATTGCGTTGGCGCTCTATCAAGCGTTGATGCACGACCACATGACAGAAACGCCGTGGATTGCTGGTTTTGGCGGAGATCCTCTGACACAAATTGTTCATCCAGCGATTTTCACCATACCTTACCAATATGAAGCGGCAGGACGTATCGCATTTGAACAATTACAGCTTCAAATGGAACAGCCAGATTTAATTCAAAGTCGTCAACTTGACGTGGATTCCAAATGTTGAGGATTTATCTTAAAAGAGGTGGAACCGTTACCAAATCGTTAAAAGGAGGTACATCATGGAACAATGGAGTAGAGAAAAGCGTTATCGAAAGTATGAAGAAGCAACACATGAAGAAATGGAGATATTAACGGCCAAAGTGAAGCGCTCGCCATTTCGACAAACCTACCATATTCAGCCCCCAACAGGATTATTAAATGATCCAAACGGCCTGATCTTTTTTAATGGTCAATATTATATCGCACATCAATGGTTTCCGTTAGGTGCAGTACATGGTTTAAAATATTGGCGTTTGCTTACAAGTAACAATCTCGTACAGTTTGAAGATCGTGGTGTCGTATTACGTCCTGATCAAACGTTTGATAGTCATGGCGTGTACAGTGGGAGTGCATTTTCGTTTAATCAAAAATTGTACTATATGTACACAGGTAATCACCGTGACAATGAGTGGAACCGTCACAGTAGTCAAATCGTAGCAGAAGTACAAGCAGATGGGTCGGTTCGTAAATTGTTACCTCCAGCCATTCCGGCACCTCCTCAAGGGTATACACAGCACTTTCGCGATCCTAAAGTGTTTGAGAAAGATGGAAAACTGTATGCATTGCTAGGGGCACAACGTGAAAATGAAACAGGGTGTGCCGTATTATACGAAGCTGAACGCCCTGAAGGACCGTGGCAGTTTAAAGGTGAAATTCAAACGCAATTAGAAGATTTTGGTTATATGTGGGAATGTCCAGATTATTTTCAAATTCATGGAAAAGATATTTTGCTATTCTGTCCACAAGGCTTAGAATCTAAAGGCGATGCGTATCAAAATATTTACCAAAGTGGTTATATAATGGGAACGTTAAATTTTGATACGTTAGCATTTGATCATGGTCCGTTTATTGAACTTGACCACGGGTTTGATTTTTATGCCCCGCAAACGATGACTGATGAAGCGGGACGACGTGTGTTAATCGGTTGGATGGGTCTACCTGACACCGAATATCCGACAGATGATGACGGTTGGGCGCACTGTTTAACTTTGCCAAGAACATTGACGATTGAAGATGGTAAATTAAAACAAAAACCACATATGCATTTAAGAAAGTTACGTAAAAATGAAGAAGTTGCGCTCGGTTACGCGAACAAATTTATTAAACAACTCCATCCTTATGAAGGGGTGCAGTATGAACTTGTCGTTGATATTTTAGAAAATGAGGCTTCTGCTTTTGAATTACAACTCCGTGCATCACGCAATGAATCCACAACGATTCGGTATGATGCAACGACACGTCAGGTTTCATTGGAGCGCTTTGATAGTGGGGCATTACCGTATCCAGTTGAAGGAACGATGAGGGTGACGCAATTACATACGGATTTGAAGCAATTACGTATTTTCGTGGATACATCAAGCATTGAAATCTTTTGTAATGAAGGGGAACGTGTGTTGACGTCACGTATATTCCCTAAAGCAACATCAAACAAGTTTAAAGTCGTTACCGATTCAGGTCAAGTGTATTTAAAAATGACCAAATACGATATTGTGGAAGGAGAATCATAAATGAAACGTTTTTATGCAATAGGTGAAGCACTCATCGATTTTATTCCTACACAAAGAGAGACGTCATTAAAAGATGTGACAGGGTTTGAACCACAAGTCGGTGGTGCGCCTTGTAACGTAGCTGCAGCTGTTCAAAAATTAGGTGGCAACAGTCATTTGATCACACAAGTGGGGGAAGACGCTTTTGGTGACAAAATCATCGAGACGTTACAAGGGGTTGAAGTCGACACCTCACATGTTTTAACGACAAAAAAAGCGAATACAGCACTTGCATTTGTCAGTTTATCTCATGAAGGGGAACGAGACTTTTCATTTTATCGAAAACCGAGTGCAGACATGCTGTATGAAGCTAAAAATATCGACACCATTGAGTTGCAACAAGGTGATTTAATACACTTTTGTTCGGTTGCATTAGTCGATAGTCCTATGAAAGAAGCGCATTTAAGATTACTGGATAAAGCGGAACAAGTCGGCGCAACGATTGTGTTTGATCCGAATGTACGCTTACCTTTATGGGATGACCATGATCTTTATTACGACACATTGCAAGCATTTTTACCACGCGCACATGTGGTTAAAGTTTCAGATGAGGAACTGTCATTTGTTACACGACAAGATGATGAAACGGAAGCATTAAAATCACTGTTTGTCGGCAATGTTCAAGCAGTCATTTACACGAAAGGTAGTCGCGGGGCATCTTTAATTTTCAAAGATGGCGCAACAATTGAAGTGCCGACACCGCCAGCACAAGTGGTGGATACTACAGGCGCAGGAGATGCATTTATCGGTGCTATCAATGCGAAATTATGTCAGTCTGAGCAACAGCCTATTGATACGCTACGCCAACACGGGCATGATATTTTGAAATTTGCACATCAAGTTTCAGGTTGTGTCGTGTCGCAATACGGCGCCATTTCAAGCTTACCAACATTAGAAGAACTTTAATTAAAAAGCCAAGTTCCCGGATAGGTGGGAGATTGGCTTTTTAATGCGAGATAGCGCTTTTAAATTTTCTTCAAATTACGCACCGAGACGTAACAAAATTCTTCATTTTTGAAATAAGCAATCCGTTCTTTCGTATCGACACGCGTTATATTCCTTCTATTCAGCACATAACTGTTGTGACATCTGAAGAACCGGTCATCGAGTTGAGCTAACTCTTTCAAATTGCCGTAAAACTCGATTTGACGATTGTCTAAATGCGCGATTAAACGATGTGACTTCGGTGAGGACTCGAAAAACATCACGTCATCATAGTTCACGTAAACCGAGCTCGTCCCACGTTTGAGTTCCAAAGTTTCAACAGTATGATCTTTTGTTAATAAATCAAGCCGTTTTAATGCTGTTTCTAAACAATCGATAATGCGTGTTCTTAATTCTTCAGGATCATCTTTAAAAATAAAATCCATGGCAGCCACTTTATAGACAAACGTCAAGTACGTCAGTTCACTATGACTCGTCACAAAAATAATATTCCCGACAGGGTCGTGTTTACGAATTTCGCTCCCTAATTTAATCCCATTAATATCAGACTCTAATTGAATATCTAAAAAGTAGCAGCCAATATCAGTCATGTTTTTAGAAGTTTCTAAAATAGCGTAAGGGTCATTAGTAGCAAGCTCAATTTCCATCGGCTTCTCTTCAATCATAATATAGTTTTCAATAATGGACACCATGCGTTCGCGTTGTTTAGGATCATCCTCACAAATCAAAATTTTCATGATACACACATCCTTATTCGTAATCGTTCATAATCTCTAGTTTCTGAATAAAATAATGGTTTTCGATCGTCGTATCAAGGAATACATTGTCCGTTTGATCAATAATCTCTTTTAATGTTGTTAATCCTATACCTCGATTGTTTCCTTTAGTTGAAAAGCCATCCTGGAACAAGGTATGTAGCTTAGGCATATCTTTTGGCGCTTTGTTCATAATAATAATCATTACGGACTCATCCGTCTTAATAAATGCGATTTGAATAATAGGGTCCTCAATCGTATTGGAAGCTTCTATCGCATTATCCATAATAATACCTAGTACACGGCTAAGTTGAATCGCATCCATATCAATTTGCGTGATTTCATCCGCCACTTCAACAGTGATTTCAATATTATTTTCTTGCGCTTGTAAAATTTTTGTCGTAATTAAGCCTTTAATTTCACGGACTTTTAGATTCTCAATACCATTCAGTCGCATCGTATTGGATTCAAATTCGCTTTTTAAAGGACTAATATGTTCATGATAATATTTCTTCAAACCTTCTAAATCATCTTCACGTAAATATTCGGACATCGTTAATAAAATATTCGTATAGTCATGTCGGAATTTACGCATTTTGTTGTTAATTTTTTCAATTTGTACTGTATATTTATAATAATCATCTAATTCTTGCTTTTTCCGTTTATAATTGATTTCGCGTTCTATCGTTAAAGTGGTTGCTATAATTAATATAGCTGTCAATAGCGGTTTGAAAATGTTGTTTTATGGCGGTTTGAAAATGTCGTTTTTTGGCGGTTTAAGAATGACGTATGTTTAAACTTTTTTCACTTTTATAGTCTTTAAGTCGGTATGAATCGCCTGTAATTTTAAATATTTTTGAATGGTGAATAAGTCTATCAATAATGGCTGCTGACGCTATCTTGTTACTAAATGAGTCGCCCCAACTAGAAAAAGGGATATTCGTCGTTATGATCGTGGATTTCATTTCATATCTTAGTGACATCAATTGATAGAAGAGGTCTGCCTGTTCTTTTGAAATGGGTGTATAGCCTATCTCATCAATAATAAGTAGTTCAATTCTGTTTAATTGTTTTAAAGTTTTATTGATGATTCCTTTCTCCTCTGAAGTGGTTAAGAGTTCAATTAATTCTTTAAAAGTATAGAATCGAGTTTTGATATTTTGTTTACAAGCTTCTACGCCTAGCGATATTGCTAGATGTGTCTTACCGACACCACTATTACCTAAGAAGCATATATTGATACTCTTCTCTAGAAAATGCATGGATTTTAATGTGAGTATTTCTTGTTTATTAATGCTTGGCTGAAACGTGAAATCAAAGTCATTTAAATATTTAACCTTAGGGAAACGTGCTAACTTAATAGCACGTTTAAATTTTTGTTCAGCTTGATATTCTACTTCCTTTTCTGTCAACTCAAGTAAAATTTCAGTTAAAGATTTTTGATTCTTGGATAGTGATTCTAAATACTTCGGATAATAGTCTTTAATCATTTTTAGATTGAGCTGTTGAAAGTTTTCTAATAGCTTTTGATGGTCTGTATACATATCTGTTTCTCCTATACCTCGTCATATTTTAATAATGAATCTTCGATATACGTAAGAATTTCTTGATCGTCTTTGTGCTTGAATGCGTCAGACTTCAATATCTCACACATATCTTTGGTAACATAATTGAATTTCTTTTCCGATAAATGATGGGTTCTAATTAACTCGGCATCAAAGTAGATGGATAATTTGTCAGTCAATTCATTAAAGATTAATTCAACCTCCTCACCAATAAACTTTGTAGGTACTGAATATTTACCTTTTCTAAAATTAACCATCGACTCTTTAGAAACAATTCGAATGCATTCATCTTCGACATAGGTGTTTAGTAACTGCACATTAAACGGGTTCAATAGATGTTTTTCTTCAGAATTGAATAAATCAATTGGATAGCAGTCAGTTGCTTGCGATATTTCGTTATGGTTCATTTCATGACAAAAGTGATTGACAAGACTGATAAGTTCAACAGCGTCATAAAATTCGTAATCGTAGGGCCTTAAACGTTGTTCCACAAATTTAGCTAAAGATTCCACAGAGCCCTTGGTTTGCGGCCTATAAGGCCTACACGCGATGGGTTCAAAGTTTGCATCTTTACTAAATTGATGAAAAAGGGTGTTAAATACCACTTTTCTATATTGTGTTCTAGGACGATCAACGACCGTTTTCATATTATCGAACCATATTTCCTTAGGAACACCTCCAGTGTACTCAAAAGATTCTTTCAAACATTGAAATAATGTATCTTGTTTTCTATCCCAAGTTAATGTGATATACTTCATTTTTGAATAGTGTAGAACGTAAAGAAAGATATTAAATTGATAACGTTTCCCAAATTTATCATGCATGACCATATCTTCTTTCCAGTCTACTTGAGCAGCTATACCGGGGCGTGTTTCTACCCGTATAGTTGCTTTTTTAATTTCCTTTCCTTTTTTATTCTTACAATATTCTCTAAGAATCGTATATTTGCCTTCATATCCTTTTTTAGTAATATATTTATAAATCGCCATAGCCGTACAACCTAGCTCTAATTTTTCGTCTATGAGCGTTTTATAGGGTTCTAATTTTGATACTCTCTTTGTCGTTTTCCTTGTTTTTAATTTTTTCAACTCATTGCCTTTCCCAGCTTCATAATATTTTTTTACTGTCCTTGGATCACAATGATATTGTCTAGCCAGTTCAGCGTAATTTGGTTTTATGCCTTTCATAATGTAAAATGACACTCCTTCGTATATATCATGTCTCAATCAAACAACCTCCATTCAAAGATTGAGTTAAGACATGATTATATATTTTAGAAAATAAAAAATGTAGGAAAAACAGCATTTTCATTCCGCCATTTTCCTACATTTTATAACCGCCATTTACAATAGCGAAAACCGAAAAAGAAATAAAATAAATGATACCAAAATTTCGAAACTCATATAAGTCCCCGACAGTTTTATTCAATAACGAGAAAAAGCTTAGAAATCCTGAAGCTAAAAACAAACTTAGAACAATCAAATAAAATTTGTTAATATACAACCAAGATGTTTTAAGTTTATTAAACAATGTAATAATAATAAAAGAAAAAATATAGCAACCTAGCGCAAAGGCTATCATATAGATTAATGATGCTACATAAAAATTGATGTGATATGTATTAAGATATGCAAAAAACCAAGTCGCGACGAAATCATTAATCATTAAAACAAGAATTGTAAGTAACACTGTAATAATTCCAATGATTTTTGCTCGTCTAAAATAGAAGATGAAAAAGCAAAGAATTAAATAAAGCAAACTATTTTTATCGAAAATTAAATATAAAATAATAGAAGGGATTACTATCCCGAAGGTGAGAATAATGTAATCCCTTTGACTATATTTATATTTTTGGATAATACTCGTTACTGATGCGAAAATAAAGGATTGAAATAATACTATAAATATGGCTAAAAGTATTTCCAATTTTATACACACTTTCTAACTTTTTATTTGTCCTCTTCTAACAATTCAGAAGGGATTTCTGGCTCATCAAAAAATCCAGTACTAATAGGGATTCTAGCAAAGCTACCGATTGATTGGAATAAATTTGTAATAAGGTTGAATAAAACTTCTAAAATTCTCATGTTAAACTTCCTCCTTAGTAGAAAAGATAGGTAATAATGTGAATGATTGTAATAATACCCCATAAACGACAAATCGATTATAAGGCGTTGGTACGATGAATGCAAGAGCCATGAGTAAAATAAATACAATGATTGATTTGATTTTAAGGCCTTTCACTCTTCTTGGAGCTATTGGTCTCTTTTTCGTTGCAGCAGGTGCATATTTGATTACGATCATCGCAGCCAATATACTCAAGCTTAACAAAAATTGAAACGAAATGTCATATTGTACGATTAACCATGGTAAAACAACGAATGAAGCAATATTTTGTACATGACAAAGCATTGACGTTTTCGCGTGTGCACCATGTGAATAACCCCTCAAGGCAAGAAAAGTTAGGTGAACAATAAGTGTGTATAAAAAAATGTTCAATAGGAGTGCAAGTCCGTAAGTCACAACAGCTTTAAAGGAGTTAATCACGACAACTTGCATGCCTAAACGCACTTTTAAAAACTCAATATGACTTAAATTCTGTCGTTGTTGAAGCTTCAGCGCCATTTTTTCAATTCCATTGTCAATGAGTAACATACGGCTCTCCTCCTTGTCTAAATTATAATACACAACTATTAAAACGCTTTACTTTTTGCCTAACTGTTCATTTATCATTCCTAACTGTTGCAAATGATTGGTTTTTAATATTTTACCATAAATTTTTAAACAGTTAAGCATAAAAAATAACGAGTTACGCACTCGTTAACACAAAGGTAAAAAATCATGTTGTAATATAGACATCATCACATTGGTGATGGAGATGAAGTGATTTTGTATTAAGTGTTGTCGAGTACACTTAAGCAAATTTACTGATTAAGTTAAGTCAGATGTTCTTAGTCATTGTATTCTTCGCTCAGCTTACATGACTAAGGGAGCAACAATCTATTGGAGTCTTTGGTTTTATTTATAATTTAAGGAGGTGCTCACTATGGCAGCAGATATCATTAGCACAATCGTTGAATTTGTTAAACTTATCGCAGAAACAGTAGCAAAATTTATCAAAAAATAAGATTTGATAAAAGTATTTGTTAGAATCTTTTTCCTTACTTAGACTAAAGTAAAATCAGGTTTCGATATTGAAGCCATTGTAGCAATATTTAATAATCGGTAAATTCACTAAATTTTTTCATAATTAATAACATCCCCAATTAAATAGAATAACTGTAAATAAAACATTCCCTTAATATGAAGAACAGGCGAGTCCCTCCCAAGCTCGTCTGTTCATTTTTATTTTATGGTCATGAAAAAAGGCGTTACTTCTTTAAATAAGAGAGGTAGCGCCTCATATTTTATATTTCTTTTTGTGCATAGCGATATACGGACGGTCGCATATTTTCAAAAACTGGAATAGCACGTCGTTGTGTGTCTACTTTTTGAAGATCTAATGTGACGGTCATCACTGTTTCATTTTCATCCGCTTCAGCAATGATTTCCCCATTTGGATCTACTACTATTGAATGTCCTGCATACGTTGTTTTACCATCATCACCACTGCCATTAACAGCAACGACATACATATCATTTTCAACTGCACGTGCTTGTAATAACTGACGCCAATGTGTGAGTCGAACTTCGGGCCATTGTGCGACATAAAACATCACTTTCGCACCTTGTGCTGCAGGGTAACGGCTCAATTCAGGAAAGCGTAAGTCATAACAAATGATTTGAGATACACTTGTGCCGTTAGAAAGCGTATATGGGTAGGGGACAGTCTCGCCACCGGTTAAAAAGTCTGGTTCATCTAACATCGGAACGAGATGGATTTTATCGTATTCATAAATTTTTTCACCGTGTCGATTTACGGCAAACGCTGTATTGTAAATGGCACCTTCTTTATGGTTAGAAACAGAGCCCGCAACAATGTCTACATGATAATGTTGTGCTAATTTTTGTATAAAAGCATAACTTTGAGCTAAGTCTTCATCTGCTAACTGTTCTAACTGAGGTAATGCATAGCCGTTATTCCACATTTCAGGCAAAACTATGACCTCTGTTTGATTATCTAAATGTTGTTCAAATAACGTAGCGATTTTTTGTTCGTTTTGACGTGAATTAGCGATTGCGACATTAAATTGAAATAATTGTATTTGCATCATCATCATCCTTATTTTCGAATTAATCCTAGTGTACTAAATGATGAACGGTTTAACAAAAATCTTAATTGAATACAATCAAATATACATGAGGGTGGTAATCGGAGTCACTTTTGTTTATACTGGCTTTGTTAAAAAACTTTAAGCAATCAGAGGTGAATCTGATGGTAGAACATAAAAAAGAACATAGCGTCAAACGACTATTTAAATTGGGAATCGGTTCAATGAGTATTTTATGTGTTGTATCACCTCTTTTATTAACTCGTGACGTCGTTCAAGCAGCGAATATCAATAACAGTGCGACGACTTTGAATACATTGAGGGTCACTTCATCGTATGATCAAACGGCAGACATGGATGATTTACGAAGCGACGTTTCTTCAAATGGGAACGCTGCTGAAACACCTTCTTTCAATGAAATAACAACGCCTTCAACTGATGAAACAGATGCCGCGTCAACGGAAAATGTGAAACCGAATGATGAGGTACCGGCAACGGATGAAAGTGAATCAACAACACCGAGTACAGAAGACGACACATCTATAGAAGAACCGGATACTGAAGAAGTTCCATCTCATGAAGAAAATCAACATCACAACGACCCAAGTCAAGAAGGCCAACCGTCTCAACCTGATCAACCAGATACAAAGAAAGATGAAGAGAGTGGGGAACAGCCGAATAAAGAAAATCATCAGAAGCCGCATCAACCGAATAAAGACAAACCTTCAAAAGATCAACATACTAAACCTGATAAAGAGGACAAACCCACACCACCGCCTAAAGTGCCAGATCGTCCGAATCAAAAAGATGATACTTCAAACCATATCCCACCACCTGCAACAGATAACGGTGGAAACGGTAATGGCGGTACAACAACAGGTCCAAATGGGGGAGGTGGCAGTGAAGCAAGTCCACAACCGAATGGGCAACCGTCAAATGGCAATGCAAGCGATCCCCAGCAAAACGGTTCCGTTGCAAGCACCAACCATTCGAATCAGTATGGTACATCGGCTTATGACGAATACGCAGGGTTATTGAATAATAATTATAAATATAATCCATTGTTTAAAGAAGAGGTTGCGCGTTTAAGTCAATTTGGAAGTCAAGGCCAACGTGATATTGCGAGTTTGAGTCGTAAAGAACAATTTTCACAAAATGCATTTTTAGATGACTTGCAACAAAGTACAGATTATTTTAGATATCAATATTTTAATCCGCTTTCTACAGAGCAATACTATCACCGTTTAGATAAACAAGTATTAGAACTCGTCACAGGGGAATTTGGTTCGATGCCAGATTTCAAGAAAAGTGGCGATAAGTCATTGGTTAATAAGCATCAGCAAGATAAAGTGAAGAAAATTGAACAGCACGGAGAAAATTTTAATACGCATCGTATGAAAGATACGAAAGAAGATGCAGGAAAATCATTAAGTTACAAGCCAATGATTTATATTGGCATTGTCATGGTCGGTTTTGTCGGCCTGATTAGTATGATTTTATGGAAACGGCTGCATCATTTTTGGAAATAAAATAACAAAGGGTTAGGACGCTTTAACTGAAGTCGTCTTAACCCTTTGTGCATTGTAAAAAATATATCTGAACTATTTAAAAGTAATTTTGTGAAGCCAACCGTGTATGGTTTATGAAAGGAAAAATGACATCCACTGTGTGGTTAATAAATGGACGAATTGTGTTTGCTTAACGGCTTCTTCAATCATCTTTTCAGGTATCATAAGTTGAATGAGTGCAACTAAACCATTTTGAGCCATATGAATACCGATCGACACACTCAACCGCTTCGTATAAATATAAAATGCGGAAAAAATGATCCCCATAACAAAATAAGCTAAGAAATGCGAAAAATCCATATGGACAACAGCAAACACTGTAGAACTAATCGTCGTTGCAATCGTGAATTTGACCCATCGACTCGCTTTAATCGCGTGATACAGTTCACCAAACAATACTTTTCTAAAGACAAACTCTTCTAATAGTGGTCCGACAATCGCTATCAACACAATAAATATAGGCATTTGACGAGCGATTTTCATAATTCTTAACGTATTCTCACTCGCAGGATTAGCCCCAAATAGTTGGACAGAAATGAGATTCACAATCATTTGTGCGATAAACACAATGACTAGACCTACTAAAATATAGGGAAGTACATAACGTTTTTTCTCTTTCGGACCGCGTTCAAAGTTTAATTTATTTTTCACAAAAAACTGCAGTAAGATGATTAAAATGGCGACAATGATAAAAGCAGTGAACTGAACTGCTATCGATTGCCGCAACAATTCTGCTTGGTTGTCCGTTTGAATCCAGCCAACCGCACGTGCAATAAAAGGTGATATTTGTGCAAGGATGTATAATACTACGGTGAGTAGTGAAACCCAAAATCTCTTCATAATTAGCCTCCGTTCAATCCCTTTTATTCTAACGGAAAATAAAGGTGTGGACAATGGCTTTGAACGTAAACGCTTGAAATTTTGACCAATTTTGATTATTATAGAACTAAATTAGCACTCAATAAATGAAAGTGCTAAATTGATGTTGAACATAAGGAGGCACTCACACATGCTTAGACCATTAGGAAACCGTGTAGTCATCGAAAAGAAAGAACATGAACAAACAACGAAAAGCGGTATTGTTTTAACTGATTCAGCTAAGGAAAAATCCAATGAAGGTGTTATCGTTGCGGTAGGTCCGGGACGCACTTTAGACAATGGTGAACGCCTAAAACCAGAACTCAACGTAGGCGATCGTGTTGTGTTTCAACAATATGCAGGAACTGAAGTGAAGCGTGACGACACAGAATACTTAGTGTTAACTGAAGATGAAGTGTTAGCTGTGATTGAAGACTAAATTTAAACTGATATATAAAAGAAATGAATGAAACAACGGAGGTAATAGAATGGCAAAGGAATTAAAATTTTCTGAAGATGCACGTCAAGCGATGTTACGTGGTGTCGATAAATTAGCAAATGCTGTTAAAGTGACAATTGGTCCAAAAGGGCGCAATGTCGTACTAGATAAAGAATTTACAGCACCACTCATTACAAATGATGGTGTAACGATTGCAAAAGAAATTGAATTAGAAGATCCTTATGAAAATATGGGTGCGAAACTTGTTCAAGAAGTTGCGAATAAAACGAATGAAATTGCAGGAGACGGTACGACAACAGCGACTGTACTTGCGCAAGCGATGATTCAAGAAGGACTTAAAAACGTAACAAGTGGTGCGAACCCAGTTGGAATCCGTCAAGGTATTGATAAAGCAGTGGCGGTCGCAATTGAATCATTACACAACATTTCGCAAAAAGTTGAAAACAAAGAAGAAATTGCACAAGTCGGCGCGATTTCTGCAGCTGACGAAGAAGTAGGTCGTTACATTTCTGAAGCGATGGAAAAAGTCGGTAATGACGGTGTGATCTCAATTGAAGAATCAAATGGTTTTAACACAGAATTAGAAGTCGTTGAAGGGATGCAATTTGATCGTGGTTACCAATCGCCATACATGGTGACAGATTCTGACAAAATGATTGCAGAATTAGAAAGACCATACATTTTAATTACTGACAAGAAAATCTCTTCATTCCAAGATATCTTGCCATTATTAGAGCAAATTGTACAATCCAACCGTCCTATTTTAATTGTAGCGGACGAAGTAGAAGGCGATGCGTTAACCAACCTT
This sequence comes from Staphylococcus delphini, assembly GCF_900636325.1. Classification (NCBI taxonomy): domain Bacteria; kingdom Bacillati; phylum Bacillota; class Bacilli; order Caryophanales; family Staphylococcaceae; genus Staphylococcus; species Staphylococcus delphini. The sequence goes on from NZ_LR134263.1 coordinate 929,186, forward strand.
GTCTTAAACCGTATGCGTGGTACATTTACAGCCGTTGCAGTTAAGGCACCTGGTTTCGGTGATCGTCGTAAAGCAATGTTAGAAGACTTGGCGATTGTAACAGGCGCACAAGTGATTACAGACGATTTAGGTCTTGAATTAAAAGAAGCGACTTTAGATATGTTAGGTACGGCAAACAAAGTTGAAGTGACTAAAGACAATACAACAGTGGTTGATGGTGACGGTGATCCTGCGAACATCGATGCACGTGTCGGTCAATTAAAAGCACAAATTGAAGAAACTGATTCTGACTTTGATCGCGAAAAACTTCAAGAGCGCTTAGCAAAATTAGCTGGCGGTGTTGCGGTGATTAAAGTGGGTGCAGCGTCTGAAACGGAATTGAAAGAACGTAAATTACGTATTGAAGATGCATTAAACTCAACACGTGCAGCAGTAGAAGAAGGTATTGTTGCAGGTGGAGGTACGGCATTAATGAACATTTTCAAAGACGTCCAAGCTATCGAAGCGGAAGGCGACGAAGCAACAGGTGTGAACATCGTATTGAAAGCATTGCAAGCACCTGTACGTCAAATTGCTGAAAATGCAGGTCTTGAAGGTTCAGTCATCGTTGAAAGAATGAAAAATGCTGAACCAGGTATTGGTTACAACGCAGCTACAGACGAATGGGTGAACATGTTAGAAGCAGGTATCGTGGACCCAACGAAAGTGACACGTTCTGCTTTACAACACGCAGCAAGTGTTGCGGCAATGTTCTTAACAACTGAAGCGGTAGTTGCAAACATCCCTGAAGATAAAGGGAATGATATGCCACAAATGGGCGGCATGCCAGGGATGATGTAAAACAGCTTATAAATGATGATTTAATGGCATTTTATAATTGTGAATGACATATTAATAACATAAAAGATTTCAAAAAGATAAAAATGCCGTTTAATTCAGATGAACCAAACGAACATTTAAATTCATTCTTTTGAGGCGTTTTCCTTAAGCGAGCAAAACTTATGGGAAGCGTCCTTTTTGTGTGAATTGGTAATCTCAGCATAAATCTTTAAAGACGTATTTTTAAAAAACTGTATTAGGTAAGCGGCGCATAAATAGGGTGATTGATAAAAATGAGTAATATTAATAGTTGCATGGAAGTAAGTGGTTTAAAATTCTCTGAAGGTGAAAATGCTGTTCATTTAGATTTAAGTGAAGGCGAATACCCTTTTTTAGATGATGGAAAAAGCTTTAACAAAGATTATTTTGAAAGGATTCATAACAATGCAATTCAAATTTTACAAGATTTGTTTCAACAAAGTAATACTATTGATATAGTTCTTTTATATTATTTATATGGGGACTCATTTAAAAAAACTAGGTTCAAAGAAAAGTTTAGTTATTTCAATAATAACGAAATACCAGATTTTAAAGAATATATTAATGATGAAGGCATCCAATGTTATATTTTTTCTTATAAAAATAAGACATTGAAGGATTTAAATTATAAAAAATTAGTGCGAGCAATTTCCAATCAAGATTTTAAGGGTTTATTCCCAACAATTAATCAAAAAGACAATTACTTAGATATATATTTAATGGATAGTAAAAGAGGCATATTATTTCACTTGTATGATGATAGAGGGCTGTGGCTATATTTTCTAAATAAGCAGTCATATAAAATTTATTCTCAAAAATACAGCAACCTCTTGTTTGATGTAAGTCATGAAATGGATTAAAGTTTATTTAAAATTAATAATACTAATTTTATTATCGGTATTTATATATTTGAATTATAATTGCAAGTATGAAAAAAGTAAAATAGCAGTTCTAGATACAGGTGTTGAAAAGAAAGCTATTAAAAGCAAAGTAATATCTCGTAATTTTACTCTTGACAATAACTGGAATAGCGTACATGCTAATAAAGTTTCAAAAATTATAGAATATGAAGCAGATATAGTTATTTACGATGCTAAAGTTTTGAACCGTCATGGTAACGGAAGATTGGAGGATACTATTTCAGCACTTGACTGGGCAATTAAAAATAATGTCGATATAATAAATATGAGTTATGGCTTTACTAAAAATTATCCTGAATTACATAGAAAAATAAAAGAAGCTCATGAAAAAGGCATTATTATTGTAGCTGCAAACGGTAACGACATTTTTGGTGGTAAAGAATTTCCAGCATCCTATAAAGAAACTATATCGGTTGGAGTCTTGAATAAGGAAGGTTCAAAGTCTGTCTTTAATTCTAACGATGATGCTGACGTATTCATTTCGGTTGATAATAAGTTGCCTAATAGCGGTGAGAATACTTCTATGGCTACAGCTTATGTATCTAATAAATTGACTAAACTGTGCAATAGGAACTTGAGAAACATGGACAAAGATGAAATATTAAAGTTAATTAATGAGTTAGATTAATTAAGAATGTATAATAATTATGTTTGCACAAAAGTTAAAAATACGAATCAATTTTTAACATTTATGAGGCAATTAGGTTATTAAGTTTGAGATATGTGATGCTAGAATGACATCATACTCGTTATGATATAGCCTCATCACACTTCATAACAAAATAAAAACCACTTTCCAATATGGTGTCATGACATTTGGAAAGTGGTTTTTTTACGTATTATGAAAATGTGTAACATTACCGCACAGGATGCTCATACCATTCTTTTAAAAAGGCGTATAGCACTTCTGTAAAATGATCCAAATCTTGAATGCGAATTTTTTCATTCGTTCCATGGGCTTCATTGAGCTCTCCTGGACCGTATAAAATAGTTGGAATGCCAAAGTCTGCGGTCCAACCACCATCTGTCACAGTTGTGCTCATTGTCGTTTGAAGCGGTGTCTGGTGTACGTGTTCATGTGCTTTAGCTAACATATGAAAGCCTGCGTGTGTTGTTGGTAAAGTAAAACTAGGGAAGATTTCACCTTTATCCTCAATCATAGAAGTGCCACCCCATTCGAATTGAAGTGGGTTTTCATTGAGCCATAAATCACTCTCAGCCACTTTATTTAAGTACGTTTCTATTTCTTCAATAATCGTTTCGTAATTTTCATCAGGTAAATAATGCACTGTTATCCATAAACGACATTGATCGGCAATAAAAGCAGGGTGACGTCCGCCTTCAATGACTGCAGGATTAATCGTGTTAGCACCGGGAGGCATACCTGGACAAGATTTAGTGACTGCCCAATGACGTTCTAGTTCTTGAAGTGCTTGAATGATTTTTACCATTTTTTCAATCGCACTGGCACCGTGACGTCCGCCGCCAGCATGAATTATATGACTTCGTGCACCGTCGTGAATCGTTTCTTGGCTTTGGATGGTCACCCAACCTGTAATGACGCCACCTTGACCCATCGCAATATTGTCACTCGTATCTAACACAAGTGCTAAATCAGCTTTTGGTGAATGTTCACAAGCGACTTTTGTACCTGCTTCACCGACTTCTTCGCCGACAACAGAATGTACGATAATATCGCCTTCAGGTTGTAAGCCTTCTTGATGCAAGCGTTCTAAATTATAAAAGAGGGCGGACAT